>DATDCV010000606.1:0-24078 GCA_036524155.1 Verrucomicrobiia bacterium
TCTTCCAACCCGACCGCGCGCCGGATCGTATCGAACATGTAGACGAGCGAGGAATGCGGGGCCTGGGCACGGCGCGGAGTGAGGATTGCCAAATCCCACCTGGCGTGTTCCGGGCGATCCCCGGCCGAGGACGGAGGCGAAAGGAGGTCGGAACCGGGGAAAAAATGGACCTGAAACCAGGGCAGGAGAAAACTTTCGTAGATGCTCAGCGAGTCGGCATTGTGGCAGTGCCGGCTGGGCCGATGTTCGGACGTGCCGCTAGAATGAAAAACCGTGGTGCGGTCTGCTGGCGGCAGGCAGGATAGGTCCAGTTCCTTAAAAGCCGCTGCTGGCACGGCTGGGATGTCGGTCCAGCTCCCTATCCTGCCGGGGAAAGCCCCGCGAGCCGCGCAGAAGCTGCGATAGGACGGGCAACTGGTGAATTGCAGCTCGAATAAAACCAGCGCTAATTCGTTGAAGGCATCGTCGGAATCGCTCGAGGAGCCGGGTTTCCAGGAGTGCGCGATCATAGACTCGCGCAAACGGGTGCCGAAGACATCAAAGTGTGTTAAATCCATCGCGGTTTTTATTTTGCCGGGCTGGTTTGCCGCCACAGCCTGCAGTCCATTTGTAACTGTGGAATTCCGGTTTCGCAAGAGAGGATTCAGGCGCTGGTGTGGGGCTGGCAGGGCGCGCCCATCCCCGGGCGCAGCACCGGCGAAGAGAGGAACCCGTGGAGATAGGCCCGGCCCGTTGGCAGACCGGAGGTTGCTGCGCTCAAGGACGGGCGCACGCCGGACATTTCACTGACCCATCACGCCCTGGTCTTTGCTCCGAGAAGCCGGGAAGGCAGGAATAGTAACGCCCGCACCAAAGCGAACGTGGCCTCGACGCAGATTCCCAGCAGGCGGAACGGCAGCGACAGCAGCCAGAGAACCGGTGCCACCACCAGGATCAGTAACGCCAGCGGCCAGCACAGCAACAGCAATATGGCCCAAGCGACGATAAATATCAGAAATCTCATGTACGTGCCCTTACGTTAGCATTCTCGCCTTCCGGTTCGGCTTTTTCCAGCGTTTATTCATATACACGCTATACCGGCCTGAGGTTTCACGTTTCGCAAGGGTGCACTGCTGTTAAAAAACCGTGTCCAAAACCAAGGCGGTTGGCAACCTTGCCGACGGCCGGCGCGCGGACTTCAGTCCGCAGTAAGCTCCGACCGGCTGTTGTGCTCGGAACGACACGCACCCTGTTGACGAGTGTTGCTGCGGACTGAAGTCCGCGCGCCGCTTCCTACGAGCCGCCTTCCTGGGGTTTTGATGACTGTCCTGTAGCGGAATCAGGGTCACGGCTATTTGGTTACTGCTAATTGTTTTGACAGAGTCTGTTCAAGCCCATAGACAACGTAAGCGGCGATCGGTTCGCTGGTATTACGCTCCGGGGCTCGCACCTTGAACAGCCAAGGCTGACCAGAGTTGAAAACGACGCATTTATGAGAGTGAAGACACTGGTGATGCTGTCCGTGGGTTTGATCGCGGGCACAGGCTGTGCGCCAAACCGGTCCGGGGGAGGCGGTCCGCCCGGGACGGCAGCGGTCGGTGGCAAGCCGGAGGTGAGTTGGCCGGGTAACAAACCTGATGGTTCGGTACTGCTGCCGAACCAATGGTCGTTGAGGCCGGCGGGACGGGAAGTGGATTTGGGCGATTTTCCGGTGAACATAGCGGTCCATCCCGCGGGCCGGTTTGCCGCGGTGCTGCATGCCGGTTACGGCGCGCACCAAATCATGGTTATAGATGTGACCACCGCCGCAGTGGTATCGCGCACGGGTTTGAACGAGGCATTTTACGGGCTGGAGTTTTCGCCGGACGGCAAGCGGGTCTTTTGCAGCGGCGCGGGGAACGAGGTTGTCCATTCTTTCGAGTTTCGCGATGGCAGCCTCACCAACCATCAGACCATCAGACTCCGGGACGCAAAAGAATGCGGCGTGCCGGCGGGACTGGCTTTGGACAAGGCCGGCCGCACTCTGTGGGCGGCGAATGTGCGGGGACACCGCGTGAGCAAAGTGGAGCTGGGAGCGGAGCCGCGGGTGAGCGATTTTCTGCTTGGTACGAACGGGACCGGCGCCAGTCCAGGCCCGATCATTCCATCGCCGGATTTCGACACGGCGGCGGCCGACAAACGGGCGGAGGCGCTCTTATACGCCGCCAGTGCGACAGAGCCGTATCCGTATGCGTGCCGGGTGGATGAGAGCCGGCAGAGGCTTTATGTGAGCCTGTGGGCACAAGCCGCGGTGGCAGTTATGGACCTGAAGTCGGGCCAGATTCTCGCGCGCTGGCCAACTCAGGAACATCCGTGCGAGATGATGCTGACACGGAACGGGAGGTTTCTGTTCATTGCCAACGCCGCGCGCAACACAGTGTCTGTGTATGACACCGACGCCGGCAAGGGCGTGGAAACGATTTGGGCGGCGCTCTACCCCGACTCGCAGCCCGGTTCGACACCCAATAGCCTGGCGCTTTCGCCGGATGATCAGACGCTGTTTGTCGCGAACGCAGACAATAACCTGCTCGCCGTTTTCGATGTCAGGACACCAGGCAAAAGCCGCTCGCTGGGTTTCATTCCCGTAGGGTGGTATCCCACCTCGGTGCGCGTGACGCCAGACGGGAAGAGGCTGCTGGTGGCCAACGGCAAGGGCGTTCGGCCGATGGCTAATCCGCAGGGGCCACAGCCGGCGCCGGTCCCGAAGGACGCGGCGAATCGGACGGTGCAATACATCGCGGGGCTGCTGCGCGGGACCTTGAGCATCATCGATCTTCCGGCGCGAAAGGAACTCGAGCGGCAGTTGGCGGCGTACACGGCCCAGGCGTACCAGTGCAGCCCGCTGAGACGCGGCGGCGAGGTTGGCGCGCGGTGGCCGGCGGGCAACCCGATCCCGCCGCGGGTCGGTGACCCGAGCCCCATCAAGTACTGCTTGTACATCATCAAGGAAAACCGGACCTACGACCAGGTGGTCGGGGACATGAGGGAAGGAAACGGCGATCCAACTCTTTGTTTGTTTCCAGAGCGCGTGACACCGAACCTACACAAGATCGCTCGCGATTTCGTGCTCCTGGACAATTTCTATGTCGAGAGCGAGGTGAGCGCGGACGGCCACGAGTGGAGCATGGGGGCTTATGCGACTGATTTTGTGGAAAAGTCGTGGCCGCTTTCCTACGGCCATAATAGCTCGGGCAAATTTCCATATCCCAGCGAGGGCAATTTTCCCGTGGCTTACCCGGCGGGAGGTTATTTGTGGGACAAGGCCCGGCAAGCGGGCGTGAGCTACCGCAGCTATGGGGAGTTTGTCGCCAATCCGATCCGGCCAAACCAGCCGGCGCGGACAAAAATGAAGACCCTCGAGGGCCACTTCGACCCGTGGTACCAGGGATTCGACTTGGGCTACCCGGACCAGAAAAGGGCCGACCGGTTCATTTCCGAGTTGAAGAACTTCGAAGCGGAGGGAGAGATGCCCCGCCTGCAAATTCTTCGGCTGCCGAATGATCACACGCATGGCACTACCCCTGGCATGCCGACACCGACAGCTTACGTGGGTGATAACGACCTGGCGCTTGGCCGGATCGTCGAGGCGGTCAGCCATTCGAAGTTCTGGGCGCAGACCGCCATTTTTGTCGTGGAAGACGACGCGCAGAATGGGCCCGATCACGTGGATGCGCACCGGACGACCGCATTCGTCGTCAGCCCGTACACGAAACGGCGGTTTGTCGATTCCAGCATGTATTCTACCGCGAGTATGCTGCGGACGATGGAGCTGATCCTTGGGCTCCAGCCGATGAGCCAGTTCGATGCCGCGGCGCGGCCGATGTATAACTCTTTCCAGGCGGCGGCGGATTTGCGGCCGTACCAAGCGCTGCCGGCGCACGTGAGCTTGGAGGAGAAGAACCAGCGGGAGGCGTGGGGAGGAAATATCAAGATGAACTTTGCCCGCGAAGACGCCGCCGACGACCTGCTGCTGAACGAGGTCGTGTGGCGATCGGTGCGCGGCGCGGACAGTCCCATGCCGGCTCCGGTCCGGGCAGCGTTCGTATTTCCGGAGCCGAAGGAAAAGGACGGGGATTAGCGCGCGCCGAAGCGCCGGCGCTTCGATCCGTCGCCAACCCGCTGAGCCAGACCAGGAGCTTCATGCCCAGCGGACTGATGCTGGTGATCACGCTCGCTCTAGTTTGTTTCGTCCGGCATCTCCCGGGATGACCGTTTCTTCCGTGCTTCCGCGAGCCGCATGGATTCGCAGCTCGGGAAAAGCGTCCGCCTTGCGAAACTAACTCGATAGTTCTTGCTCCGCGAGGCGGTTTCGGGCACTCGATACGGCGCAAATGAAGCAATCCAGGTTATTGGGCAAGACGTTGCGGGAAATTCCGAAGGACGCGCAGACGGCGGCGCACGCGCTGATGCTGCGGGGCGGATATATTCAACAGCTTTCGGCCGGTGTCTATATTTACCTGCCGCTGCTGCACCGGACGCTGGCGAAGCTGTCGCAGATCGTCCGCGAGGAGATGGAAGCGGCGGGCGGCGTCGAGCTGCTGATGCCGGCGTTGCAGCCGCGCGAGTTGTGGGAGGAGTCGCACCGTTGGGAACGATACACGGCGGTAGACGGCATCATGTTCGCGTTCAAGGACAGGCGCGGAGCGACGGCCTGCCTGGGACCGACGCACGAAGAAGTGATCACGGACATTCTCCGGCGCGAAATCAAGTCGTACAAGGACCTGCCGAAGTGCGCGTTCCAGATCCAGACAAAATTCCGGGACGAGATCCGGCCGCGGTTCGGGCTGATGCGGGCGCGCGAGTTTGTGATGAAGGACGCCTACAGTTTTGACGCGGACGAGGCGGGGCTGGAGGTGTCTTACGAAGCGATGCGGCGGGCATATCACCGGATTTGCGAGCGGATCGGGTTTCGTTATCGCGCGGTCGAGGCGGACCCGGGCGCGATCGGCGGCAGCGGCAGTCAGGAGTTCATGGTGCTGGCCGACACGGGCGAGGACACGATCCTCTTTTGTGACAAATGCGATTACGCCGCGAACCAGGAGCGCGCCCAATCGAGGCTGCAGGAGTTTGCCCAGGATGCCGAAGTCCGGCCCATGGAAGCCGTGTTTGGCGAGGGCCTGATCGGTGTCGAGCCGCTCGCCAAATATCTGAAGATCCCGGTCTGGAAAACGACCAAGACTCTCATTTACCAGGCCGACGACCAGGTGGTGGCGGTGGCGGTACGCGGCGATTGCGATGTGAACGAGATCAAGCTGGGCAATTTTCTGGGGTGCAAAGTGCTGCGGCTGGCGTCCGCCGAAACGATCAAGGAGTTAACGGGGGCGGAGGTGGGTTACGCGGGGCCGATCGGTTTGCCGGCGGCGGTGCGCGTCATCGCCGACCACTCCGTGGGGAACCGCGTCAATTTTGAGTGCGGCGCCAACCGGACGAATTACCACAACATCAACGTGAATTTCGGAAGGGACGTGGCGTTGCCCGAGTTAGGGGATTTCAAGCTGGCCAAGGCCGGAGAAGGTTGTCCCCGGTGTGAGGGGAAACTGCAGGAAGCGCGCGGGATTGAGGTAGGCCACATTTTCAAGCTTGGCACCAAGTATTCAGAGGCGATGAACTGTCGGTACCTGGACGCGAACGGCAAGTCCCAGGCGGTCATTATGGGTTGCTACGGGATAGGGGTCACGCGCATGGCCGCCGCCTGGGTCGAGCAGAACCATGACGACAAAGGGATCATCTGGTCGCCGCAGATCGCGCCGTTTGAGGCGCATTTGATCGGGCTGAACCTGGAGGACCCGGCGGTCAACAAACGGGCGGAAGAGATTTATCAACAACTCCAGCAAGCGGGCATCGAGGTGTTGTTCGACGATCGGCTGGCGCGGGCCGGCGAGAAGTTCAGCGATGCCGATCTGATCGGCATTCCGGCCCGATTGACAATCAGCAAGCGCATGGTGGAGCAGGGCAAGATCGAGTTCAAAGAGCGCCGGGCAGCAAAGGCTGAGCTGTTGAGTCTCGAAGATGCTCTTAGCCGGATCAGGCCAGCAAACCGGCAAGTCTAACCACCAGCATCGCGGCGGGGAAAAAGAGGATTTGGGCGGCGAGAGTGCCGATGAATCTGCCGGCGACCTGCCAAACCACGACGTAACTTACCTCGGCGACCGGCCGTCTCCCGCGCAGGGCCTGGTCGGTGATCAAGGCCGACACGGGGTCGATGAGGATGACGAGCAAGAGCGTTCCGACGCCGTTGACGACGCCGCTGAGGGTGGTTGCCGTGCGGGCGAGTTGCGGCGCAAGGGCGCTGGCATAGATGGTGGAGCTGATGCCGACTGTATAGACCGCCGTGACGATGATATTGAGCAGCAGGAATGACCGCGGGAGGTTGAATTTCCGGGCTTGCTGCACGCTCTCCGGCACTGGGAGGCGGAAATGCTGGCTGATCCGGCTGAAGCCGCGCAGGGAGAGCGTATGAATCAGCAGGGCCGAGAACGAGCCGTGGAATTCATAGGCGAGCGCGCCCCGGCTGAAAATGGCGGTGAAGCTCGGGATGAGCATTGCCCCCAACAAGGTGCCGGCGCTTGCGGCCCCGATGATAATATGGAAATCGCGCAGGAGTCCGCCCAGGTTCCCCTCCCGGACCAGGTGATCGACTGCTGAGCCCAGCAAGGGAGCTTGCAGGGTATAAGCGACGCGGCTTGCGAGCGAGACGATGTTGAACAAGGCGCCGGTGAGGGCAAGGCGGCCGGTCCGCGCGCCGGCGATGCGGGACGCATACGACGCGGTGTCCAGGCAATGGACCACCATCGTCAGGGCAAGGATCAGCGCGAGATTGGGCACGTGGGAGGATGCGCATGCGGCACGGGAGGCGCAAGGCCAAGTGAAATCCGAAATCCGAACGGAGGCCGACACGGCGGAAATGCATACGCCCCCAGTCATTTGTGAAGAGTGGCCGTTGTGACTTTGGCGGCGCGTGGACTTCGGTCCGCAGCAATTACCGGCTCCGTGCGTTGCTGCGGACCGAAGTCCGCGCGCCGGATGCATGGCTCACTCATAGTTAGTAGATTACGAGCGCGCCGCGAAAATGCGCAAAGAGCCAAAAGGGTTTTGCGTTTTTTGCGTACTGGGCTTGCCGACGGGCGGGGAACCGATAACCTCAGAAACTATGGTGAACCGCTGGATAGGAGTGGTCCTCGTGCTCTCGTTCTGCTGGACTTTGCAGACCTTGGGACAGCCGTCCGAAGCCGACCGCAAACTGTTTAAGGAAACTCAGGCCAGGGCGAACAAGGGAGATGCGGCTGCGCAACTGGCGCTGGGGAATTTGTATTTTGCCGGGACCGGCGTGTCTCGCGATCTGAAGAAAGGCGCGAAGTGGCACCGCAAAGCGGCGGAGCAAGGCCTGGCCGAGGCGCAACACCAACTGGGACTGGATTACACGGGAGGTGATGGGGTCAAGATGAACAAAGCGGAGGGCGCAAGGTGGTTCCGCCGGGCGGCGGAGCAGAACCTGGTGGAAGCCCAGGTGGACTTCGGCCTGTGCTGCGTTCGGGGCGATGGGGTGGCGGCCAATGGAGTGGAGGGGGTGGAATGGTTTCGCAAGGCTGCGGCGCGGGGGTCTGGGGATGCCGAGTACCAAGTTGGCAAGTGTTACCTGGAAGGCGCCGGTGTGTCGAAGGACATTGACCAGGCGCTAATGTGGATTCGCCACGCGGCGGAGCGAGGGTTCCCGCCGGCGCAAAACGAGCTCGGGGTATGCTACGAAAAAGGCATCGGTGTAACCAAAGATCCGCTCCAAGCCTATAAGTGGTTTGCGCTGGCGGCAGCTCGGGACGATGCTCATGCTGTCGATATCCGTGTCAGTCTCGCCAAGATGGAGGCCTTGTTGAGTAAAGAACAGGTTGCAGAGGCCCAACGGCTCGCGCGCGAGTTCAAACCGGCTAATACGCCGATGCCCGGTGTCCCGGCGGATCCCCTTCGAACCGGCGCGGTAACCGTCAACGCCGAGGATGAGCACAGCGAAATCTTCGTAGACGGCGCTTTGGTGGGAACCTCGCCCGCCAAACTGAAGCTCAAGGAAGGGCCCCATGTCGTTGTGGTCAAGAGAGCCGGTTTCAAGGATTACCGAAAAGAAATCACCGTTTCGGCCGGGTCGGACCTGAACTTGCGGGTCTCGCTCATAAAAGAGTAGGGCGGCGTTTGGCGCGCGATTCCGGTTTGCGCGGCGTTACGCCGGGCACTGATACCCGAGCCAAAGAGATGGAGACAGGCAAGATGCCTGGCCTGCGGGATTAGCTAAGGTGTAGAGACGGCGCGGTAGAATCGGTTCGGAAGCGAGCCGGGGTTAGCCAGAGTGAAGGTAAACGGGGAGGCGTTGGTCTGGACGGGCGCCCAATGGACAAGGTCAGTCGAGGTCTGGACAGCGTATCGCGAGCCGGTTGTGCCGGTCACGGTGAACTTGAACTGTGCGCCGGCAAGCGTCACGCCGCTGAGTGTGGGTGGGGCGGCGGATCCCGCGCAGCACTTGTAACCGCTGGCGATGGAAACCGTATCCACATACCAGCCGGTGCCGCCTGTGTCCATGTCGCTGGCAAGCCGCCAACTCAATTGAACATTCTGTCCAGCGGCGCCTGGCGGGAGAACGGCCGTGGTGGTTATGAAGCCGCCGGAGTTGCCACTCCAAGCCTGCCTGCCCGCGATGGGACTGTTGAAACCCGTCGCGATAGTAGTGTCATATCCGCCTGCGAGGAACCAGCCGCCCGCTGCCTGAATGTCAGTGAACGCCCCGCCGCCGATCGAGATCTCCAACACGCAACCGTCGAAATCGAGTTCCGTGTCATAATTATGACGGAACGAAAGTTGCGCGTTTTGACTCGTGACGGGGAATACGGGAGAAAAGAGCCGCCGGTCGCTGATATTCGGGGGTTCATTGCAGTAAATAGCATTGGGTTGCGTATCAGCGGTGCCGCTTATTACAATCCAGGTAGCCGGCGACGATTCCGTCCACCCGGCGGGAAGCGTGTAGATAGCGGTGGTGTCGAAATTTTCCGCCAACCCTATCGTGAGCTGGCCCAGCAGGAGGCTGAAACTCGTGCAGTAATTGCTGGCGCCGTCCTGAACTGAAAGAATGGGGGTGATAGTGTCGCCGCAATTTCCGCTCGCGGTGAAAGAGAACTGGCGGGACACCGGCGTGCCATTTACGGCGAGCGGCCCGTAGACCTGGGGTGCGCTGGGAGCGACCACGCCCGAGCCCGACTGCAAAGTGGCGATGGCATTGGCGGCAGCCAGTGTGCCAACGTTCTTGAGGGTGACGTTGACGGTTACGGTCTCACCGGGATCGACGACACCGTTAGCTGGAGTACATCCCTCCGAACCCAGGGAGACGCCCGTTGTGGTGATGGCCACGTGCGGTGTAGGGTAGGCGCCGGTGGTGGTCATAATCCCGGTGTTACAGGGATCCAACCAGTCGAGGAGACGTTCGATGGAGGAATTGCCCGAGGCCCACGCGAGCGAGAATTTGCCGTAGCAATCCCAGAGGGAGGTTGGGTCGGCGCCGCAATAGGAGGCGCCGCCCGACAGCGTGCCGACGAGCCTATGGGTCGAGGTATCCCAAATGCCGGAGCCGGAGGACCCGCCCTCGGTGACTCCCTGGCTGCCCCACGGCACACGCCAATGAGTGCCGGTGCTTGTGCCACCGCTGCCGATGCAGTTGTCGGTCGTCGTTGGGTTGCCGCTGGAAAAGCTAATACATTTGCCTTCGGCCGCCGGATGATGAATCCCAACAACGCTGTTCGTGGCGATTCCCCGGCGGTCCCAGCCGGCGTAATAAACGGCGTAGGCGGAGTTCGGGTTCCTGGTCAGCTCGATCAGGCAGAAGTCGACGTCGGCCTTTGCGGCGCGGAAGCTGGAGCCGCTGGTGGTCTGACTCCACGAGGTGAGAGAGGGCAGGCCGAGCCCATGGAGCCCGCAGTTGACCGACTGATAGTTCCAATACGCGACCACGGACGCGGCATTCACGGCACTGATTTCACAGTGATTAGCGGTGAGCAGGAAAGGCCGGAAATCCCCGGCGGCATCCATGATGAGCGTGCCGGAGCAGAACCCAATGCCGCCGATGCTGATGAGAGCGACGCTGCGGATTTCATTGGTCCAGGGAGCGGCGACAGGACAAACCACATCGATCTCGCAGGTGTCGCCCTTGGGAACGGACAGGTCCTTTTGCTGTTTGAACAGATCGCGATAACCAGTGCCCACCTGGCCCAGGACCAGCGTGGGATCCTGCTGGACACCCGTGGGGACGAACAACTCCAGGACGGCAGCTTCGCCGGGGACGACGGCGGTCCAGAGCTGCCCGTGTTCGGCGTTGTGCTCCGCGGTGTAGGGCCCCTGGTAGTAGGCCGTGCTCTCCGACATCAGGTAAAGGGTCGCCCCCTCCGGGAGCCAATAGGTTGTGAACCCGACGTTCAAGTCAGTGGCGCCGGCGGAGAGAATTCGCAAGCGCCAGAGGCGCCCGTTGGGCAATTGTTCCCAGGTGCCGTGAGTGGCAGGCGACACGTTGACCTTTCTGGGCACGGCGAATCGAAGCGGGCCCGGACGCGTTTCCGCTGCGTCGGCCTTTAGTTCCGCCTTAAGGTCGGTGGCCGGCAGGACCAGTTGCTGGACGGCCGCCAAGGGGCCTGCCTGCTGGGCGCTTGCCGGGGCAGTGCCCTGGTGCGCGGCGACGCGCCCGCAGAGCATAAGCGAAAGCAAAACGGGCAGCGCGCTGGAGTAAACGTATTGGGAGAACCGAGGCAGGGAGTCAGAGCTTTTCATCGAATTCCGGCGGAGTATGTGGCAAGCACGGGTGGTGTCAAGATTGCCGGCAAAGTAAGTCTGGTTCCACGCAAAATCAAGTGGCGTGCCCGTTTCCGCTTTGGCTTTCTTCCGGGAGTCGGGTTATTGTCTGAGGCCCCCTGCGAGACGCGCCGATGCGCGAGGAGTGGGGCGATGGCGAACCCGGCGTGACTGGAGAGGCGACATGAACGATCTCGAGAAACAGATCGATAGTTTTCTGAGCAAGAATCCCACGATTGGGAAGGGCGTTTACATTGCGCGTGGCGCGGTGGTGCTTGGGGATGTGATGCTGGGAGACTATTCGAGCGTTTGGCCCAACGCGGTCCTGCGAGGGGACATCAACCGGATCGTGATCGGGCACCATAGTAACATCCAGGACACGGCGGTGCTCCACCTTGCCGACGAACACGAGTGCGTGGTCGGCAATTACACCACGGTCGGCCACGGCGCGGTGGTGCACGCGTGCCGGGTGGGCGATGAAGTGCTGGTTGGCATGCGCTCGACGATCCTCGACGGGGCTGAGATTGGGGACCAGTGCATCGTTGGCGCGGCCTCTCTGGTAACCCAGGGAATGCAGGTTCCGCCAGGGTCCCTCGTTTGGGGCGTGCCGGCGACGATCGTTCGGGCACTTACGACCGAAGAGCGCCAGGAAATCAGAGCATTCGCCGAGAAGTACGTTCAGCTCGCGGCGCACTACTTGCGGCGTTCCGAATAGCGCGGGCATCGCGCTGGTCCGCTGGGATTATTCGAAAGAAACCCGGCACGGATGGCTGCCAGGCCGCGAACGAACAGCCCGCTTAATGCCAACGCTTCAAGACCAGGCTGGCATTCACTCCGCCGAAACCAAAGGAGTTGGACAGGGCGAGATCCAGGCGGGCGGACTGGGGTTGAGCAACGATTGGGAATTTGCAGACCGGGTCCGGCCGGTCGAAGGAGGCTTCAGGCGGCAACCACTGTTCGCGCAACGACATGATACACACGACGGCCTCAACGGCTCCGGCCCCGCCAAGCAAATGCCCCACGCTGGCTTTGGTGGAGCTGACTGGGAGGGTGGCGGCGTGGCCATCGGCCCACCGGCAAATCGCCAGGGCTTCCGCGCTGTCGTTTAGGGGTGTGCCGGTCCCGTGAGCGTTAACATAATCGATATCCGCAGGCGCGACGTGTGCCGATTCGCAGGCCAGTCGCATCGACGAGAGGGCGGCATCCCCTTGCGGGTGTGGTTGAGTCAGGTGATGAGTGTCAACGGTGGTGCCGTATCCAACCAGTTCAGCAAGGATTTCCGCCCCGCGGCGGCGGGCGCTTTCCAGCGTTTCGAGGGCCACAATGCCGGCTCCTTCGCCCAGGGCGAGTCCGTCCCGGGCGGCATCGAAGGGCCTGCAGGTGGTTGGGGTGAGCGCCTGGAGTGAATCGAAGCCGGCGAACACAATTTGACTGAGGGCATCATAACCGCCGGTCAGCGCGCGTTGGGCGCGGCCCCCGCGAATGAGTTCCCAGGCCTGGCCGATGGCGTTGGCGCCCGAAGCGCAGGCATTGGAAACCAACATGACGGGCCCGGTAAACCCCAAGGCCTCAGCCACCAATCGGGCCTGAGTTTGGGATTGGTAACAGAGCGCCCGCGTCGGCTGTCCGCGTTGGTGGCGCGGTTGTTCGCGCGCCTGCAGAAAGTACTTCTCTCCCAGTTGCATGCCGCCGGCGGTTGTACCGAGCACAAACGGCACAAGCTCGGCCGAGTCCCAGCCCGCCTGCCGCCAGGCTTCGGTGCTGGCCAGCAGCAGCATCACGGCGGCGCGATCCAGCCGCGCCACTTGGCGCGGTGCCAGATTATTGGACGGCAGGGTGTCAGGCAGGTTCACTTGCGCCGCAGTTTTCACCCGTTGGCGGCTCACATCGAAAAGCGATACCGGACAGAATGCCGAACGGCCGGCCTGGAATCCCTCCGCGTTGGGTTTCCAGCCGAGGCCCAAAGCGGTCACGATACCCGCGCCCGTGATCACCACCCGGGGAGGCGCAGCGTTTCGGTTCGGAGAAGGATACAGCATGCTCAAACAGGTTTCGTGTTTCCGCCCGGCAGCCCCTGCGGCCAGAGGCGCTGGATCATGGAGAAATAGCTCCAGAGCGGTCCAGCGACCCCCCGTTTGCGGAGGCGCGCGACGAGGTTCTGGTAGGCCGGGTCAGGGTCGCCGACGATCCAATTGGGGGACTGGTGGGCAAACGCCTGCAGCCGCGCAAATACTTCCCCGGCGGTCAGCCCTGGCGCCAGGTAATACGCGGGTTTCAGCAGATCCGTGGCGCGGCTGATCCGTCCCTCGGCCAGGGCCTGGTCGAACAGCGCAGTTCCGGGATAAATCCGCATCCCAACCACGGCCATGATGACGGCACCGTCGAGCCGCCGTGAGTTTTCGAAACCGCGCTCGAGGGTCTCGATGGTTTCGCCCGGGCCACCTGAAATGAGAAAATGACAAAAGTCGATTCGCGCTTCACGCGCGAGGTTGCTCGAGGCCAGGATTTCCTCGAACGTGAAACCCTTGCGATATGCCGCCAGCACGTCGTCGCAGAAACTATCGGAGCCGAACTCGATGTGCGCCAAGCCCGCGCGCGCGAGCAGCTTCATCAGCTCCGGCGTGAGCCCTTGCGGCCGCAAAAAACAGCCCCACGGCAGTTTGTTGCGGCGGCGAACCAGGGCTTCACACGTTTCTGTGACATGCTGGACCGAAGAGTTGAACACGGAGTCCACGATGAAGGCGTAGCGCGCGCCTTGCCGGTTCAACTGCTCGAACTCGTCCGCAATCAAATCCGGGGGACGCCCGCGGTGCTGCCGGCCTTCGATTATCGGGTAGGTGCAGTAGGAACAGCGGAAGGCGCAGCCCCGCTGCGTTTGCACATTGAGCATGCTGCCGGTTTGCAGGTAATGCGCGGCGTTCGACGGTGGCCGGTCCGCATCGCCCAGAAGCCCGGTAAAGGGCTGAGCGGAGGTCGGTGTGCGTGATATGTTTCCGTTCCGGCGATACACCACACCCGGGATCGAATGGAAATCCTTCCCCGTTTCCAGCGCGTCGATCAATGCCGGAAAGCTGGTTTCTCCTTCCCCGGCGATCCCGAAGTCCGCACCGGCCAAATCGAGCAGGCGCTCAGGGAAGATGCTGAAACCGCTTCCGCCGAGAATAACGGGGCACCGCAGCTCGCGGCGGATGAGCGCGACCAGCGATGGCACGTCTTCGTAATATGTCTCCTGTTTGCGGATCAGGACGTCGTCGATATTCCGCAGGGAGAGGCCGACGTAATCCGGGCGACAGTTCCGCAACGTCTCACCGAAGTGTGCGGCATCGGCAAGGCTGTCGAGCCACAGGCACTGGTGCCCGGCCTGGCGCAACGCGGCATTGAGATACGCCAGTCCCAAGGGAAAGACCGGATCAGGATGGGCACAACGATTGGCGCTGATGAGAAGAATCCGGCTGGCCATGACAACGTTGAGTTTTGCGACAATCCCGCATCGGTCAATACGATAGCGGGTGCGGCGCAGTGTGGCCAATCGAAAACCGAACAAGTATGCTGCGGGATGGCTTTAGTACGGATACTGGTCGATGGTTACAGCTTGTTGCACAGTTGGCCCGAGTTGGCGCGAGGCAACGCGCGGCATTCGGCGGCGGCCCGCGAGGCACTAATCCGGGTGCTGACGAGGTACCAGGATGCGTCGGGCACCCCGATAACCATCTTTTTCGACGGTAATGGACCCAAGTTAGGCATGCCAAGTGCTGCTTTTTTGCCTGTGGAAGTGCTTTTTTCTAGTGCGGGTCAAACCGCCGATCAGATGATCGAGCGGGCTGCGTACCGCTTTCAGGCCTTTGGCGAGGTGCTGGCGGTCACTAACGACCACGCGGAGCAGGAAACCGTGCTGAGCCTGGGCGGCCAGACATGCAGTTGCCGCAATTTTGTACAGATCGTCGAAGGCACCCTGGCGGAACTGGCCGATGACCTCAAAACCCGAAACCGGCAGGAACGGCATGCCTTCAAGCGCCGCACATCATGAAAAAGCCATCAGGCCACCAAAGCAGAACCGTCCTCCCGATCGGAATGGTCGCATCAGTCCTGCTGTGCGGTTGGAGCGGGCAGGACGCTTGCGCGCAAACCAACTCGTCGAGAACAGCCGACTCTCGCGGTCGTTATCTGGTAATCGTGGAGACCTCACGCCCCATGGAGCCGCGGGTGGAAGGTGTGCGGCGCGCGGTCCAGAGCGTGCTGAATTCGACTTTGGGGAAAGAGCTTCGGAACGGCGCCAGCATCGGGACCTGGACCTACAACGAGACGCTGAACAGTGGCCGCTTCCCTTTGCAGGAATGGTCTGCGGGCGCGAAGAATAACGCGGTCGCGGCGATAACGGATTTTCTGGGGAAGGAAAAATACCAGAAGAAGCCACACGTGGATAAGGTGATGCCCGCGCTGGCGAGAGTGATTGCCAACTCGCCGGCGCTTACCGTGATTTTGATTTCGAGCGGCACAGAGGACATCCGCGGCACGCCGTTCGATGAACAACTGAACAGAACTTTCAAGCAGTGGCGGGAAGAGCAGCGACAGACCCGTCAGCCGTTTGTGACAATTTTTCGCGCCGCGCAGGGCAAGATGACAAGTTACGCTGTGGCCGCGGCGCCTTGGCCTCTGGAAGTGCCGCCCTTGCCCGAGCTTCCGATGGCGAAGCTGGCTCAAACTAACGCCGCCCCGAAGGCGGCGAGGCCAGTGCCGGTGTTGCCGCCCTTGATCGTTTCGGGCAGGAAACCCCAGCCAGCGCAGACCAATCCGGTGCCTCCCGCCACGGTCGGCAAGGTGATCGCAGCCGGCGCGGCAACCGAGGTGGCTTCGGGGCTCGCCGTGCCCGCCCCGACCAATGCGTTGATCGCGACTGTGACGGAGGAACCAGTAAAAGCGCAACCTGCCGCAGGAACGACGCCGGCTCCGGCTCCGACCGCCACGCCGGTGCCGAAATCCGTTGCTGCCGCCGTGTCGAATGCGCCGGTAATTGGCGGCCAAACTGCAGCCGAGGAAAAGAGCCCTGCCGATGAGCAGCCGCAGTCCAGCACCACAGCCAGGAACCCGACTGCCGATCTGCCCCCACCGGCTGCAAAAGCGACAGAGCCTGCGATTCAAGCAGCGAGCGCGAACGCGCCTTCCATTGCCGAAACCCCGATCGCGGCCGCAAGTCAGCTCATGGTTGCGGCCGCTCCGACGCAACCGCGCGCGACCTTGAACCGGGCACTGACGGTTGGCGCGAGCGGGGTCCTTGCTGTTGGCCTCGCCTGGTTTTGGTGGTCCAGGAACCGGGCGCGCGCCACCCGGCCTATCAGCCTGATCACACGTTCGTTGGATCGCAGGTAGCGAGGCTGTTTTTCGGGCGAATTGGTCCTCGCAGCAATTCTCGTTTTGGCGTGGCGCGGGCGTCTCGCCTGCGAGTTCCTGGGGCGTCTCCGCCCCTTTTAGCCTCGATCGGCGGGACGCCGACCGAACCCGCGGGCGAGACGCCCACGCCACAATCCCAGGATGAGAGCTGCTGTGGTCGTCGGGATCCTGATGGACTGGGAAGGTCCCTGCACGTTAAGCTGAGACATGAACCGTCGAGAATTTGTCCGGAGTGCAGGGGTGCTGGCCATTTGCGCGGCGGCGCCGGTTGCGATCAGTCAAGCGGCGGACGCGCCCAGCGCAGCCCGCCTGCCACGGTGGCGCGGATTCAACTTGCTCGAAAAGTTTACCAAGCGCAGCGAGGGCAATCCGCCGTTTGACGAGGTTGATTTGGCCATCATGCAGGAATGGGGTTTCAACTTCGCGCGACTGCCGATGTCGTACCTGTGCTGGGCCGATCCGGAGGACTGGCTCAAGCTGCGGGAAACCGAGCTAAAGCACATCGACGATGCCGTGGAGCTTGGCCGGAAACACGGGGTCCACATCAACCTGAACCTGCACCGGGCGCCGGGTTACTGTGTCAACCCGCCGAAGGAACCGCTGGATTTGTGGAAAGACGAGAAAGCACTGGCAGCCTGTTCGTTCCACTGGGGGCATCTGGCGAGACGGTACAAGGGAATTCCCAACGACCGGCTCAGCTTCGACTTGCTCAACGAGCCGCCGGACATACCTGAAGCGACCTATGTACGGGTGATCACGAAGCTGACCGAGGCAATCCGCAGCGAGGACCCGGAGCGGCTGATTATAGCTGACGGGTTGCGGTGGGGTGGCGATCCGGTGTTCGGCCTCGCCAGCCTTAAAGTGGCTCAAAGCACGCGCGGCTATTTCCCGATGCAGGTCAGTCACTACAAGGCCAGTTGGGTGAACGGCGACCGATGGAACGAGCCGACCTGGCCGCTCAAGGAGGGCAACCGAACCATCGACAAGGAAACACTCCGCCGGGAACGAATCGAGCCTTGGAAGAAGCTGCAGGATAAAGGCGTAGGTGTTCATGTCGGCGAATGGGGCGTTTTCAACAAAACACCGCATGATGTGGCCCTGGCCTACATGCGGGATTACCTCGAACTGTGGAAGGAAGCCGGCTGGGGCTGGTCGCTGTGGAATCTGCGCGGTTCGTTCGGTGTGCTCGACAGTGGCCGGCAAGACGTAACCTACGAGGACTTCCGCGGCCATAAACTTGACCGTAAGATGCTTGACCTGCTCCGGAGCGCTTAGCCTCTCAAGAAGCGTTTCCCTTACTGAATTCGCAACCAGACCGTCTTTAGATAAGCCGGCTCGGAACGCGTGATGGGAAAATCCGGCGGTTGCGGGACGTAGTGCTGGCGCAGCACTTTACGGCCCCCGTTCCGAATCGCGGCATGCACCGCGCCCAGGAATGCTTCGGGCGAAAGACCCGCTGCGTTGGTGGAAGCAAACAGAGTCCCTTCGTTTTCAAGTACCGGCAGCGCTGCGGCGACAAGCCTGCCATAGTCTTTTTCCGCCCGGAACGTGCCGCCAGCCTTTGAAGTTGAGAACGTCGGCGGATCCAGAAGAATCAAATCGAAGCGGCGGCCTTTTTTGCCTAATCGCCGCAGCCAGTCGAATGCATCACCGAAAATGAAGTCGTGTTGGTTCGGGTTTAGCTTGTTGAGTAGAAAATTCCGCCGGCCCCATTCGAGGTATTTTTTGGATAGATCGAGGCTGGTGGTGCGCGCCCCGGCCTTGCCGGCGCAAACCGAGAAGGCGCACGTGTACGCGAATGTGTTCAGCACTTCGAAGGGGCGATTGCCGATGGCTGGCTGGCATTCGGGCAACGAAAACCCCGCGCCAACGTGGCCGGCCAATAACCGGCGGCGGTTGTCCCTCTGGTCCAGGAACAGACCGACCGAGTATCCCTCCTCGAAACTCAACTCAAACGATAGGCCGTTCTCGCGGACGATGAACGGACCTGCCGCCGGTGTTCCCTCCACGAGGCGCGGCGAGGCACTCGCGGGAGTGACGCGTCGGACTTGCTGGTCGAGCCGCTTGTGGTAGGCCCCGCGTGCCGAGGTGGCCTGAAGCAACCGGGAAAGCAGGGATTTTTGGTCGTCACTCAAAGGCGCTCCGGTCTGAAGCAGGAGGTAATCGTCCAATCTGTCCACATACCAACCTGGCCGGTTATCGGCCGCGCCGTGGGCGGTTCTCCAGCAGTTGGTCGCCTCGGCATCTATCATTGCGTTGCGCAGGAGAAGGCGCGGGTCCCGATCAAAGAGCGCTGGGGCCGTGAATGTGACCTGTTCGCCGGACGCCGGGTGCTTGAAGCGGATCTCCGCCGCATGGAGAAAGACCCGGGGTGCGGCAGTGCCGCCGTACAGCGCATCCCCTAGAATCGGGAAACCATTTTCTGCCGCCTGCACGCGGATCTGGTGGGTGCGGCCGGTTTTCGGTTCGGCCGTGAGCACCGAGCACGGCAGGGTGCCGGGCGCGTTCGATCGGAGGGGCAGGGTCTGGTGGACGGCTGCGTCGTCCGCCGGCCGGAACCACGTTTCCGCATATTCGCCGCCCTGGCCCGCCGGCCGGCCGGCATACCGGTCTCCGATTCGAACGATTGAGCCACGCACAACGAGGGTCTTCCGCGAAACACGCCGGTCGGTTATTAGGACGTATTCCTTTCCGACCGCGCGCTGCGTGAACTGCTCGGTCAGGGAACGATTCGCCAGGGGCGTTTTCGAGAACACCATCACCCCCGATGTTTCTTTGTCCAGCCGGTGGATAATGGCCAGTGCCGCCCAGCGTGGCTCTCGATGTTTCAGCCACTCATAAATGCCCTCGCCCGCGTAGGGGCCGGACGCGTGCGTGTTCAAGCCGGCCGGCTTATTCACCACCAGCAAATGCTCGTCTTCAAAAAGGACGCACGGGACCACATCCCAAGAAGAACATAAAATGGGGCGAGAAGGCGACAAAAAGGACGAAGGACATTTATCGGAGGAGAATCTTGCCTCGTTCTAATCTTGGTCGTTTCCCTAAAAGAAAGGAGAGAGGCGAGACGCCTGGCCTACGAGGGGCGGTCTCACCAAAAGCCCCAGGCGCCGTGCCAGACGACCCAAAGGCCGAGGAGGAGATTCGTGATCCCGTGGGCGGTCATCGCATCGCCGAGTCGGTCGTTTCGCACCACCAGCCATTGGTAACCGAGGCCGCATAAAATGCCGGCCACCCACCGATCCGGGTGCATAAGCCCGAACAGGATCGAAGTTACCGCAAAAGAGAGGGGATGAAATTGGCCCAGGGGCATCGCGCGGAAGTCGATCTTTACGAAGTATCTATACAGGAAGGATCGGTAAAAGACTTCTTCGACCGGAGGCACCACGATCGAGGATCCCGCGATGCGCGCGAGCGCAAAAAACCACGCGGCGCCGGAGTTCTGTCCGTATTGCTCGTGGGGGTTCCATGGTTCGCCCAGCTTGCCCAGCCGCGGATAATACTCATCCAGCCCCACCCACACGCCGAAGATGACCACTCCCACCAGCACCGCCTCCCAACTGAACCTCCAGCGCATCTCCGGCACAAAAGACCGCGCCTCCCAAACCATCCAGGCGACGACGATCGTTTTGAGCGCGTAAACCCAATAGGTCGAGGACGGCCCAAACATGCCCTGCGCCGCGGTGAGCACGACAAACACGGCAAACGGCGCCACCCGCGGGTACTCGGGAGAACTCGCGTATTTGGTGTGCAGGAAATTCATCAGCGCGCGCCAGATTAAGACAAATGGACCTGTCGCCAAGTTTAAAAGAACCAGCTTCGAAGTGCCGTCCGAAACCGGGCCGTCAAAGCGAGGTGATCGTGCGGCGCGCAGCGGAGTGCGCCCCCTGCCGCGGTTTTCGCTAAGGACCAGGGGGAGAGGGGAGATTTTATGACAATCCTTCCGGTTGACCGGTCCCGCCCATCTCACTATATTCTGGCCCCTTGTATGAATCGAACACCGCATGTAGCCGTCGTCGGCGCAACCGGCGCCGTCGGCATCGAAATGATCAAGACCCTCGAGAAACGGAATTTCCCGGTCGGGAAACTGACGTTGCTCGCCTCGGCGCGTTCGGTCGGCAAGAAGCTCAAGTTCCGGGGACAGGATATCGCGGTGCGGGAGCTGAAGAAGGATTCCTTCCAGGGCATCGATATTGCGCTGTTCAGCGCCGGCGGCAGCATCTCACGGGAGTACGCGCCCATCGCTGCCCAGGCGGGATGTGTCGTGGTTGATAATTCGAGCGCCTTTCGCATGGACGACAAGGTTCCGCTGGTGATTCCCGAGATCAACGCCGCGGACGTGCAGTGGCACAAGGGCATTATTGCGAATCCGAACTGCACGACGGCGATCACGCTGATGGCGCTTTACCCGCTTCACCATGCGTTCGGGTGCAAACGTATTTTTGCTTCCAGTTACCAGGCGGTGTCCGGCACGGGCGCCAAAGCCATTGCTGAGCTCGAGCGCCAGGTCGACCAGATCGTGAAAAAGCAGCCGGTCACGCGCGAGGTGTACCCGCACCAGATTGCGTTCAACGTTCTGCCCCATGTCGATTCGTTCCTTCCCACCGGCTACACCAAGGAAGAGATGAAGATGGAGAACGAGGGACGGAAAATTATGCATCACCCCGCGTTCCGGGCGAGTGTTACTTGCGTGCGCGTGCCTGTATACCGGGCCCATTCGGTTGCTGTGAGCGCGGACTTTGAAAAGCCCGTCAGTGTCGAGGCGGCTCGGGAGGTGCTCAAGAAGGCCCCGGGTCTCCAGGTGATTGATGACCCGCCGAAGAACCAATACCCGCTGCCGCTTTACCTGGCGGAGCAATATGATTGCGCAGTAGGCCGTTTGCGGAAGGACTGTGCGATGGAGAATGGCCTGGCGTTTTGGGTTTCGGGCGACCAATTGCTGAAGGGAGCGGCGCTCAACGCCGTGCAGATCGCGGAGGAGTTGATGAAATGACCAGTGGTGCGAATGGCCATCGGCAAGTAAGGCGTAATTCCTAGAACGCAACCTCGAAAACGCCGGTCCTGGAATGAGTTGTTGCTTCCAGACCGGCGTTTTCCTTTGCGCGGGCCTGACGCGTTTGCACCGGGGAGTAGCCCGCTCGAGGGTCGGAGCGCCGAGTTGCACTCGGCTTACAAGTGGCCGTCGGTCCGTTTAAGCCGATTACAAATCGGCGCTCCGACCGATGGCTGAAGCGGAACCACCGGCAAGTGTTACGTGCCGCGTTTTACGCCGCCCGCTTCAGGCACGAAATCCTGCACGTTCGCGACGCCTCGCTTGACCTCGAAGTGCCACTTCCAGACCTCGTAGATGCCCGGATAGACGAGAAGTTCCAACAGGAATGAGGTGAAGATACCGCCGATCATGGGAGCGGCGATGCGTTTCATCACATCCGCCCCTGTGCCGAGCGACCACATGATGGGAACCAGGCCAAGGAACATAGTGGCCACCGTCATAAATTTAGGCCGGAGGCGTTGCACGGCGCCGTAGCGTACGGCGGCTTGGAGATCGGCCAGGGTTCGCATACGGCCTTCGCGTTTGGCGCTGTCGTAGGCCAGGTCGAGGTAAATGAGCATGAAGACGCCCGTTTCGGCGTCGACGCCGAGCAAGGCGATGAGGCCCACCCAGACGCCAATACTCAGGTTGTATCCAAGCAGATACAGGAACCAGACGGCGCCGACGGCCGAAAACGGCACGGCGAGGAGCACAATGGCGGTTTTGGTGAGTGAGCGCGTGTTGAGATAAATAAGGAACAGGGCCAGGAACAGAGTGAAAGGGATAATCGTGCGGAGGCGTTGGGCGACGCGGGCCATGGCCTCATATTGGCCGCTCCAGAGCAGGGCGTAGGCCGGGGGAAGTTGGACCTGTGCGCGCAAGGCGTGGTCGGCCTCGGCGATGTAGCGCTTGAGATCACGTCCGGTAACATCGACATAGACGTAGCTGGTGAGGAGGCCGTTCTCGTTGCGAATCATCGAAGGGCCGGAGTTTGCCGAAACGCGGGCGAGTTGGCCGAGCGGGATTTGGGTCTGGCCGTCAGCGGTGGCGACGAGCACGCGCTCGATGGCATTGATATCGGAGCGGAAATCGCGGAGGTACCGGACGTTGATGGGGTAGCGTTCGCGGCCCCGGATAACGGTGGTGACGTTCTCACCGCCGATGGCGTTGGCGACCGCGGTTTGGGCCTCGTCGATGCTCAAGCCGTAGCGAGCCAGGGCCGGCCGGTCCCATTCAATATCGAGGAAATAGCCGCTGCCGCTGCGTTCGGCGAAAACACTGCGCGTGCCGGGCACCGTCTTGAGCACTGATTCCACTTTGGAACCGATTTGTTCCATCACCGTCAGGTCGGCGCCCGAGATCTTGAGGCCGAGCGGAGTGCGAATTCCCGTGCTGAGCATCTCGATGCGGCCTTTGATGGGCATGGTCCAGCCATTGGCGAGCCCGGGAATCTGCAGGGCCGCATTTAACTGGTTGACCAGTTCCTCCTGTGAGAGGTGATCCGGTGTGAGGCGGCGGAGGACCTTCTTGAGGAGCTCCGGCGCCCAGGGCGAATACCACGTCGGCACGCGCCGCCATTCGGACTTGGGCTTGAGGGTGATGACGGTTTCGAGCATCGAGAGCGGCGCGGGGTCGGTGGCGGTCTCTGCCCGCCCCGCTTTGCCCAGCACCCGGTCAACTTCGGGGAATTGGCGGATGATGCGGTCGCTGACCTGGAGGACCTTTTGAGCTTCGGCGATGGAGATGCCAGGCATAGTGGAAGGCATATAGAGGATGGAGCCTTCCTCGAGGGGGGGCATAAACTCGGAGCCGAGTTTGAAGAAGACCGGTACGGTGGACACCACCAGCAGCGTAGCGGCGCCCAGCACGATCCACTTGCGCCGAAGCACCCAGGTGAGCACCGGGTCGTAAAGGCGGATCAGAACACGGCTGAGAGGGTGCTCGGTCTCGGATTGAATGCGGCCGGCGAAGAGATTCGTGGTCAAGCGGCTCAGCCAGCCGGGGCGAAAGTTGAACTTACGCACGTGGGTCAGGGTGACGCGGAGGGCGGGGTCGAGAGTGATGGCCAGCAGGGCGGCGACCACCATGGAGAGGGTCTTGGTATAAGCGAGCGGTTTGAAGAGGCGTCCTTCCTCGGCTTCGAGCGTCAGGATCGGCAGGAACGAGACCGCGATGACGAGCAGGGCAAAAAAGCTGGGGCCGGCGACTTGTTTGATGGCGCGGACGACGACGGATTGGTAATCGCCCGGACGGCCGTCGCGTTCCCACTGTTCCAGGCCTTTGTGGACCTGTTCGACGACGACAATCGCGGCATCCACCAGCGCGCCGATGGCGATAGCGATGCCGCCGAGCGACATCAGGTTGGCGGTTATACCCAGCAACCGGAAGGGGATGAACGCCACCAGCACGGCGATGGGGATGGTGATGGCCGGGATAATGGCGCTGGGCGGATGCCAGAGAAAAAGGAACACGATAATAACGACCGTGATAATGACCTCAATGAGCGTGGACCGGAGGTTGTCGATGGCGCGGTGGATGAGGTCTGAGCGGTCATAAACCGGGAGGATCTTAACCCCGTGGGGAAGGCCCGGCTCGATCTCGCGAATCCTGGCTTTGACCCGGTCGATCACTTCCAGCGCGTTCTGGCCATGGCGCATGATGATAATCCCGGAGACGACTTCGCCCGTGCCGTCGAGGTCGGTGAGGCCGCGCCGGATGTCGGGGCCGAAGGTGACCTCGGCGACGTGGCGGACGGTGATGGGGGTGCCGTTGCGGCTGTCGAGCACGAGGTCCTCGACATCTTTGAGCGAGCGCACGTAGCCGCGGCC
>DATDCV010000607.1:0-3706 GCA_036524155.1 Verrucomicrobiia bacterium
CCGGCTTGCCACCGACTGAGCCTGCCCGTCGACGGGTTTGACGGCGGGAAATCTGCCTGCGGACGGCCAGATGCCTGGCGAATGAACCTGGGTTTTCATAGGGTGCTGATGGGCGAGGGCATCTCAGGACTCGGCTTGGGATACGGTTGCACTTTTTCCATCTGATCTTGCGGGTTTGCGGGCGCGACGAAGCCACATTGGCGGTATAGCTCATGCATGTCGCGGGTCATCAGCGCCCAGCGTCTCAGCGCTTTCAGGTCCGGATGTGAGAGAACGCTCGTGATTACCCAGCGGGCCAGGCCGCGTCGGCGATACGGTTCGAGGATATACACATCGGCCAGGTAAGCGAAGGTGGCTCGATCGGTAATCGCGCGGGCGAACCCAACTTGCTCGCCGCTGCGATACACGCCGAAACATAGCGAGTGGCGAATCGCGATCTCGAACACTTCGCGAGGCCGATCTTTCGCCCAGTAGGTCTGGGACAGAAAGGAATAGATCGCGTCGAAATTAAGCCGGGCGGGATCCGTGCTCAGAATAAACTCGCCGTTTTGGGTCTCAAAAGCCATTGGTCCGGGTGGAATGAAAGACCGCCGGCGGCAGCTCAAACGGGCGCTGCACGGCGTCTTCGAGGGCGGCCAGGGCCTGCTGGAGTTTGATTTGCGCATCGAGCTGCGCCTGCTCGGCAGTGGCGTATTCAAGCTGAGCGGTTAACAGGTCGAGTTGTTCCGCGGCTCCGGCCTGGACCTGCGCCGCAACGGAGTCGCGCCGCCGGGCCTGTTCCTCCGCCAGGGCTCGCAGGATGGAAGAGTTCGTTTCGGTGATTTGATGGACCTGCACCGCCCGATCAATATCAGCCAACACCCTGGCCTGGACCGCCTCGAATTTCGCCGCGGCCTGGTGTCGCCGAGCTTTGGCTTCCGCAATCGGTCCTTGATTCTGATTCAGAATCGGCAGATCGACGGTGATGCCGAGCGACCACTTGTTATCGCCCTGATCGTATTGGTAGCCAGGCAGAAGGCGGACATCAGGATACTGTTTGGCAATCTCGAGCTGGAGCGCGGATTGGCTGGCGGCGTATTCGGCGAGGGCTGCGAGGACATCCGGGCGGCTGTGCAACGCAGCCCGGCGGATCTCCGACGAGCTTAATTCGGCCTCGGTTCCAGGCAGTTTTGGCCAACCGGGAGCGAGGGTGACGTTGTCCAGGGCGCGAAAGGGAACTCCGACCGCCTCAGCGACGCGGGCGCGGCTTTCGGCCGCCGACCGCTGCGCGTCGGTCAGATCGAGCCTGGTTTTTGCGAGCGCGATCCGGAACGGGAGCGCCTGGGAAGTGGATCTGGCGCCGGCCTGCACCTGCGCGTCGAGCAATTTGAGGATTTGCTCCTGAAGCGTGATCTGGTCCATCAGCAGCCGTTGGCGCTGTGCGGCGGCATGGAGATCCAGCAGGCTGGAGCGGAGCGCGCTCCGCACCTGCCAGGCGGCGCTGGCAACGTTTAGCCGGGCGGCTTCAGAGTTCTGCGCCGCCTGGGCGCGGCGGTAACGTCGCTTGCCCGCGGTTTCGATCGGCACGTCCAGCGTCACGGAGGGTATCCAGGGCGACGGAATCGAGGTGGTGGTGTCATAGCCTGGAGTGACGTTCAAGCTGGGGTTGGGCCGTTGACCGGCGGTGATTTCGCCGCCGCGCGCCACCGCCCATTGCGCCCGCGCCACTTCGAGGCTCGGCTGATAATAGAAAGCCGTCAACGTCAGCATTTCGAAGTCCCAGACGGCGGGCGGCCATTCCGGAAATTCCCGGTGTAGATTGTCTTCGAGAAATGGTTTCAGCGCAACATTCGTGAGCGAGCGGTTCTCCAGTCTGGCGGCTGTTTCCTCGGGAGATATTGGCTGCGGCTGAAAGCGCGCGCAACCTGCCAGCAGTAAGCTCCCCAGGATGAGCGGCCAATGCCTCATGAGGGTTGATTTGCGGACAGGGTTTGAAAAGTCACCGTCACAGTTGTCAATTTCGCCGGTTCAGATTGGATCCGGATGGCGCCGTTATGCACCGAAACTATCCACTGCGCAATACTCAATCCCAGGCCGCAGCCCTCCACGTCCCTGGCGTGAGCCGGGTCACCCCGGAAGAAAGGGTCAAAAACCCGGGGTAACAAGGGCGCTGAAATACCTGGCCCCGTGTTTGAAATCGTGAACTCGACCCTTTGTTCGATCCGGCGCAAACCCATGGTGATCCCACCGCCGGGCTGATTGTACTTCACCGCGTTGTCCGCCAGGTTTAGCAGCAACTGCCGCAGTCGGTGCGCATCGCCTTGGATTAGGTCCCCCGGTGCAAATACAACAAGGAAGGAGCCGGTCTTGGTCAAGCTGGAACCCGATCAGGGGCGTGTCAGGCGGTCGAACATCTCCCAAAGGTCCTTGTGGGCCTCCTGGAACGCGTCCGCATTGACCTGGTCCATTGCGAAGGGGGCTAGCTCCTGGATTAGCTCCAGGCGGCTGATGATCAGCGGGAGATCCTGGGGCCCCGGGTTGTCCCAGTCGGACAAGCCGTCTTCGTTCAAGTCCTCGATGAGATCCGAGCGCTCATGACCGGAGAGGCTCGGGTCATTAATCGCCTCCATCCAGTAGAGCTCAGCAAAGGGATCGGCGCCGACATAGAACAGAGCGTCGCGTGCTAACTTGTCCTGAAGCGGGGGATCTGACTGCCCCGACGCCCCCTTCTTGGCCGCCGCCGCATTCGTACGGGCTGTGTGTGAGATCAGCAACAGTTCTCCGTCCTCGGTCGTTTCTTTGACGCACCCCAACTCCTTGGCATAGAACTTGTGATCGATTGCGCCGTCGGACATTACTTCTTTGATCTTTAGACAATTCTTGTAGGCCCCGGCGGGGACGGTCACGGTTTCGGAGAGCGAAATCACCTCGTCGTCTTCAGTGGTGATCTTAGGGACATCTTCGGCGCGGAACCTGTCGCCGCGTTTGGGATGGCCGGGCATCATCACTCCCGGTTTGTCAGTTTGGACCCCCAGCATCCATGCGCCCGGGTGGCCCGCTACTTTCCCATCCTTGTATTCATCCACTGTCTCCCCGAAGTAATAGACCGTCCCGTCGTCCGCTTGCGCAAAGTAATCGATCGCCACTTCCACTAATGTGCCGTTTTCAAATTCGCGATCCTCGACGGCCAGCGCCGGCACGTTCTGGCCTCCGATCACGAAAGCTCTTTGCAGGTCTGGCCGCGCGGTGCGTTCGACCCGAATCTTCTTTTTGCCTTCCTTCCCTTCAAGAACGTCCTGCTTCAGCAAACCCAGGGGCAGGTACGGATTTGTGATCTCCAGGGGATGAGCAAAGCGCGGCGCTTTGGCTGGCTCGCTGTGCTGGGCCGCTGCGCTCAGCGCCCCCGCCAGAACATTCACCGCAACGAGAGCAAATGCGCTGTTCATTCGTAGGCCGGTTCCTCGGCCCGGGGGCATGGTGGCAAATCTGCCTCCGGCGAACAACCCGAATCTGCCCTTATTTCTCCTCCTTTTCCTTCGCCTCCTTCGCCGACGTCCAGTCTCGCGTGGACTGTTGGACCGCCCTAATTCGCGTGACGCTTTTTGCTCTTTAACATACGCTGCTCAGAGGATGACTCGGGAAGTTTTGGACAAGTTTTGCGAACGAGCGATTCTGGGGCTGGTCTTGGCGATTCTAGTCTACGGGCCGTTGGGGCTGGGCGCCGTGC
>DATDCV010000608.1:0-12787 GCA_036524155.1 Verrucomicrobiia bacterium
GAGACCGAGGTCCGGCGAGCCCAGTGTCTTAAAAGCCGACAGGGACAAGTCAATGACTCGGCCTCTCTCGCGGACCAGTTGGCGAGCCGGGCCCCGGTCAGTGACGGTGACTTCAACCGAGTTAGTAGTCCCGGGCTCGGAAGCGATTGTGACGCGCACTCGAGTCCCCAGCGGGTAAAACCACGAGGCGGCGGTAAATTCGTCAGGATTGAATGGCTGGCCATTCGCCATCAGCCCGCCACGGTGCTCCTCCCCGTACCACGAAGCCAAACCAATCGAAATCGCCTCCTCACCGAGAGCCGGGTTGGATAGCGCCGTTAAGACGATCACAGCGAGCCTGCGGAACACTCTCGCGAGTGTAGCTTACGCCGCGCCACGCTTGTCCGAGGCCGCTAAAATGACTCGGGGACCCTGATGTAGTGTCCCCAACAAGGTAGCCACATTGACTTGCTCTCCCCGGCCATCCTCGAGAGGAAGAGTGGGAGATTCCTTCTGTCTGTTTAGCGAACCGAAAGCGGCAGCAAGCTGCGCGCACTCCAAACGCTGGCGCGCTGTTCGGGGCACATCCGCAGTCGCAAAGCGTTTGGAGTGCGCGCAGCTTGCTGCCGCTTTAGCACCCCGTGGCACTTCCGCCCCCTGCGATGATACTAACCTCCGTCGGTTGCTGCGGCCCGAAACGCGGCCGCGGGGGTTACTTCGCGGCGGAGCTGTCAGCAGCGGGTGGCGCGTTGGTCGCCGCCCCCGTTGCCGCGGCCGATTTCTCGTCCTTCTTCGGCTCCTCTTTCTTCTCCACCAGAAGTTGCGTCCGTTCCTTCAGCAAAGGCTCCAGTGACCAACTGGAGACCAGGTAAGTCCACTTTTCGTAGTTCTTCTCCTGGGCCAGCTTTTCTTCGAGCTTCTTTTGCTTCTCCTTGAACTCCTTGTCGAGCTTGTCCTTATCCTCGGGTTTCTCATCCTTGCCAGGCGTACGCTCTTTTTGGAGCTGGGCGGCGACGGTGAAGGCAAGCGGATAGTTGTCGTTGGTTTTCTGCCCGACTTTGAGCACGTAGGTGAAGTTGTCAAAAGTGTCGAGGGTCACCACGGTCGGCTTATCCAAGCCCAGCTGTTCCGGCTTTGAGGAGGTGTCAACGTCATTGAACGTGGGGGAACTGAGCGGGTTCGAGACGCTCGAAGCCTTCGAGGTATCGAGTTGTTCGCCCGGTTTGGCCTCGGCCAGCTTCCACTCGCCGGTCTCGGTTTCACGTGAGAGTTTCCAGGAATTGGTCGCCGCCGGGAATGCCACGTTCACCGAGCGCACCTTTTCCACTTTGAAGAAATCCTTGTTAAGCCATTGATCGGCCTTGGGCTCGATGTTGGCGAGAGCATCGGAAATCAAGACCACGCTGTCCGCGCCGGGGCCCGCCTTCACATAGCGCCCATCCGGCCATCCGCCGCCCTCCATATCATCGCCGAACGGAGAGGGCCGATTCGACTTGCGCATGTGCTTCTTGCCGAGCAGAAGCGACTGGATGGTCTTGTCGTTCTGATCCTTGAAGTCCACCACCATCGCGGAGTTGGTCCCTTCACCGGGGACGAGCCCGAACCGCGGCAACTGCGAGGCCCCGACCTTCTCGCTCTGGGTGATTTTGAGGTCCCGCAGCTTCAGCAGGAACTCGCTGATCTGGGAATAATTTGCCGGGTAATCGTTCCGCTCCCGCACCCGCCACAGGCCGTCCTTCTTGACGAGGTTCAGCTCATTGGTGCCGCCGCCCTTGATGGTCAGGCGGGCGACGTCGTTGAGAGGAAACTCACCCAGCAGCTTTTTGCCGATCGCCGGGTTGCCGGCGCCGCTGTAGTCGTTGCGCTTGTTGTAGATCATTAGGCCGGCGAGGCCCACCACAACCAGCAGGAATATCAGCAGAGTGGTTTGGTTACGATTCATTTGGCTGAAGTTTTTCGGCGTTTGATTAAGGCGATCACGATTCCCGAGAAGGTCACGGCGACGGGCACCGCCAGAATGTTAACCCACTTGAGCCGGGTCTGCAGCGACACCACCTCACGGCGGAAATCTTTCTGAACCTGTTTCAGGCGTTTCCGGGTGTCCACTTCCTCCTTCCGCAGCTTGGCGAGCTCCGCGCTCTGCTCGGGTGACAGGATGAATCGCTGATCCTTGTCTTTCTTCTGTTGCTGCAGTTCGTTGATCTTGCGTTGAGATTCTGCGGCGCTCTCCTCCAGGCGTTTGATTTCGCTCTGGAACTTCGCATTGGCCGCGGATTCCATTGCTTTGATGCGCGTGAAGGGCCGGTTTTGCACCGCGCGGCTCCGGACCGCGATCAGGTTGTTATCCCCCGTCAATTGCTCGACCGCGTTCTGGGCGAAGTTGAGGTTGCCGTTCATCGCCATCGAAAGATTGCCGAACGGACTCGCGATTTGGCGCAACGCGAACCGGTCGTAGACCATGTCCGCGTCACCCACGAGGATCACCGTAGTATCGACTTTGCTCTCCTTCAGCGAGTCGTCCGGCTTTTTGTCTTCCGCCTTCTTGTCGGCGTCCTTTTTGTCCCCGTCTTTTTTGTCAGCATCATCTTTTTTCTCCTCCGGTTTGCCGTTGGGGAAGGCGGTTTTGAAGCGGCCGGTCAGGCGCACGGCGAGGGCGTACTCGGTTCCTGACGGCTTGAATTCCTTCATTACGTTTTCGCCGGAGAGATTGGCCATAAAGCCGTCCACCAACTGCGATTCCTTTGTGCTCTTGAGCAGGACGGTTTCTTTGAGCCCGCTCACGGGCGTGCCCGTGATGGCGCCGGCGAACGGCAGCCAGATATTATCGATCTGGCCGGTGACCACGTCGTCTTTGTTGATCCCAAGGGCCGTCAGCGAAAGGACTGCGGGCGCTTCCTGCGGCTGCCCGTTGCGGCCGCCCACCTGCATCTTGAAGTTCAAATCGGCCACCACTTTGCCGGTATCCAGCGACAGTCCCCAGCTCTTCAGCAGCTTGTCCAGGTTGGACCCGCTGTTCGGAATGTTCCCGAGCATTTGGTTCTGTTCACGCGTATCGACCAGTGGCAACGGGTCGAGAAAAGCAATCATCTTGCCGCCACGCATCAGGAACTGGTCAATCGCGTATTCCGCCTTGTCCGAAATCTCGCGCGGGTGGATCAACACCAGCACCTTGACGTCGTCATCGATCTTCTCGACGTCCATTCCCACCCGTTTGACCGAGAAGTCATTCTTCAGCTCGTTAACCAGTGCCCAAGGCTCCTGCCCCTGCTGGCCCATGCGTTGCATCATTGGATTGGAAGGCATCCCGAACACCGGCAACGGGCTCATGATTCCCACCACCGCACGGTCCGGCGTGATCACGCGGGAGATCGCTCGCGACAAATCATACTCGAGCAGCCGTTCGCGATTGGGCGCCAGGAACGGAATCGCCTGTTTCTCGTCCAGCATGCTGATCGCCAACCCGAGATAGAAACGGTCGCCGTTGGAAAGTGTCTCTGGCTCGAGACCGTCCAGCCGCGCCGAATCTTCCGCGTCGGAATCGGGCTGGGGATCATATTTCTCAATCACCAGCTTGCCGCGGGACGCCTGTCTGAATTCGGCCAGCAGGTCCTCGACGCGTTTGCCGTAACTCTTCAGGAACACCGTCTCGGGGGTCGCATTCTCACTTTGCGTCGAGTAAAAGCGGATTTTGACGGGGGTGTCGAGCTTGGCGAGAATGGCCCGTGTGCCCGCGGAAATGGTGTAGGCCTTCTCCTTCGTCAGGTCGAGCCGGCCTTTGAAGGCGCCCGAAATAACGTTGAAAGCGACCAGGATCAAACCCATCGCCACAATACCGATGGCGGAGTAAAGAAAGGTTTCGAGTGTTTTTTTCTTCATTGGTGGTCCTTTTTAGCCGGCCCGGTGCGTGCGCAGAATTACGCTGGTTGAAAACAACGAAAACACGATCACCGACAGGAAAAAGATCAAATCGCGCGAATCCAGAACACCTTTCTGAAACCCATCGAAATGGGTGATCACGCTGAAGGAAGTCACGAGGTCCACCAGCCAGGTGTTACCCGAGTTTTGCATCAGGTTCACCACCGGCGCGAAGCCGGCCAAAATCAGAAACAAACAAATGACTACCGACAGGATGAAGCTCACCACCTGGTTCCGGGTCATTGCTGAGGTGATGCAACTTACCGCCAGGTACGCGCCAGCCATCAGCCAGCTCCCCAGGTAGCCACACAGAATGATGCCGTTGTCCGGGCTCCCGAGGTAATTAACGGTCAGCACGATCGGGAACGTCAACACCAGGGCCACTCCGAGGAAGAGCCAGCTCGCGAGGAATTTACCGACAATCGCCTGCCAGGCGGTGATGGGCATCGTCAGCAGCAACTCGATCGTGCCCACACGCCGCTCTTCCGCCCACAGCCTCATTCCCACCGCCGGCACGAGGAACAGGTAAAACCACGGGTGCCAAAAGAAAAAGTTGCCCGACAACGAGGCTTCGCCCCTGTCCAGCAGCGTCGGCTGCACCGCAAACGCAAAGAAGCCGCACAACAGCAGGTAAATAACGATGAAGACATAGGCGAGCGGCGACGAAAAATAGGCGCCCAGCTCGCGCTTCGTAATGGTTTTTATATTCGCAACAGCATTGTTCATTTCTTTTCCTCCGCCGCCGTGTCCGGCATGGTGATGCTACGGAAAACCTCGTCCAGGCGGCCTTCCTCGGTGTGCATTTCTTCGATTCGCCAGCCTTGGGCTGCATCCGCGATGCTGCTGGCAAGGGTGCCATTGACATTGCCTTTGAGGAACACGCGCGCCGTAACACTCGTGGCGTCTTCCTTCAAAATCGCCGTGCGCTTCACGGTCGGCAACCCGCCCAGCTTTTGGCTCAGCGCGCTGGCGTTGATGCCGCTGACCCGCAGCGTCACCGCGCCGGCCCACTCGGATTTGCGTCGCAGTTCGTCGGGCGTCCCGTTGGCTACGATGCGGCCGCGATCAATAATAATGGCTCGCGTGCAGGCCGCGTCGACCTCCTCAAGAATGTGGGTCGAGAAGATGATCGCTTTCTGTTCCCCCATCTTCCGGATCAGGCTGCGCACCTCGTGCTTTTGGTTCGGATCCAGGCCGTCGGTCGGTTCATCCAGCACCAGCACATCCGGATCGTGAATGACGGACTGTGCAAAGCAGGTACGATGGCGGTAGCCTTTGGAGAGGGTCTCGACACTCTGATGCAGCACCGACTCCAGGAAGCACATTTCGACCACGCGGTTGACGGCCCGCGTTTTGGCGTCTCCGCGCAGACCGCGAATCTCCGCGGCGAAATTTAAGAACCCAAGCACCGTCATGTCAGTGTAGGCAGGCGCGTTCTCGGGAAGGTACCCAATCAGACGACGGGCCTCGATTGGGTGTTCGAGGATGTCGAACCCGCCGACGCTCACAGTGCCCGCCGACGGCGGAATGAAACCGGTGATCATCCGCATCGTGGTGGACTTACCAGCCCCGTTGGGCCCCAGGAAGCCCAGCACCTCGCCCCGACCGATGGAGAAGGAAACTCCGTCGACGGCGCGCTTGGTGCCGAAAACTTTTGCCAAGTTCTGAACCTTTATCATAAAAGTCTGTCGTTCTGTTCCATCAAGAAATGAACGGTCCAAATACTCAGTTTCGAGCCGCTTGTAAACTGGATTTTCAGACGATTGTCATTGTTCCCGTGTTACTCTAAACTGCCCAAACGCGGTTTCGGGAAAATTTGATGGTTTTCGCCCAATGACGTTCAAAATTTCTTCCCAGCGGGGATCGGCAAAAGACGCGAAGGCAAGCCGGTTCTCACCGGGTCAATCCCAGTGGCTGTTCTCGGCGCAAGCTACGTCCAGTCACCAATTTCTGTCGCGGCTTTGGCAGGTTGGCGCAACCCTGATCCTGCTGAATGCGGGGTGCCAAACGGGGTCTGTCGGCCTGCCGCCTGCCAACCTCGCCGAACCCGGCTGGACCGTGCGTCGAGGACAGGCAGTCTGGCATTTGCCTCAAGGTGGCGGCGAAATCGCCGGCGAGGTTATGGTCGCCCTTAGGCCGGAGGGGCGCACCTTCGTCCAGTTCATCAAGGAGCCTTTTCCCATCGTCATTGGACAGGCCAGCGCCCGCCGCTGGGAAGTTGAGTTCCCGCCCGAAAACAAACGAGTTTCCGGCGGCGGCACACCCCCGAAGCGGATCATCTGGCTTTATCTTCCCTCTGTGCTTTCAGGCAACCGCCCGCCCAGGCATTGGACCTGGAAGCAGGACGGTTCAGCCTGGCGGCTGGAAAACCCCGCCACCAGGGAGGCCCTCGAAGGTTATTTCGACCCGTGAAACCGCCCTGGGCCGCGCTGCTTCGCTCGCATCAGCTCAGGTCTTGCCAGGTAGCGCTGACGCCATTCCGCGCGTGACAGTTTGCCGCGGCTATTCGTCCCCAGTGTTTCCACCAGCCACCATTCGCGGGGCACCTGCCACGCGGGGAGGCGTGCGAGGGCGTACTGTTTCAGCTTTTCAGGAGTCGCCTCAGCCTGGCCAGAAATACAGGCGACTATGGTTTCGCCGCGCTGGGGGTCCGCCCCCGGCACGCCGAACGCCAGACAGGCATGCACGTCCGGATGGCTCGACAAAACGGCTTCGATGGCCTCCGGCAGGACCTTGCGGCCGGCCACGTTGATTTGATCCGTTGCCCTGCCGCGCAAATAAAGCAGCCCGTCTTTGATCTCCCCCAAATCGGTCGTCCGGAAAACCCCCTCGCGCAGGTTGAGCGAGGACTCCGGCCAGTAGGTCTGGCCCACCGCCGCGCCTCGCACTTCCACACAACCGTCGTCGGCGATGGTCACGTTCACGTTTCGCACAGGCTCGCCGGCACAGGCTGCGTCAACCCGCGGGTTCTCAGACCCGTCATAAGCAATCCCGCCGCATTCGCTGCTGCCGTAAAAATTATGAATCTTGAGACCATGGCGGTCGAAGACTTCGCGCTCGAGATCGAGCGCCAGCGGCGCGCCCGCGGAAATCGCCAGGCGAACGTGGCCGGGAATGGCGCTCCCCTCGAGCCACGTCCGCCAAAGTGCGGGCACTCCGGCAATAGTTGCCGCCTTGCATCGGCGAGCAGCACGGCGCACAGATTCCGGCAGCGCGGATCCGGCCAGAATCAGGGGAATGCCATGCAACAACAACGGCAGCACCAGGTTTGAAAAACCGTAAGAATGCGCCAACGAAATCACCCCCAGGTTAGGCCACTCCCGCCGCAGTCCCATAGTCGCCACAATGTTCGCGGCATCCGCCATAAGCTGAGCCGCGGTGAAAGCCACCAAACGCGCGGGACCGGTGCTGGCGGAAGTGATCTTCACATGCGCCACTCCTCCGGGCAGGTCCCCCACCGCCGGCCTGGCCTGGTTCTGGTCCAGCGGACAAACCGCGCCGCGCCAACGCCAGGCCCGCAGCACTTCCAGTACGAATTCGGCTGAGTCCCCTGAAGGGAACGCCAGGCCCCCCGGCGGCGGATCGCCCCGCTCAGCCAGCCGTGCCAACTGACCGAAAGTCCAGCAGCGCCCGCTCGCCACGTCACTCAGCGCGAGATCGTCCCGGCTGTGGTCACAGATTTGGCGCCAACTCTCGTAGAGCATCACCTGTTACTTAGCTTGAGGGCGGCTCGCGCGGCAAGCAGGATCAACGACGAACCCGCCGCGGCCGGAACGCCCAAAGCTCCCGTCATCCGCGGTCCGCCAAACCCAGCCCCTCCTCCAGCTTCCATTCATACGTGCCGTCTGCGCCACACCGGCAATGCGCCGCGAAAAACCCTCCACGATACTGCCAAAACCAGGGCCAAATACTGTCGCGGTCGGTTTGGGGCAGTTTCAGCCTTTGTAGTTCCTCGCGCCGAAAAAACTGGAACCGACCCTCCCGGTGGTCAGGCGGCACCCTCGTCAATTTGAGTTTGACCTCGAATAGAAACATCAGCCAGTGGCTCTGACCGAGGTAGCCGTGTTCGCTGACAATTCCCGCCAGCTGCAGGTCCGAAGCCTTGAGCTTCAGGCCTAATTCCTCCTCCGCCTCGCGGCAGGCGCACGCATAAGGCGACTCGCCAATCGCGGTCAGCAGCTTGCCCCCGCAGGGGCTCCAAAGCCCGAGGTTTGGTTCCTTCGCCCGTTGCATCAGCAGCACCTCGTCCTGGGCGTTGAAGCAATAGAGGAGCGTCGAAATGCGATACGGCAGCTTCACGTTCTCACTCCCCTCGAATGCAGTAAAGGTTCTTGGCCGTCCGCACAAAGAGCTCCCCTTGAGCGACCGCGATCGACGCCCGGACCGGAGCCTCACCCATCGGGATCGTCGACAGGATCTTGAATTCCTCGCCGGCCGTGAGCACCACCACCGTCCCCTTTTCGCTGACACAGTAGATCTTCCCATCCGCCCCGGTGGGTGAAGCGCGGAAAACCTCGCGCACCCCAAGATTTCCCTGCCACTTCTTCTCACCCGTAGCCGGTTCGAGGCACGTCAACACTTGCCGATCCCCGTCCAGCACGAACAACTTTCCCCGGTAAACAAGCGGCGTAACACAGTCGGACGGGAACTCGCTGAACCTCCAGGCTACATGGATCTCGGTGACGACGCCTTTGCCGCCGTCCTTGATGGCGATCAGCGGGTCGCGCTTCGGTCCGCAGGCAAATACCAGGCCGTCCGATACCACCACCGATGGCACGACGCGCCACGAACGTTGGCCACGGTCGTTGAGCCCGCCGCAGCGCCACAGTTCGCTGCCTGTCGCTGCGTCGTGAGCGGTGACAAAGTTTGCCCCGACGACCAGTATCTCGGCTCCGGCCTTGCCGGCGTAAGGGATCGGTGTGCTGTAGGCCTCCATTGATTCTTCCAGTGCGTCGGTCGGGCGGATGTGCCGCCAAAGAGTCTTGCCCGTCCCGGGATCGAGGCACAGAAGATAAGACTCCCGCTCCGGTTTGCCATCTTGGACATGCCCATAGCCTGAAGGCACCGGGCTTCGCTGCAAGACCTGTACATAAAGCTTGTCCCGATACAGCATCGGGCTGGACCCGTAGATCCACATGTTCGCGAACTGCCCGTAGTCGGCCCCCAGGTCACGCCGCCACAGTTCCGTCCCCGAAAAGTCGAAAGCCGCCAAGGTGCCGGTTGCGAACAGCGCAAACACGCTCCGGCCATCGGTCACCGGTGATGGTGACGCCATGTTATTGCGGCCAATATCGCGATCTCCTTTCGATACCGGTTTTGCCCAGCGCACCTTTCCTGTCTTCCGTTCAAGGCAGAGCAGCAACAGATTCTTCTCTGAGTCAGGGCTGGACACGAAGACCGAATCCTCCCAGATAATCGGAGTCGCGCCGCTGTAACCGGGCAGCGGCGCCGACCACACCACATTCTCCGTCTGGCTCCAGGCAATCGGCAGGTTGGTCTCGACGGTCGAACCATTAAAAAACGGCCCGCGCCATTGGTCCCAGTTCTCCCCGCCGACCGGCAAAACAACAGAAATCCCCAATGCGACTACCAACAATCGTGCGGACATATCGAACAAATCACCGTAAAAGCCTCGCCGCTTTCGCCATCTCGTTCAAGAATAAGCGGCGGATGGCATCATAACCGCGTTCGTTTGGATCCTCCAGGTTGGTGTAATACCAATTCAAGCTCTTTAACTCGGAAATGCGTCCGCGTAAGCGCCCAAAGTGGAAGACAAACTCAACGACAGAGTGCGAGGAGCGTCATGGTGAGAATCGCTGCAGGCTGGCCCGAAAGCTGTTGCGTCGATACAAGCTTTTTCGTAAGAATGACGCCATGCAGATCTCAAGATGCTTGGTGGTGCTTTGCGCCGCTCTTTGTGCCCTCTCGGTTCGAGGAGACAACGAGGCCCAAAAAAAAGCGCGCGAGGCGCTTGATAAATTGAGCGGACTGCCCTCGCAGGCAACCGCCGCTCCCGCCGTCCCTGTGGCACCGCAAGCACCAAAGGTCGCTCCCGCTAAAATCGCGGAGCCGGCACCCGTCCGCGTGGCCACCCCGCCGACCGCACCGGCCGCGGATGCCGACGCGATCGCGAAAGCGCGCGAGGCCCTGCGGCAAAAAATGCAGACAATCGGTGGCCAGGGGACCGCCGTTACCCCGCCCGCTCAACCAGTTTCGCCCACGCCCCCTCCGCCGGTTGCGGTTCCCGCGACCCCGGTGGCTGCCCCGGCCCCAGCGGTTGTTGCCCAGCCAGCGGCCCCTCCGCCAGTTGTCGCCGTGCCTGCCGCCAGCAGTGACGCGCTTTCCAAAGCCCGCGAGGCGATGCGCGTGAAAATGCAGGATGTCATTCGGCAGGAACCCGCAGATGTATGGCCGGCCCCGCCCGCTCCCGCCGTCCAAGCCACAACTCCTGCGCCAGCGGCCCCGCCCGCAGTGGCCTCGACAGCTCCTGCACCGGCCGTCACCCCGCCGCCAGTTGCCGTCACTGCTCAAACTCCCGTCGCTGCCGAAGCAGACCCTGCCGCGGTCGCCAAGGCCCGCGAAGCATTGCGTCTCAAGATGCAGGAGCTTACCGGCCAAGGAGCGGCCCAAGGCTTCTCAGGCCTGCCCGCCGGCACAACACCTCCTGCGGCCGGCGATACCGCCCTGACCACCCAACCCAGCGCCGACGAGGAAACCATCGCCAAAGCCCGGGAAGCGATGCGCCTGAGATTGCGCGGCGTTGCCCAGGCGTCAGGCGCCCAACCATCTTCCTATGATAGCGGCCGGAAAGCCCAGCTCTCAGGGTCCGGTGCGCGACTCGATTTTCCGCCCCTCGAAGGACCGCCGCTGCCGATCAGCCTCGAGAAACAAAACAAGTTGGCCGACCTGCTGCAAAGGTATAAAGCCGATGAAATCTCTCCCGAGGAATATCACGCCCAGCGCGCGAAAATTCTTTCGGGCAAGTAATTCATTCTCGAGCTGCCGGCAACGGCGGGAGAACGTTCCCGCGGCGGGTTTTTGTTTTCGCCGTTATTCCTGCTCGTCGCCCTGCTCGATTTCCACTCTAACATCCGGCGCGCGGCCGGATCGTTCTGGTCCCTGTCGTCTGAACCAAAGTATACTCCGCTATGCATGACTTTCATTACGTCGGCCGCAAACTGTTTTGCGAAGGCGTCAGCCTCGAAGCCCTCGTGAAAAAATTCGGCACCCCGCTTTACGTTTACTCGCAGCGGACCTTGACGAACCACTTCAAAACTCTGGATGCCGCGCTCACAGGCGTCGACCATTCGATCTGCTTCGCCGTCAAGTCCAACTCGAACCTCTCGGTGCTTCACACGCTGGCGAAGCTGGGCGGCGGATTCGACATCGTGAGCGGCGGCGAGTTGCAGCGAGTCGTCGCGGCTGGCGGAGAGCCCGGCCGGTGCGTGTTCGCCGGCGTGGGCAAGACAGAGGCCGAAATCGATTACGCCTTGCGGATGGGAGTTTACTCGTTCAACGCCGAAAGCGAACCGGAACTGGAGCGAATCAACCGCATCGCGGGTCGGCGGAAGAAAATTGCTCCGGTTGCGGTGCGTGTGAACCCCAACGTCCAGGCGCGAACACACAAGAAAATCACGACCGGCACCTACGAAAACAAATTTGGAGTCGCCTTCGAAGCGGTGGAGGCCCTCTACTCTCGCGCCAGCCGCTGGAGAAACCTGAAGCTCCGCGGCGTGCAAATGCACATCGGCTCGCAAATCACCGAAGTCGGGCCGTTCGAGCAGGCCGTCAGAAAGCTGCTCCCTCTCGTGAGAACTTTGAAGGACCGCCACAGGCTCGAGTTCTTCAGCCTCGGCGGCGGCGTGGGTATTGTCTATGAAGCCGCCCTGGCGAGTGGTTCGCCGGGCTGGTGGAAATCACAGCCCGCCCGGCGGATCCTGACACCGAGGAGCTATGCGCAACGGCTGTTACCCCTGCTGCAACCGCTGGGTCTGCGGATCCTCGTCGAGCCGGGCCGGTTCATTTCCGGCAACGCCGGCGTTTTGGTCACCCGGGTCGAGTACGTGAAAGAGACCGGGACAAAACACTTTCTCATCGTGGATGCGGCGATGAACGACCTGATCCGGCCGGCCTTTTATGATGCGTACCATGAAATTGTGCCGCTGACCCGTCAACCCGGGCCTGCGATCAAGTGCGATGTCGTCGGGCCGATCTGTGAATCCGGCGATTACTTCTGCCACGACCGACCGCTGCCGAAACTGGCCGAAGGCGGCCTTCTGGCGTTGATGAGCGCCGGCGCTTACGGCTCGGTCATGTCGTCGAACTACAACACCCGGCCTCTGCCGGCCGAAGTGATGGTCCGCGGCACCAGGACGGCGCTGGTTCGTAAACGCCAGGCTGTCCGGAAGATCTGGGCGGACGAGCGGATCGCGGATTTGTAAACAGTTGCCCCTCGGTGCGGTGTGCGGCAAAATGTTTACACATGGCTGTTGCCGGAACTCCTGAGTGGTCCCTGCGACTGGAACGGGCCGAGACATCCCGCTTGGCCTGGGCGTTCGTGCTCTCGTTGGTTTTTCACCTGACGCTCTGGGGCGGCTATCACGGCGGCCGAAAGGTGGCGGCCTGGGTCGAAGCCAACCATCCGGCCTGGATTCAAGCCCTTAAAGCGCTGCCGCAACTGGTCAGGAAAAACGAGCCGCCGCCGGCCCACCAGCTCTCCGAACCGCCGCTCCTGTTCGTCGACGTCAACCCGAGCGTCGCCACCCCTGAGCCGCCCCCTAACCCCAGGTTCGAATCAGACAAAAACTCACAGGCGGCCAACCCCGAGGCGGACAAGGACACTGGCATTCCCAAGATCACCGGCACACAGACTGACATGGTCAAAGCCGAGGAC
>DATDCV010000609.1:0-9042 GCA_036524155.1 Verrucomicrobiia bacterium
GTGTCCCCTTGCCTATCCTGTTGCCTTGTGAGCAGGCTGGCGAGAATCCTGGCGTTGTTGTTGCTGACCTTCTGGGGGCTGGCGACGGTACACTGCCGCCTCGAGGAGATGCCTGGCTTCGGGTTTCTCGCCTGCTGCCACCATACTGGCTCCACTCCCCACCAGGACGACGATTGCAGCCGTGACGGCTGTGCGACCGTTGAATCCGGGTTTTATAAACTTGAGGAACAACCGGTCGCCGCAGTTCAACTGCTGGTTCCGGTGAGCTTCTTACCGCCTCTCGCCCAGTCAGACCCTATCAGCGACCTTGTCCGGTCCCCCACGGCGCGGTCCGTCTCTTCTGAATTGCCTCATACCTGGCAGTTTTTGTTGCGCACGGCGCTGCCGCCCCGTGCGCCTTCGATGGCCTCCTGATTCGTCCGGTCCGGGTCGGCAAGGCCCGAACCGGATCTCGCTCAAGGTGCACGGCATGCCTCGATGTCGTGCCAACAGTCACTTTGTTCTTGTGGTGTTTGAACGTTGTTAGTCATGAAACCCAAAGCCCCTATGCCGGCGTTAAGGCGTCGGAGATTTCGAAACTGGCGGACGCTCGCAAGCCCCGCAGTCATGCTGATGGCAGTGGGAATCGCGGCTGCCGAAGGCCGGGCGGCACCAGCCGCCGGGGACGCTGACTCGCCTGCGATCCCGCCGGCACCCGCCCGTGCCAATACCAACCTGCTGACCCTCGACAACGCCATCCGCCTGGCGCTGGCCAACAACCCGGAGCTCCGCGCCAGCCGGGGACGGGTGGCAGCATCAGCCGGTCGCGCGTACCAGGCACGCCTCTGGCCGAATCCTCAGTTGACTCTGGGCACCGAGGATGTCCCGGTGAGCGGAGGCAGCTTCCGCGAATCCAAGAACACCATCGGACTGGATCAGAGAGTGCCTTTCCCGGGCAAGAAGAAACTGGACGCCCAGATCGGGGTTGCGGGCGTGTCGCTAACGCAGGCTGAGTGGGCCCTGCGTCGGCTCGGATTGGTTCGCGACGTCAAAGTAGCTTTCTACCGGGTTCTGGCGGCGCAACGGTTGACGGACGTCGGGCGTGAATTGGTTCAAGTCGCGGCAACCTCCGAAACCACAGCCCGCAAACGGGTCGAGGCGGGCGCGGCGGCCGACCAGGAACAGCTTCGCGCGGAAATCCAGGCCGCTCAGGCCCGCGCCGAACTCTCCGGGTTCGAGCGGGACCTGGCGACAGCACGACAGGATCTGAACCTGTTGTTGGGAAGCCCGGACCTGCCGGCCGCAACCGTCTTCGGCGATCTAACAGAGGCGCCTGACCGCAGCCTGCTGGGAAACCCGCCGGAACGGTGGCTTGCCCAACATCCGAGTGCGGCGGCAGCGCGCGCGGTCCGGGACCGCGCAGAAGTGGAACTGAGACGCGCCCGCCTCGAACCCTACCCCGACGTTACGTTCGGGGTGGATGGCGGGCGAGAGGGCACTGCCGACACTGCGATAGTGCAATTCCGGTTAGGAGTGCCCTTACCCATTATTGACCGGTCCAAAGGGCGAAAGCAGGAGGCACGCGCGAATGCCGATGTCGCCCAGGCGGAACTCGCCGCCACGGAACAACGACTGCTGCGCGAGTGGGGAGCCGCCAGCGAGCGCTTTCGCGCCGCAGCCGACCAGGTGACGATCTATCGCGAGCAGATCCTGCCCAAAGCCACCCGCGCCTTGCGACTCGTCCAGACCGGGTTTGAGCAAGGCAAGTTCGGCTTCATCGACCTGCTCGATACCCAACGCACCACCGCCGAGGCACGACTGGCTTACCAACAAAAATTGCTTGAACTGAATGCCGCCCAGGCGGAACTCGAAGCGTTTCTCGAACCACAGCCGCAACGATTTTCAACCACCAGGAATAATTAGACCATGAACACTCGATACTCGCTCAAGCTCGCAGCCACGGCCGGTTTCGCCGCCCTGGCGTTGGTTGCGGGGTGTAACAATAAACCGGACACGGCCGCCGATACAGAACCCGGGCACGCGGGCCACGAACACTCAACAATGGAGACCGCCGGCAAGGGCGCCCCCGGTGGGACTGCGCGGATGTGCTCTGAACATGGCGTTCCGGAAGCGGAATGCGCGGTCTGCAAACCGGAGTTAGCCTCCAGACTGAAGCCGGGCGAAAGCCTGAAAGTGCGGCTGCCCTCGACCAACTCGATAGCGATAGTGGGCGCGCAGACCGCGGCGCCCGAAAGGGGTGCCATCGCGGACGGCGTCGAATGCGTGGCGGAAGTCAGCTTCAACCAAAACAAGCTGGCCCAGATCGCCGCGCCCGTTAGCGGAATTATTCAAGCCGTGGACGTCGACCTGGGCAGCAAAGTGGAAGAAAAGCAGACTGTGGCCAGGATTTGGTCGGCGTCGATCGCGGAAGCATTGGCCAAGGCAGTGCTCTCTCACCAGACATTGGATCGGGAACGCAAGCTGCGCTCCGATCGGGTCACCTCGCAGGCCGCGCTCGAGGAAGCGGAGGCGACCCACCGGGCCGCCTGCCAGCAACTGCGCACGCTGGGTTTCACTGAGGAACAGATCGATGCGATGGGTAAGCAACCTCAGGAACAGGTCTTGATGGAGGTCCGCGCGCCGTTCGCCGGTGAAATCGTCGAGCGCATGGCGGTGCGAGGATCGCTGGTGGACGCCGGCAAGCCACTGTTCACACTGGCGGACCACTCGACCGTCTGGGCCATGCTGCAGGTGCCGGAAACGGCGCTCGGCCGGGTCCGTGTGGGCCAGTTGGTGGAATTACGGGTCGATTCGCTCCCCAGCCAGGTCTTCGCGGGCAAGCTCACTTGGATCGGACCGGCGGTCGATGAGCGCACGCGGATGGCGCGCGCCCGGGCCGAGTTCGCCAATCCCGAGCGCCTGCTCAAGGACAAGATGTTTGCCACGGCGCGAATACTGACACGTCAGGCGGAGGGGGCGCTGCTGGTGCCGCGATCCGCCGTCCAGTATTTCGAGGGCAAGCCCTTTGTCTTTGTAAAGCGAGCGGATGATTTATTTGACGCGCGGGCACTGCGGTTGGGAGCGAGCTTCGGTGGCCGCTTTGAGGTTCTGGCGGGTTTGGATAGCGACGAGCAGATTATTGTCAGTCGTGGTTTTGCCCTGAAGTCGGCCATGTTGATGTCGCGCCTGGGTGCGGGGTGCGCCGACGACTGAAGCCCACGCGGCTTCGCCCCTATTGACCTATGCTCAACTGGATCATCAGCTTTTCCCTGAAGAACCGCGCGCTGGTGTGCGTGCTGGCTCTGGCGCTCGTCGTGGTCGGGATCTGGACCCTGACCATCCTTCCCATCGACGCCTTCCCGGACACGACGCCGGTGCAGGTGCAGATCAACACCACCGCGGCGGCGCTGAATCCGCAGGAGACAGAGGCGCAAATCACTATGCCCGTGGAACTGGCGATCAGCGGCCTGCCGGGTCTCCAGAACGTGCGCTCCATCTCGAAGTTCGGGCTGTCCCAGGTCGTGGCGACGTTTAACGACAGCCTCGACATCTATAAAGCGCGGCAACTCATCATGGAACGGCTCCAGACGGTGGAACTGCCGGAAGGCCTCGCGCGCCCGCAGCTCGGCCCCATCGCCACCGGGTTAGGCGAGGTCTTCCACTATGTGGTGCGTTCCACCGATACAAACCGCACGGCCACTGAGTTGCGCGTGCTGCAGGATTGGGTCGTGAAACCGCAGCTTCGCAAGGTGGCAGGCGTCGCCGAGGTGAATACCTGGGGTGGCTTCGAGAAACAATACCACGTGATAGTGGAGCCCGATCGGCTGATCAAATACCGCATGACTCTCGAAGAGCTGGTCGGAGCACTCCAGGCCAACAACCAAAACGTGGGCGGCGGCCAGGTCGTGCGGAGCGGGGAATCTCTTTTGGTCCACGGTGTGGGGCTGACGACCAACACGCAGGAAATTGCCAACATAGTCATCGCCAGCCATGACGGAACGCCGGTCCGCGTGCGAGATGTGGCGACGGTGAGGGAGGATCATGAGATAAGGCGCGGCGCGGTGACGGCCGACGGCCGCGGGGAAGCGGTGTTGGGGCTCGGGTTTATGCTGATGGGGGAGAACAGCGCCGTGGTAACGCATGCACTCAAAGCAAAGCTCGCCGAAGTGCAGAAGTCCCTCCCGCCGGATGTCAAACTGGAAGTGCTCTACGACCGGACCGAACTCGTCGACAACGTGATTCGCACGGTCGAACACAATCTCCTGGCGGGAGCGCTTCTGGTCATCGCTATCCTGTTCGCATTCCTCGGCAATCTGCGCGCGGGCCTAATCGTCGCGGTGGCGATACCCTTGTCGATGCTCTTCGCGGGAAACTTCATGTTGCAGGCCGGCATAGCCGCCAGTCTTCTCAGCCTGGGCGCGGTGGACTTCGGGCTCATCGTCGACGGCGCGGTGGTGATGGTCGAAAATGTCATGCGGCGGCTGGCGATGCGCCAGAAGGAGCTGGGGCGGCAACTCACCGAGGGCGAGCGTGCGGAGGTGCTGCGAACCGCGCCGGTCGAAGTGGCGAGGCCCGTGGCCTTCGGCGTGGGCATTATCCTGATCGTGTTCCTGCCAATTCTGACACTCGAGGGCATCGAAGGTAAGCTGTTCAAGCCAATGGCGCTGACACTGATTTTCGCACTGGCGGGTTCCCTCATCCTGGCGCTGACATTAACGCCCGTGCTCATGGCGCTTTTTCTGCCCCGGCACTTCAAGGAACGCGAGCCCTGGCTGGTGCGCCTGACCCAACGGCTCTACGACCCAATGCTCGCCTGGGCGCTGCGGTTCGGAAAATCCACCTTATTCGGCGCTCTCGCGGTCTGCCTGGGCGCGCTGGTGCTGGCCTCGCGCCTGGGGGGCGAGTTCCTGCCGAAGTTAGGCGAGGGAGCGATCGTGGGAACCACCGTGCGTCTCGCTGGTATTTCCGTGGACGAATCGGTCGCACAAAACGACCGCATCGAGCAAGCGTTGCTGAAAGAGTTTCCTAACGAACTGGAACACATTTGGACGCGCCTGGGGAGCGCGGAGGTTGCGACCGACCCGATGGGCGTGGAACTGGCTGACTTTTTCCTGGCGCTGAAGCCGCGCGCGGAATGGAAGAAGGCGCGCACACAAACGGAGTTGACTGAGCAACTGCGCAACACGCTCAACCAGGTGCCGGGCTTGAGGCCCGTGTTCAGCCAGCCTATCGAAATGCGCCTGAACGAGCTCATCGCGGGAATCCGGGGGGACATCGGGATTAAGGTCTATGGGGACGACCTCGATGAATTGCGGCGGCTGGGGGCGGAGGTGCAAACGGTGCTGGCGGGGATCCGCGGCGCCAGCGAAGCCTCGGTTGAACAGTTGACAGGGCAGACCTTCCTGCAAGTGCGCGTCGACCCCCAGGCTATCGCTCGTTACGGTGTCCCGACTCGTCACGTGCTCAACGTTGTCGAGGCCGTCGGTTCGAGGCGCGTGGGGGATGTGCGCGAGGGGCAGCGGCGTTTTCCGCTCGTGGTGCGACTCCCCGACAAACAGCGCACCGACCCGGACGCGCTGGCCACCACTCTCATCCCAACGGCGGCAGGACCCGTGCTACCGCTCCACCAGGTAGCTAAAGTGACGGAACTCGAAGGTCCCTCCACCATCAACCGCGAATGGGGCAAGCGTCGCATCACGGTACAGTGCAACGTTCGCGGGCGCGACGTAAAAAGTTTTGTCGCCGAAGGCAGAGAGAAGATCAGTGCGCGAGTGAAATTGCCCGAGGGCTACACCATCGAGTGGGGTGGTCAGTTCGAGAACATGGAGCGCGCCAACCGGAGGTTGATGATCGTTGTACCAATGGCGCTGGCCCTTATCTTTGTGCTGCTATTCTTCAGCTTGAAAACACTCCGGGAGGTATTGATCGTCGCCTCGGGCATCCCGCTCGGACTGGTGGGGGGAGTGTTGGCGCTGTGGGCGCGCGGCATGCCTTTTACGGTCAGCGCAGCCGTCGGCTTCATCGCCCTGAGCGGTGTCGCGATACTCAACGGCCTGGTCCTCGTCACTTTCATCAAACAGAGACTCGAAGCGGGCGCACCGGTGGCCACTGCCGTGCGCGAAGGGTGCCGGGTGCGTTTGCGGCCAGTTCTCATGACCGCCTTGGTTGCAGCAGTTGGCTTTATTCCCATGGCAGTCAATGTCGGCGTCGGCGGCGAGGTGCAGCGGCCACTCGCCACCGTGGTTATCGGCGGGATTATCACCAATACCCTCCTGACTCTGGTCGTCCTGCCCACCCTCTACACGACCTTCAGGCCCCGTAAACCGAAATCCGCATAAGTTCTCTAACTCGGCAGGCCTGCCTCGCCGAGGCAGCCGGGACTTACGTTGCTGTGTTTCAGCGCGGATGCATGAAAGGGGTGGGGACGGCCTCGTCCCCATCTGGAGCTGCTATCATTTCAGCCAACGCAGGGACGAGGCCGTCCCCGCCCCCTTCTGAAGCTTCATGCATACGCGCTGGCTGTGTTTAGATCGCATGAGTTTGGGGTTGAACATCCGTTCGGTTCCTCGTATCTTGACGTCGGTCACCCACTTTAACGCAGTTTGCGATCGTAGCGGGCAATGAAAACACAGCTCGGTTTTGGATTCGCTTCGGTTATAGCAATGGTCGCCGCTTTTTCATCAGCGGGACAGGACCTCGCGTTTGATGCGGCCGCAGGGGAGGTGGTCGCCCCTTTCACCATTTCAACCAATGGAAGCATTTCTCAGCCGTCGCTTACGGGACTGGCCAATGGCGGCCGAGCCGTCTACATATTCACTATCGCCAGCGACGGTGAATATGCTGTCGTAGCTGAAGTCTGCGCGCCCGACGACGCCTCGAACTCGCTCTACGTCAACATCGACGGCGAGCTCCGCGACCCGGAAATGATTTGGGATATTCCGGTGACGACGGGCTTTGCGGAGAAACGGGTCGGCTGGCGCGGCACCGGCACAGCCTCGAGCCCGCAGTACGCAGGGAAGAATTTTCAGCTTACACCCGGGTCACATCGGCTCATCATCGGTGGGAAGGAACCTGATACACAGGTAAAGCGGCTACGGATCGTGAAACAACCTCCGCCGCCCGCGCCTTCCCCGCCCCAGCCGCCCACCAATCTCAGGATTGTCGGCCAGCAGTAGCAAGAACTCTGCCCCCGCGTTCAGGACATGCAACTCACTGATAGACCAGCGTGCGGAGACTTCGCGCCGCTCAACCCGGCTCGGGGACGGCCAAGGCCCACAAACCACGGACCACCGCTTCAGTGCCGGGACTTCGGCGCGCGTTTCGATTTCTTCGAATGCTTCGACTTCGGGGCCTTGTGCTGCTTTTTGGGTTTATGGGCCTTTTTCCCGTGAGACAAGGCGTAACGGGTGGGCGCCGTTCTCTCTGGCGCGTAGTTTAGGGCCAGACCGGAAATCGGCAGCAGTGCGGCAAGAACAATCGGGACCAGAAAGCGCATACAACGTTGCATTCGAATGGAACATATACGTCACTATTTCGAGGCCGCAACCTAAATCCGACGCCACTTTATGGTTGCCACCGGCGCAAAGGCGGACCTAAGTTCAGCTACATCCGATGAAAGTGACTCCAGCAACTGGCTTCGGCTTGTCCCTGATGGTGATCGTCATCTCGGCCGTGGCGGACGCCTCTGAAAAGCCGGCCCTCGACACGATCCAGACGACAGCCGGTGAACTGAAAGTCATCCCCATCAACCACGCCACGCTCGCCTTGAGTTGGAACGGCAAGACGATCCTGGTGGACCCGGTGGGCGGGAAAAGCCGCTTCGGAAACCTCCAAACTCCAGGCCTCATCCTGCTAACTGACATCCACGGCGACCACTTCAACAAAGACACGCTGACCGCTCTGGCCGGCGCGACCACGAGAATCGTGGCTCCGGCTGCCGTCGCGGAGCAATTGCCGGCCGCTTTGCGAGACCGCACCACCACTTTGACCAACGGGGCCAGGGCCGAATTGATCGGCATAACGATCGAGGCGTTCCCGGCCTATAATCTCACGCCCGACCGCCAGAAATTCCACACCAAGGGCCGAGGCAATGGCTACGTCCTCACGCTCGGAGGCAAGCGAGTTTATGTCAGCGGCGACACCGAAGACATACCCGAGATGCTCGCGCTGAAGGATATCGATGTCGCCTTTGTCTGCATGAACCTGCCCTACACGATGGACGTGGAGCAGGCGGCCCGAGCTGTCCGGACTTTCAAACCAAAAATTGTATACCCTTACCATTCCCGCGGGTCCGATCTGAACAGGTTCAAGGCGCTCGTCGGGACTGATTTGGGAATTGAGGTGCGCCTGCGGGATTGGTATGCGGGCGGCGGCATGTAACAGAATTTTCGGAGATTAAGCACTAGCAAACTCCGAATGTCGGAAAAGTTACAATCGAAACAAAACATATGAAAAAGCAGATCCTGGCCGGTGCGGTTACTCTCCTGGCGACCTCGTTGATCGCCGCCGAAGCGAACCCCAAGGACGCGGTGAAAGCCGCCGCAAAAAGCCTGGGCGACAAAGACAACTACAGTTGGACTACGTCGATTGAATGGGGCGGGAACGCAGTGGGAACCGTGCAAGGCAAAACGGAAAAGGGCGGCGCCACTTCTATCGCGATGTCGCGCGGCGACCAGAGCACAGAGGCAGTGCTCAAAGCCGGAAAGGGCGCGATTAAGACCGACGAAGGTTGGAAGTCGCTGTCAGAGGCCGCCGAAAGCCAGCAGGGTGGCGGCCGCTTTATCGCCAGGATGCTGCAGAATTTCAAGGCTCCCGCCGCGGAAGCCGAAGACATCGCCGGCAAGGTCAAAGAACTGAAGCTTGCCGATGGGGTTTACTCCGGCGACCTGACCGACGAAGGCGCAAAGGAGTTGATGAGTTTCAGGCGGGGAGCAGGCGGCGGCGGACCTGACGTCAAAAGCGCGAAGGGTTCCGCGAAGTTCTGGGTCAAAGACGGGCAAATCTCGAAATACGAATACAGTCTTGAGGGAACGATGACCTTCAACAATGAAGACCGCGATGTGA
>DATDCV010000610.1:0-4707 GCA_036524155.1 Verrucomicrobiia bacterium
ACCCGTTCGAGTATACCAACGCGCTGAGCTTCACGGTCACAACTGTGGGGGCCACGTTCGCGGCGAACGGCATCGCGGTTATACTCGACGGCTTCGACGTTTCCACCAACCTCCTTATCACCGGAACGGAGTCGGTCAAGAATGTCGCCTGTCCAAATGTGCTCCCAAACGCGACGCATCTGGCGATCATCGCCGCGACCAATTCACTCGGGCACGGCATATGGGTAACCAATCGCTTCGACACCTTCAGCGAAGCCAATTACATGGTTGAGGCCGAGGATTTTGATTATGACGGCGGCCAATATGTCGATCCGTGGTTCCCGGACGCCTACCAATCGTTGGGAGCGGTCACCAACATCGACTTTCAACACCTGACGCTGCCAGGCGAACAATTCCTCTACCGTGCCATTGGGGGAGGTATTCCGGAGGACCGGCTCGGCCAGCACGACTGGCTGCGTTCGAATTTCGTCTATTTTGCGGGAATCGATTATGTGCTGACCTTTTTTGCCGGCACGGACTGGGCCAACTACACTCGGGTTTATCCGACGGGCAGTTTCTACGTCTATGGCCGTTTTTCCGGCGGCGGCCCGTTCACGATGTACCTGGACCAGGTGATCAGTGGTACCGGCACGGCAAATCAGACCACCCGAAGGCTGGGCCAATGGAGCGCGGTCGGGAAAGACTATGTCACCTTTGATTGGGTGCCCTTGACTGACGCCGGCCTGGCGGCACCGGTCGCCATCCGGTTGGACGGCCTCACGACGCTCCGGATTGCCACCGACGGCTTCTCCAACCCGAACTACTTCATGTTGGTGCCGGCGACGGGCATTTCGGTAACCGCTTCGCGGTCAGCCAACAACGTGCTGCTTACGTTTGCGACCCAGGCGGGCGCCACCTACCGCGTGTTTTACAGGACGGATCTCGCTGCCGGCAACTGGGCCCTTCTAAGTACGTTGTTTGGTGACGGATCGGTCCAATCCGTGAGCGATGCCCCGACCGCGGCGCGACGTTTCTATATGGTCGTCTCGCCCTAGCTGCACTGTTTCATAGCGACTGTAGGCGCCGACGTAAGGCGAAACCGACCGAGTCTGCCAGCGTCCCGCCTCCTTATGTCGGCGCCTACAATCTGTACTGGGTTGGTGAGGTCTATAAAAGATCCAGGCTAGATCCAGTTATTCAGCCTCTCTGCCAGGCACGGGTCTCGGCTGGACCTCGACATGCGGCCGCCGCGGCGGTTTGGCTTTGCCGCAGTCCGATTGGGCCGCCTCCGCAACCAGTAAGGCCCGCTCATGATCGCTGATGAGGCCCTGCGCCCGGAAAGCGTTGGCGACATGCACAAAAGCGGACACGTAGGCGCCGTGGTTCTTCCACGTGCCGCCGGAAGCCGGGCCGGCACAAGGCACCAACTGGTCGATGCTGCAGCCGTCCGCGTTTACAATCGTGCACGGCGGGGTATCGGGGCACTGATCCATCGCATCGGGAACCCCGTCGAAGTCCTGGTCGGGCGCACCGATCTGGATGTTCTGGAACGTTGCCATCCCCGAATTGGTGGCCACGGTGGGAGCGTTCACGATCTGCAGATAGCCGCCGAGCGTGCTGTTGTCGATAATGCCTTGTTCGAGATTGCTGAACTCCAGCGGAGGGCTCCGCAGGCAATTGGCTGAGTAGATCACCGCCCGCTTGCCGTTGGCGTCCAGAAAATAAGTCATGCCCAGCGTCACGGTGTCGCCCGAGTGGAAGGTCGCCGGAAAGGCATAAAACGGCAACGGGCCGCCGAACGCCACGACCTCATGCCCGTCCGTGTTGACGATGAACTGGCCCTGGCCGCCGATCGTATCGAGGAGGAACCCCGCTTCTTTCCGCGGCGCAACCGGGTCGCCGGTGAGAGTCACGGTCATTGTGACAGTGAAGAAGTCGTCATTGGTGAATTTGTGGGCGGTTGCTCCGCCGTCGCTCGAGAAACGCCAGACGTGCCGGTTGGCGAATCCGGTGGCGGCGCTGACTTTTTGGTCGCTGAAGGCGATGAGTGAAGGGTAATTGCTCACGATGGTGAGCGTGGAACCGGGAACATCGTTGAATTCCCGTGGGTGGTAGTTGGCTGAGTTTATCTGGGCGTAGCCGCCAGTAGCCGCGGCGACTCCGAGAAACGTTCCAAGGCAGACGATTCGATTGAAGCGAGTCATAACGATCTCCTTACGTTGAAGGTTGAATTAATTGCTTTCCGGCTTAACCCTTGAACTATCCGTCGGAACGGCCGGGTGTCAAGGGCATGACTATTCAGCGCGATCGCTTCGTCTCGCGGGCGGCCGGCGCATGCCCTGGGAGGCATGCCGGACATCTTCATTGGGCCAGCAGGCTTAGCAGTGCTCTCTCAGCCACCGGATCGTAGTTCGGTTTGGACGGGTCCAGGCGGTCTTTGAGATCCAGTTGGCAGAACAGAATACGGCCGGTCCCGGTGGCGACTGGGACCGCCGCCATCACGGTCGTTTTGGGTTCTTTTGCCCAAAGAAGTTTCCGGGCTCGATCCATGCCAGGGCCTTCCAGCGAGCCGAATGCGACTGCTCCGGGTAAACCGTTCCAGCGGATTAGCCACTGCGGGTCGACTCCAGGCAGCGGATGGTGCTCCAGTTCCTGGTAGGGAAACACCCGCGAGAACCGCGGGCTGGAATGGATCTTCACGTCGCACAATTCCGGCCAGTCCCAGGCCGAAGTGGCCAGCACCACCATCGCCCCTCCCCCTCGTAAAAACTCGCCGAGCGCTTTGTTTTCGGCTTTGTCTGCGGCCGAAAGACGCGAGGCATCCCAGACAACCACGACCTGTTTGCTCGGGCTGAGGTTCGCCGTGCTCGTTGAAGTCGCGAGTTCACGCTTCTTGAAAAAGGCCTGTGCGCCATGATCGCTCCCGAGCAGGACGAACTCACGCTGTTTCAAGGTTGCCGGCAGTGCCGGTGGGGCGATGGCGCGCACGAACCGCTGGCTGAGCACCGGGCGCCCGGCGATGCCGGTCATGCGGGCAGTGAACCAGTAGCAGCCCTCCTGCGCCGGCAGCATCCAACTCACCGGCACCGTTTCGATCGAGTCGGCCTTCACCGCAAAATCGAAACTCCATTTGCTCACCGGTCGATCGAAGCATTCCGCCTCGGGAATGTACTCCGGGCATTCTTTGGTCAACAGAAGGTCGACATGGACTTGCGCATCATGCCAGGAGTCGTTGATCAGGTGGAGGTCGGCGGTCACAGCTTGTCCAGCGAGGTAGTTCGGATTGAAAAGGTCGAGACTCGCGAGCACGGGCGATAGCGCACTGTGCCAGGCCGCCGACTCCGGCGCGGCATAATTGGCCTTCCAGACGGCGCTGCCCGTGCCGGTCTGCCGGACGCGGGCGGCGAGCCGCGTCCGCGTCCAGCCCGCATACATATAGGGCCAGATGCCATCGAGCCGCGCCCGGCGCATCGCTTCGGTGTGCTCGGCCCCAATCTGGGCGACGGCCAGGTGGTTGGCGATTTCGTTGGTCACGCCCGTCCACTGCGTTCGCGGGTGCCCGAAGTCGTTCATGTATTCGGTCGCGGTGGTGGTGCGCTGGCCCGCGTCGCTGAACCAGCTCGCGATCTGCGGTTGGAGATGGCCTTCATCGGTTTCCGTGACGTTGCCGCAAGGATGGACATCGTAGTTTTCCCTGGTTCCCGTGCTGCCGGTGCGCAACGTTGGCCGCGTCGGGTCCAGCGCGTTGACGAAGTCCTGGAAGGGCCCTTCTTCCCACGCGTTGTCTCCTCGCGATTCGTTGGACAGTACCCACATGATGACCGAAGGATGATTCCAAAGCCGGGCCATCCAGTTAGCCGAGTCCGTAAGCACATTGCGATGCCAAATCGCGTATTCCTCGGTGGTAAAATGGTAGTCCGCGTAATTGTAGAGAACCGGGAACTCGGCGAGGATCATGGTGCCGTGCTCATCGCAAATATTGCACCACAACGGCGGCGGCGGGCGAGTGTGCGTGCGAAACGAGTTCAGGCTCATTTCCCGGGCCTCCGTGACCAGGTAGTCCTTCTCTTTTCCCGTGATCGTGTCTCCCCAGTCCCACTCGAACACGAGATTGGATCCTCGTAGCCATAGGTTGCGGCCGTTCAGTTGGTAGTTCCGATCCTTGACGCCAATCTCGCGCATGCCAAACCGGAACGTCAGCTCGTCCAGCGTCCGCCCCTGCCGGCTGAGTTTGACGCGAGCGAAATAGAGCGGGCTCTGTTCGTGAGTCCAGGGTTTGAAACCCGGCATTGGCACATCGACAAAGAAGTGTTCGCCGCCTATAGGATCGGGGTTGGGCTCGATGCGGGCCGGGGCCTGTCCTTCTCCCAGGATTGTTCCATCCGGCCAGGACCCTGCCTGCGCGAGGATCTTCACATCGTCGAGGCGCTCCAGGGCAGTCGGTGTGACGCGGATTTTCACGCGGCTGTTGGCCAGGTCCGGGAGGGCCAGGACCCATTTGATGTATGCGTCTTCGGCGAAGTCGATCCACACGTCATCTGTCACTTCCGGCATGCCCACCCCAAAACCGGCCGGGATGAGCGCATTGCCGCTCCGGCTCTTGCGTACGCCCGCGGCCCCGCGGACTTTGAGTAAGATTTGGTTCTCGCCGGCCTTGAGCACACCGGGCGGCACGAGGACCTGGAACGGCCCGGTCGGTTCGTTTTCACCGACTTTTTGGCCGTTGAT
>DATDCV010000611.1:0-4325 GCA_036524155.1 Verrucomicrobiia bacterium
TTGAATTCGCCAGGTCTTCCAGGTGCAGCGCGCAGTTCGTCAGGTTAAGGTCACGGATGGTGCCCGTTGAAAGATTGGTTGTGTTAAGAAGCATCGCAACCAGATTGGTCATCGCGTGCAGCAGCAGAAGAATCCCGCCCGGCGCGGCCGGCGCCGAGTCGGCAGGTTTCAATAATTCGATGGCATTGACCGAAGTGTCTTTATTGCGGCGCAGGAGGAGCCGGCCGCCGGTCATGGTCATCGTGTCCACCTCGGCCTGGCGGGCCATCGCATCCACACTGGCGCCGGCCACGACAAAGTCGGAAACCTTGACCACGGCCTGGCCCGTGTCCTTTTCCACCATCTGCAGAGACTTGAGCTCGAAGGTGGTATTTGTCACCGCCAGGAGATTGGTCGCCGCGCTCCTTTCATAGCGGTAGGTCGAATGAAGATTAATGACGCCGGCTTTGATCTCGAAGCGGAACAAATCCTGGTAGAGCGGCGCGTATGCGGTCAGGGCAAACCCATCGAGCGAAATTTCCCCTTCGGACCGAAGGGGAGCGAGAGAAAACACGCCTTTCCATGAGAACCGCTCTCCGCCATCGGAGACACCGAAAAACGCAAACGCGTTCTTGTGATCGGAGTCCGTCTGGAAATTGGTGACCGTCATCTCGAGAGAACCTAGGTTTCTTTGGAAGGGCATCCGGGGCGTGAGATCGGTGAAGGACACCTTCCCACCCGTGAGGCGCAGCCGGTTGATCCTCCACGGACGGGCTTTGCCGGTTTCACCAGGTTTCGAGGCAGCGGCCCGGGATAACTTGTTCAACAGATCCGAGAAATTGAGCCGGTAATCTTTGTTCACTTGCACGCGCACGAACGGCTTTGCCAAGCTCACCTCTTTGAAGACCCAGGCGTGGCTAAAGAGCGAGACGAGCTGGAAGTTCACATCGGCCTCGTCCCACGAGACCAGCGGCGTGCCATCCTTGTCGTTGATCAACAAACCTCGGATAGTTGCGCCGAAAGTGTAGGGATTGAGCCGGACCTTGTGAATCGTGACCCGCCGGTCGAGTTGTTTTGACAACTGCTTGGCCGCGATCACCCGCACGATGGGGGGTAAGAGGAAAAACCCCGATACCGTGTACAAGAGAAACACCGCAACCGTCCACACCGCGAGCTTCCTGCGTCGAGGCGAGATCGAATCTAAAAAGGACAGGTTCAATTAGACCACGCTTTCCGTCGGTTTCATAACTTTGCTGAACAGCAACATTCATTGCCCCGCCGCAGGCGGTCTGCGCAGCTCAGGCATGTTTCGGACTGCGCATCACACCGACCAGGCCAACAACGCCCGCAACAATGCCACCCAGGAGCATCCAGATGGCCTTGTCAGTCGGCGATCCCGTAAAGAACCTGGAAACGTCCGAGCTGAACGAGTTTGTGGCATTAATGCCAACGACGATGAGGACAATGCCGCCCACCAGCAGAGCCAGAGAAACAATTTTATTCATAATAACCTTTCAATAAGTTTGTGGTTTTGGTGCCGCGATATCCGCGGTCTCCTTTCGGATCACGCTCTCTTGCGCCCAAAAATGAAGTTGGCCACCACCATGACCAGCGCAATCACCAGCAAGAGATGGATTACTCCTCCCATCGTGTAACTGGTTAAGAGCCCGAGCAACCACAGGAGGATCAGGACTACCGCAATTGTGTATAACATATGTTCTTCCTTTCGTTTGTTTTGGAGCCACTGCAAATTGCTTCATACTCACTCGACTTTCCTGCCACGATCTTTCTTGATGAGTTGCGCTGCGCCCCTTTCACTCGGAACCGGCTTTTGTTTGGCGGACTGTTCCGACACCCGCTGCGCTTTCTTTTCCAACCCGCTCGCGTTTGGCTGGCGGCCGGAGGTTTCAGGTTTGGGCTGGATCTTTAGATCTGGTTTAGGTGCCCGCTGCGCCTGGGGCGGAGCCTGTTTTCTTGCCAACTGATTGGCCGGCTTTGCCACAATCGGGGATCTGGGAAGAGGCACTTTGGCCGGCTCGATTACCTGGCCCGGTTTTCGGGCTGAGGTGTCCACGGCCCTGGCCTCCAGCGTTTGCCGCTGGTCGCGGGATTTCTGAACTTCCTGGCCACGCTGGGCAAGCTGCTGCCTTTCTTGTTTGGCTACCGGCTGGAATCGCATGCGACTGTCTTTTCTTGCGGCCAGTTGGCTGATGGGCGTGGCCACCAGCACGCGGTTCTGTCTGGACTCCACCGTGGCCGGATCGATAGTTCTCTGGGCGGCCCAGGTGCGCGGCGGTCGCGCGGTTTCATGATCGCGGCGATACTGGTATGAGGCTTCGATGCGGTGTTCCCATTCCCGGTCCTGGCGGTGCTCCCAGCGTTGATGGGAGTAAATCGGGTCGTAGCCATAGCGGCTGGATTGGAATGAAAACGAAGCATAGAAGCCGCCCTGGTAGTAGCTCGGGGCATAGTAGTCCCCGAAGTAGTAGTGATGGTAGCTTGGCCGCAAGAAGAGATGGTCGGTGAACACTCCCAGATCGATCACGATCGTTGGCGAGTAGTAGTAGCCTCGCCGCGAATACACACCTGATTCAAAATATACCGGCGCAAAGAGAACGCCGCGACGTTGAACCGAGTAATCCCAGAAGCCTCCAACGAAAATGTACCCTCGAGGGGTCCAAGCATAATAGGCAGGAGTCCACTCCCAATCCGCCCGGCACGGCGCCCAATAACCAGGGCGCCAGGCGTAACGGCCTTGATACCAGATCCAACAGCCCGGCGTCCAACCGTAATCGACTGAAGGCGCTGCGATATTGGGACCCGCTTCAACTGTCGCTGGCGGCGGGGGCAGATAGGTCGTCTCCCGCGCGGTGGCGTCCGCCCAATACCCGGATGTCCATTGGTAGCCTTGCGTGGTTTTTGACCAATAGCCGGCCATCCATTGGCGGCCAGGTGGCAGCGCGCGCCAGGTGCCGCTGACCCAAAGGAAGTCGCTCCGTTCGTCATCCCAGCCCCAGTAACCGGGAATCCAAGCGACGTTGTCTCCCTCCGGCCGCTCCTCTGGCGGCACTTCTTCGATAACGTCGGGCGGGGCTTTGGTCACCACGATTCCCGGCTGGGGATTGAAAGTGACGATGCCGGCAAATGCCTCATGCACCGGTCCGCGGGTGAGCACTTGTTCCCCTGGCACATCGCGGTCGGCCTGTTGGGCCCGGCAGATGGCCAGGCCCCAACTGGTACCGATGAGAATGACCAGCACCGCGGCTAGGTAGCCGCTGGAAACGTGGCGCGCGAAGATGCCCTTTCCTCTGTCTGAAAAAACCTTAGAAGCTTTCATATACGTGGCCGACGCATCCTGTCAGCGCTCCCAAGAGCGCAGCACCTAACACGAATCCGAATTTTGAGCATTTAGTTTCTTTCATGGAACTCTCCCTCTTTGGCGGTTGGTCTGTGTTCACGAATCTTGTTTGCATGATAATTTTTCCGGTTTTGATGGTTGTCCGTGTGCCGTCACTTCCATTGCGCCAGGGCAACCTTTTCTTGACGCTTTTCTTTGTACACTGGTTCGAGTGCGATCCTTCCGCGGACTGCTTGCAGAAGGAACGAGGGCGGGTTATGGTGCACACACGGTGTTGCACCAAGACCCGCCGTCCGCTCATTCGAACAGGACATTTGTAAGGTTGTGAGGCGCGGGCTCATCGGGCTCCCTGAGTTCTTCAATCGTAGGTGATTACCACGTCGGCCCCAGAGATCGTGATACTTCTAATGGTGAGCCCTGTGGTTGACCGGATGCGATAGAACTGCATGCTGCCTGACAGCGGAACTGTCAGGGTCTTCGTCGTGAGATTAAGTGACTGGCCGGCAGCATCCGTGTACGGACCAGTGGCCAGCGCCGCTGATACCAATATGACAGGGGCCGTGACTGTGCCTGGAATCGTAATCGTGTTGGAATCCAGGGTGACCGCGCCATTCCGCGCCAACGCCAAACCTTCTACCGTGGCGCCGGTCTGCAGCGCGATGGAGGTCAACGCCAGGATGCTCCCCTTGAAGACCGAGGTCGTTCCCAGAGTCGCCGAACTGCCGACCTGCCAAAAGATGTTGGCTGCCTGGGCGCCGCCGCTCAGGATGACCTGGCGACCGGAGGTCGTGGTCAGTGTGGATGCATAGGGCGTGAAGTAGCTCGCGACGTGCAGCGTCGAACCCGACCGGGTGAGCTTCAGGGCGCTCTCGGCGCGATTCGTCAGGCTCGTCGGATCGCCGGCGTCGCCCACCGTTCCGTTCCCCGTCACGACGTACAGGTTCCCGTCACCGTCGGCAGCCATCCCGCCGCCGCTCTCCCAGATCCC
>DATDCV010000612.1:0-5696 GCA_036524155.1 Verrucomicrobiia bacterium
ATGTTCCAGTCGGACGCCTTCGAGTTGAACATCGCGAAACCGTCGTGATGTTTCGAGGTGATCACGATGTACTTCATGCCGGCGTCCCTGGCCGTGCGGACCCACTCGTCGGCGTTGAATTTTACCGGGTTGAACTGCTTCGCGTATTGTCGGTACTCCGCGACCGGGATTTTGCCGCTGTTCATGATCCATTCGCCGATGCCGCCGACCTGCTTGCCGTTATACGTCCCCGCCGGAACCGAATAAACACCCCAGTGAATGAACATGCCGAACCGGGCCTCGCGCCACCATTTCATGCGCGCGTCCCGCTGGGCGGGCGTCTCGTCCGCGTACGGATCCGGTTTGTAGATCTCGGGCTTGCCCTTGATGTCGAGCGCGACCACCGAAGCATGCTTGTCCGGAGCAACCGAGGGAAGCGTGAGGCTGACCTGGTTGGGTGCGGAAGCGAACTCGACCGGTTTGCCGCCGTCGAGCAGGAAGGCCTTAAGCGGTTTGTTCACGAGCCCGGGCAGCGCCAGTTTGCCGTCCGCCGGCCAGTCGTAAACGTGCAGGTAGAGCCGCGTTTTCCCGCGGCTCAGCGCCTTCTGCGTGCAGCGGCCCCAGGCCAGCTTCTCGAAAGGGCTGGCTTTCGTGCCGTAAATCGATTCGCTGTTGGCCTTCATCCATTGGCCGATTTCCTCCAGACGCTCGATGCTCGCGTCGGGGAACACGCCCTCGGCTGTCGGCCCGATGTTGAGCAGGTAATTGCCGCCTTTGCTGGCGCAGTCAATTAGGTTCCGGATCAGCGTGGTGGCGGATTTCCAGTTCTGGTCGTTTTTGTTGTAGCCCCAGTGATTGTTCATCGTCATGCACGACTCCCAATCGACGCCCGGCCCAAACCCGGTGGGCGGAATCTCCTGCTCCGGCGTGCCGTAGTCCCCCACTCGCTCCGCGCCTTTGTCCATGCCCGCCATGCCCGCGCGGCCCTTGCCCACACGATTGTTGATGATGATCCTCGGCTGCAAACCCCGCACGTAATTGTATAGGTCCACCCCCCGCTCGTGTGTCCAGGGCTTCTCCCATTCGCCGTCGAACCACAGGATGCCAATCGGCCCGTAACGGGTGAGGAGTTCTTTCAACTGGCCTTTCATGTACGCCGTGTATCGGTCCATATCGGGCGTGCCGGTGGCTTTGTCATTCCAGGCCCGCCGCGTGCCCCAATCAGGATGATGCCAGTCCATGATCGAGTGGTAGAAGCAAAGCTTGATGCCTTCCTGCTTGCAGGCCGCCGCCAATTCTTTCAGCGGGTCGCGCGGAAACGGCGTCGACTTGATGCACCAGTCCGTCAGGTCCGAACGGAACATGCCGAAGCCGTCGTGGTGCTTCGACGTGATGACGATGTACTTCATCCCGGCGTTCTTCGCCAGGCGCACCCATTGCTGCGCGTCGAACTTCACCGGGTTGAACTGGCTGGCGAACTTCTCGTACTGCGACACCGGCATCTTGGTCTCCTCCATGAACCATTCGCCATAGCTCTTCTTGCCTTCCCATTCGCCGGCGGGAACCGAGTATACGCCCCAATGGATGAACAGCCCGAAGCGCGCCTCGCGAAACCAGGCCATGCGCTGGTCATGCTGGGCCGCGGTTTCCGCGGGCGCCAACCCCGGCGCCAGGTTGAACGCGCAAATGAAGACAAGGCCGAGCAGAGAGAGCTTTCTGTTTTTCATAGTTGAACCGTTTCCGGTGTGATCACGCCGGTCCAGTGAATCGCAAATCACACCCGGAGCCAAACGCAAAAATCACTCCTTGCCGGCCTCCACCACCGTAGGACAGGCATCTTGCCTGTCTCCGATCAAACACTTCGATTCGTCATGACGCCTGTGAAAGCGCGAGCAAGCTCCACGTACTCCAAACGCTTCGCGGAATTATGGCGCAACGTTTGCGGGGTCACGCGCTGGTCAAGCCTCGCGGCCCTGGCGGCCTCCCGAATGGTGTGCTGGAAAGTCGCGTCCAGCACATGATGCCTTCAGCGCAAGCCCTCCCGGCACAACTTGGGCGTTATTTCGAGACCTTCCGCCAGGTGATTGTGTTCGCACGCAAATGAAGAAAACTGAACCAAAGCATGCAGCGGGTAACAGTTTAGCTCGTAATGGCGAGCCTACTGCGCCGACTCAACGGTGCCCCTTTTCTCTTTTCTTCGGTTTACCGGTGCCTCGGAAGAACCGTATTGTAGCGTATGAGCAGCGCCGACAACTCGGACTCGTCCAGCGAGAACGAGACCCCTGGAACATCTGTTCCGACCGACATGGGGAACTTGGCACACCGTCGCAAACCGACTGCCAATCGAGCGTTTGCACTTCGGTTGCTGCCCATCCCGGCCGGTTTGGCGTTAGTTATCTTCCTGTGCTCCCCGCAGGTCCGCACCCTTGTTTTTCTCGCCGGCGCACTGCTCGTCTATGGGATCCTGATCCTGGCAGAATACGGTCTGAGCAAAGCTCCGGTGCTGGCGGTCAAAGTGCGACCGCAGATCGTGCTGCTGTGTGCCAGTCTTTGCCTGGGGCTCTGTTTGTGCGAAGCCGTCATCCGCCTCTTTTTTCATCAGCTCTTGCCTGATTGGGACCGGATTGGAGTAATGGGACAGGTTATCGGGTACGACCATGACCCGGTGCTTGGCTGGGCTCCCGTTCCTGGCCGGCAAAACAAGTTCGACGGAATAGGCGCTCATCCCTACACCGCCATCAACAACAGCAAAGGCCTGCGGGACGGCGAACCGGCCTTGGATGGCCGACCGGGGCTGCTGGTCCTGGGGGATTCGTGCGTGTGGGGCTGCGACGTTGATGCCGACGAGCGGTTCACGGAAAAATTGCGCGCGCGCCACCCGGAATGGCAGGTTTACAACTTCGGGGTAGTTGGTTACGGAACCGACCAGGAGTATCTCCTGCTCCAGCGGCACATGGCCGAATACCATCCTCAAGTCGTTTTCCTCCTCATTTGCACCCAGAATGACGAGCACGACAATTGTACCAACGGCGGCGGTTTAGTGGCGTATAAGCCTTACTTCACCGCCGGCCCGAACGGCCGCTTGCAGTTGCACGGCGTGCCCGTGCCGCTCTCGGACCGGCTGTTTTGTCTGCACCACCCGTTCATTTCGAAATCCTGCCTGGCGCGGATCACTATGCGCGCCTGGGGCAGGCTGCGCTCGCCGCCGGCGCCCCCCTACAATCCGGGCATCACGCGCGCCCTCATCCAGGAGCTCCGCAATTATGTCCGCGACCATCACGCTATGCTTGGTGTTGGGCTTACCCAGACCTACCCTGAGCTGGAGCAATTCCTCAAGAGTTGCGCCATTCCTTATGTCAGTCTGAACACCGATCTTACCAGTGATACGATCCACTGGAACGAACGCGGACACACATTTGTCGCTGACAAAATCGAGGAATTCCTGGCCCGCGAACGCCTGATCGAGCTCAGAGCGCCCACGCCGTCCAAACTCGGCAACCAGCCCTCAAGGTAGGATTTTCAGCAGCCGTATCCGCGCCGTCACAGGTCGGAGCGCCGAGTTGCACTCGGCTTACCAGCGGCCGTCGGCTCGCTAAAGCCGATTAGAAATCGGCGTTCCGACCGATGGCTGAAGCGGTACCAGCAACCAGCCGACTAAGAACGCAATACGCCGAGGTGGCGGACTACCGGCGGTCGCGGCTCAGTTCCTCCAGTCGGGCGCGCATTTCGCGGACGGTCTGGCGGAGCTCCTGGACTTCCGCGCGCAGGCGCTCTATCTCGGGTCCCGGCCTGGAGCCCATGTCGCCCGGGCGGCGTTCGGGAACCTGCATCGCCCGCCTCATCTCTTCGGCTTGGCGCGCCAATTGGTCCGCCGGTTCATGCATCCCGGCCGCGTGCAGATTCTCGATCGCTGCCTGGAGGTGCCGCAGCCGCTGCATCTCCGGCGTGCCGCGCGGCGCGTCGGGCATTTCGCGCGGTGGAACTGGCCCGCGCAACGGCCGCACGCGAGCCTCCGGCGGGCGGTCAAACCGCTCCAGCGCGCCCCGCAACTCCTGAACGTGTCGCTCCAACTTTGCGGCCTCGTCCTGCTTGCCGGCGGCGCGCAATTCCCTCAGCTCCGCCTCGGCCTTTTCAATTTGCCGCTTGATTTCCCGCGGGCGCGGCTGCTCCGACGCCGGAGGCCGGGCCTCCTGCCGCAGGCGGGCGGCCTGGGCGCGGAGTTCCTCCGCTTTCCGCATCAGCTCGTTGGCCTGGTCCGCCTTGCCATCAGCTTTCAGGTCCTGCGCCTCGCGCTGGAGGCGTGCCACCTGCTCTTTCAATTCCTGCAACTGCGGTTCCGCGGCAACCGCAGCCGCTGTGACAATCAGCGCGATGGTGGTTAGCGCGAGCATTTCATAGCGACTGTAGCCGCCGACGTAAGGAGGCGAAAAGAACCGAATCTGCCAGCGTTTCGCCTCCTTACGTCGGCGCCTACAATCTGTACCGCTTTGGTGCGGTCTGGGAAATATCCAGGTTAGTATGCTCCCGGTCATGGCGACGGCGAGCCAGCGATTCAATAAGCGAGTTTTCATGTGTCGGCCTTTGACTTGTTTACGGCATCCAAAGTGGAATTTTACGGAAGCCTAGACCGTTTTGGCCGGGTTGACCAGCTTTCTTGAAATCACTTTCCCGACGGTTGCGGTTTGATTATTTCCGCGTCAAACGTTCCGGCTACGAAGCTCCGGTCAGCGTCCGGCAGCGACACATGCAGCTTGCCTGAAAGCCGGCCGCCAGCGATGTGGCCGAACACCAGGGTCAGCGCATAGCCGGTTGTGATCTCTTCCTGCCGCGGCTGCCGCTGGTCGTCCTTCCAGCGCAAGATCACTTTCGACACCACCGATTTGGCCCCAGGCGCGATAACGATGGTTTTCCCCACCAATTGCTGGGCCGTTTGCGCTGTGAGCAGAATGTCGACGCCCAAATCAGGCGGCCAGCCCGGTCCCTGGCGCACCGACAAAACGCCGCTGGCGAAAATGGCGTGTTCGCAAACGAAGTTCGTGCCGTGGAGCTGTCCGCTCGCCGGGTGGTCGGGGAGCATCGCCTCCGCCGGGTTCAGAGTCCAGCGGGCCGGGTTGGGAACCGCGGCCGGCGGCTCATTGGTCTGAACCGGCTCGGGGTGGCGGCCCCCGAGGCGCAGCGCCTGCCAAATCTTCGCTCGCGACACGTAGATCACGGCCGCCCCAACACCCAGGATCAGGACAAGCAAAATCGAGGCAATCAGAGACGCGCGGGAGCCGGAGCGACGCACGGGACCCAAATCTCCGACCACGGTGGTCGGCCGGGGCCGATTAGCCTGGGTTGCGGCGAGGATAAACTTCGAATCGGCGCCCGCCGGGGCCTGGGGCACGACGATTTGCTGAAAACAAGTCGGACAGGTGATCGATGTGCCGCTGCTGTTTGAGGCAGCGCTGATATGCTGGCCACAGAACGGACAGGCAAACTTGAACTCGCTCATCGGCTCCGCGCCACCATTTCACAGCCGTGACGCAAGGACAACGATTTTTTCACAGGTTTTCTCAGTGACTTTCCAGCCTATTCGGCCCAAATTCGTGCCGTTTAACCGCATGAAAAAGAGTTCTCCGGTTTCCCGCAGCGGCCGGTTCGCAGTCGGTCCGGCCAGGGAGGTGGCCCAGTTCACCGAATCCATTTCCTTTGATTGGCGGCTCTGGCGCGAGGAC
>DATDCV010000613.1:0-6134 GCA_036524155.1 Verrucomicrobiia bacterium
TTTTCAGAAGTGATCTCGCTGGGGCCAATGACGCGGGAGAATTTTGCGAGCTGGCCGAGCGGGATGGCTTTGCCGCCGGGGGTAAAGACCAGGACATCGCGGAGCCGCTCGATGTCGTCGCGGTCATCGCGCTGGAAGCGGACCTGGATGGGGAAGCGTTGGCGGCCTTCGATAGTGGTGGTGACGTTTTTGCCGCCGAGCCCGGTTTCGACGGCGTCGAGAACGGTGCGGGCGCGTAGTCCGTAGCGGGCCATAGCGACGCGGTCGACCTCGATATTGAGGTAGGGCTTGCCCTGGTTGCGGGAGGCGGTAACGCCCGCAGCGCCGGGGATGGCGCGGATGATCTCGGCGACCTGGGCTGCCTTCTGCTGCATGAGCGCGAGGTTGTCGCCGAAGATCTTCACACCAACCTGGGCCCGGATGCCGGTGCTCAACATGAGGATGCGGCCCTCGATGGGGTGGAGAAAGCCGGGGACATAACCCGGAGCCTGGCTGAGTTTCTCGGTGAGTTCGGCGATGAGCTTTTCTTTGGTCAGGCCCGGGCGCCACTGAGCTTGGGGTTTCAACTCGATGGTCGTTTCGATCATTTCGACAGGCGCGGGATCAGTGGCAGTCTCAGAGCGGCCGAGCTTGCCGGCGGCGGAGTCGACTTCGGGGACTTGTTTGAGGACCTGGTCCTGCCAGGAGATGAGGCGTTTGATTTCGGTGAGGGAGGTGCTGGGTAGCAGGACGGGCATGAAGAGGAGGCTGCCCTCGTTCAGGGTGGGCATAAATTCGCTGCCCATGCCGCGAGCGAGTTTTGCGGCGTGCGGCCACCGGGCAGCTTCGAGGGCGCGAGAGACGGGCCGGGGCAGGCCGAAAGCCAGGAACAGCGCGAGGGCAAGGAGGCCGGCGGCGGAGCCGAGGACAGCGCGGCGATGCGTCAGCGCCCAGTCGAGAGCCGGATTGTAGACCAGCAGCAGACGCTTCATGATCCAGTTTTCCGACTCGGGGCGGAAGGGACCTTTGACGAGGAAGGAGCAAAGGACAGGGACAATAGTGACGGCGAGGAGGGTGGCGCCGATCATCGCGAAGGTCTTGGTGTAGGCCAAGGGGTGAAACAGTTTGCCTTCCTGACCGACAAGCGTGAAGACGGGCATGAAGGCCAGAATGATGATGAGCATCGCGAAGAAGATGGGCCGGCCGACCTGGTGGGCGGCCTCGAGGGTGGTTTGCCAGGTTTGCTGGGGCGTCAGGCGGCGGCGGCCACCGAGGCGGGCCTCGGCGCGCTCGCAGTGCCGGATGACGTTCTCGGTCATGACAATTCCGGCATCGACCAGGACACCGATAGCGATAGCGATGCCGCTGAGCGACATGATGTTTGAGTTGATCCCGAATTGCCGCATGAGGATGAACGAGATCAGGATCGAGACGGGCAAGGGGATGGTAACGATGAGAATGCTGCGGAAATGCCAGAGGAAAATGATGTGGGCGAGGGCTACGAGGATGAGCTCTTCGGTCAAGGCACGGCGCAAGGTATTAATCGAACGTTCGATCAGGGTGCTGCGGTCATAGAACGGTTTGATGCTGACGCCGGGGGGAAGGCTGGGAGCGAGTTGGGCGAGCTTTTCTTTGACCTGGCGGATGACTTCGCGGCCGTTCTGGCCGTTGCGCATCACGACCACGCCGCCGACGGATTCCTTTCCATTGACGTCCAACGCGCCGCGGCGAAAATCTCCGCCGAGCTGGATGGTGGCGACATCGCGCAGATAAACCGGAGTGCCGGCGCTTTCTTTCAGGACAATGTTTTCGACATCGGCGGCGGATTTGACCAGCCCGATGCCGCGGACTACGAATTCCATGCCGCTTTCCTCGATGACCTTGCCGCCGACGTTGAGGTTACTTTGCTCGACGGCCTCGATGACCTCCTGGAGGGAGACCTGGAGGGTGCGCATGCGGGTGGGCGAGAGCTCGACCTGGTATTGGCGGACGAAGCCGCCGATGCTGCCAACTTCGGCGACGCCGGGGAGTGCATTGAGTTCGTAACGGACGAGCCAGTCCTGGAGAGCGCGCAACTGGGAGAGGTCGTAGCCGCCCTGGGGAGCCGTTTGCGGGTCGACGTCGAAGTAATATTGGTAAACCCAGCCCAGTCCGGTGGCATCAGGGCCGAGCCTGGCGGCGACGCCTTCGGGCAAAGTTTCCTCGGCGGAACTCAGGCGTTCGAGCACGCGCGTGCGGGCGAAGTAATTGTCGAGGCTATCCTCAAAGATAACGGTGATGAAACTGAAGCCGAACATGGAGGAAGCGCGGACGGTTTTGACACCGGCGAGTCCCTGGAGGCTTGAGGAGAGCGGATAAGTGATCTGGTCCTCGACCTCCTGAGGGCTGCGCCCCGGCCAATCGGCGAACACGATGACCTGGTTTTCGCTCAGGTCGGGGATGGCGTCAACCGGGGTGTGGCGCAGGGAGCGCACGCCCCAGCCGATGAGCAGGAGCGCCGCGCAAAGCACGAGGAAACGGTTACGGAGCGACCACTCAATAACTCGGTTGATCATGGGGTGGGCGAGGAGGGCGGTTGATTTCAGGGTGTCACTTCTTCGCCGCAACGAAGCATCTTTGAACCGTAGAAAGCGTTGGCGAGCGGCGCTTTGGACTGGATCCACAGGCCCGGTTCGGGGGCCATAGGGCAATGGTAGATCTTAATGGCCGCAAAGACGTCATCCTGTTTTCTGAGCTGTTTCACGAGGTCAACAACCGTGGTGCTAAAGGGCAGGAATTGTTTGCGGGCATCAGCGAGGTCCTTGGCGGTTTGCCACTTGAACGCAGCGAGGCGTTCCAGGAGCGGGCGAAAGCCGATGGTGGCAGGGAAGGCGTTCGTGAGCGGCTGCGCCAGTGCCGGGAGTTTGGCGATGTGCCCGTTGAAGCTTTCGAGATTGTCCGCCGCCAGCGCCTGGCTGACGCCCCCGGCTTCGGCGAGGAAGGCCTGCAGCGAGCCACGTTGAACGGCGGAAAGGGGCGCCGCGCCCGAGGTTTGCTGCTTGTTGGCTTCGATGATCGCGGCCCGGCGCACGCCGCGCGCCTCGGTGACTGCGGCTCTGCGGACCACGTCAGCTTGACTGTGGGTGAGAGGTTTATCAGCGGCCGCTTGAACGGGCTGGGGCGCCGCAACCTGGGCGGCGGGCTCGGGCGACATTGCTAAGGCGCCGGTTGCGGGTGCGGGTGGAGGCTGTGTCTGGACCTCGTGTGCAGGCGGCTCGGGTACCGCTGCCGGGGTCAGGGCCGAGGCGGGCGCGGGCTGGGGCGCATTCGTCGCTTTCTGGGCAAGTTCCGCGAGGATCGCGGCTCTTCGGATCAACTGCACCTCCCCACCCGGGGACATGACGGCACTCATGCGTGCCGTCCGCCGGGCGGCGGCATGTTCCCGAGCCGGTAATGGCTGCGCCGGCGCGGCGGCGGGAGCCGGCGATTGGGTCACCATGGCGGTCGTCATCACTGGCGGTTTTTCGCTCATGCGCATGGCCTCGGTTCCGCCGCCGGTCATCGCGTGGCGTGGCGGGACGTTCTCCTCGCGCGCGACCAAGGGCACCGGCTCTGCGACCACGGCTTCCTCGACCTCCGTTTCGTCGGGTTGGGAGGTGAGGTTGAACTGGGCCTGGGCATCGATGAGCATGTTGCCGGAGGTTACAACGCTGTCGCCTTCATCGAGGCCTTTGATCACTTCCCAGAAATCATCACCTTGCCGACCGAGTTTGAGGCGGCGGCGTTCGTAGGCGCCGGCGCCTTTGTCTACGTAGGCATAGGCGGCGCCGCCGGGAAAGAGGATCGCGGTTCTGGGAGCGGCGAGGACTTGAGGGATCTCGGCTTTGACGTGGCCTTCGGCATACATGCCATAGCGCAAGAGACGCCGTTTATGGCCATTGACGTCGACGAGCGGGTTACGGACGTCGGCCCGGACTTTGACAGTGCGGGTGGTGTCGTTGAAGGATGGTTCGATGAAGGAAATGACCGCCGGGAACACCTTGCCGGGAATGCCGGACACCTCGACTTCGATGGTTTGACCAAGGTCGAACCAGGGAAGCTGGTTTTGATAGACATCGAAGCGGAACCAGAGCAGCGACGCATCAGCAATGGTAAGCATGCGGTCGCCCTCGGCGACATACTGGCCCTTGTAAACATTGCGTTCCAACACCATGCCCGACTGCGGCGCCAGGATGTCCCCGGTGTAAACCCCGGCATCGACCAGCGATTTGGTTTGACTGTTGGTCATGCCCGGTTGGGCAGCATCGCGAACAGCGAGCAGGGTCTTGCGCAGTTGCACCAATTCCGGGCTGAACATCGTGACGAGCTTTTGCCCTTGCTCGACTTCCACGCCGGCATAATCGACGGCGAGGAAATCGATGCGGCCACGCGCGGGGGCGGAGATGATCGTCTTGCTGGTCTCGTTGGCGTCGAGGGTCCCGGCGACGCGCAAAGCGCGGGACAAGCTGCGGCGCTTGACCGGTTCGGCCTGGACGTTGAGGACGGTGACCTGGTTGGAGTTGATGACGACGAGATTGGCGTCGGAGCCAAATCCGGCCTGGCCCTCGTAGATCGGCGTGAGGTCCATTTCACAAACCGTGCATTTGCCAGGACGGTCGGACTTGATCCAGGGGTGCATGGAGTCCTGGTAGAACAGCACCTTACGCTCGGCGCGAGCCGCGGCGGCGGTAGCACCGCCGTGGCGAACGAGGCCGGCAGTGGCGCCCACCACCACCAGCGCCGCGAGGGAGACTCCGAATTGGACTGTTGTCTTCATGAGATTTGCCAATAGATTGCCTGGTGCAGCTTCGTAGGGGTTATAGCACAGGAGCGGGAAAGGGGGAATGGTACTTTAGTTGTACATGGACAGAGGGAGGGAGGGGCTGCGCTAAAGCCCGTTCAACCACCAGATCCTCAAGCCGCGCGGCCCCGAAATCCGAAATCCTGCTCCGGCCTGGCCGAAACCAGACCCGCCGAGGTTACTCGACGGTGAGGTCGTCCTGGCGGAAATCGTTGACGACGAATGAGACTTTGCTGCCGTTCGTGAGGGCGAGGCCCCAGTTGGGGATCTCGAGCGAATAGACACGGCCGGGAATGATTCTCCCGGGCGCCGGGGGAAACCGGCCGGCAAAGCGTGCCATTCGGCGGGTCGTGCGCAGGCTCGCCCCCTGGACGGGTGTACCGGACCGGGGCGGAGCAATCATCGACAGTTGGGCGCCGGTGGCCTGGTCGAGGAGATAAGCGTTGGCGTTGGTCTGAGACAACAAGAGCGTTTTCTCGGGAGCCGTGACGGTATAGCGGACCTCGACGGCGGTGTCGTTATTGGTGAGTGAGAGGCCCAAGACCTGGATGCCCCATTGATTTTCGACGGGCGAGGCGGCGGGGCTCTCGGGAGCGGGCGCGGACGCGGGTTCCCGGGCGGTGACCGGCGGTGGAGGCGCGGCCGGCGTGGTGGCTTGGGGCGCGGAGGGCGTGCTCTTGATCAGCCAAATCAGCACGCATATCCCCGCAACCACGCCGGCCTGGAGAATCCGAGTCGCAATCTTCAGAGGTGTCATAGTTTAGATAAGACTAGATTAACACATTTTTCAGGACGGCGGCTCACTGGCGGAACAACCGGAAAAAGCGAGTGCCCGAGGGCGAGAGAATCACCCGGTTAACCCCGCCGCTGGCTTCGACCGTGTCAGTATTATCGATCCAACCCGCGCCGTTGCCAACCGCTGAGTTTTCCTGCAACACGAATCCGGACCCCGTTGGCCAGGAAACGATCGCGGTGTTAGTGCTGGAGAGCATAATGGTCAGGAAGGGCGTGAAGTTGGCGACGAGGGTCCGATTGGCAGTGACAGTAAAGCCGTAGCTGGCGGAGGTGCTGACTTCCGTGGCACCGTCGGTCCAGTTCACAAACGTGTAGCCGAGGTTGGCGGTGGCGACCACAGTGACATTTGAGCCGCTGTTGTAGGTGCCGCCACCGGTGACGCTGCCGCCGGTCGTGGGCGATGCACTGAGGGAGATCGCGTAAGTGAGTATGAAGTTGGCGACCAGAGTACGGTTGGCGGAGGCGGTGAAGCTGTAACTGGCGGCGGTGCTGACCTCTGTGGCACCGTCGGTCCAGTTCACAAACGCGTAGCCGAGGTTGG
>DATDCV010000614.1:0-14756 GCA_036524155.1 Verrucomicrobiia bacterium
TGCTTCTCCGCGCGGACGTCCACCCGGCCGCCCGACGGGGTGAACTTCAACGCGTTGAACACCAGGTTCAAAACGATTTTCTCGAGTTTGTCCCGATCGGCCAGCACTGTCCCCAGCGCGGGATCTACCTGCGTTCCCAACCGCAGCCGCTTGTCATCGGCCACCTGCCGCGCCGCGCTGGCGATCCCTCTAATGAACTCGTCGACCTCCAGCGGCTCGCGTTTGACCTCCATCCGGCCCGACTCGAGCCGCACCAGCGCCAGCAGATCATTGATTAGCTTCAGCAGCCGCATCCCGTTGGAGTGCATGGTGGCGAGCAGCCCCTTGGTTTCCGGATCCAGATGGAAGCGCTGCAGAAGCGTCTCCAGCGGCGCAATGAGCAGCGTCAGCGGCGTCCGCAACTCGTGGCTGACATTTGCGAAAAAGCGGTTCTTGATTTGATCCAGCTCCACCAGTTTGCGGTTGCTCTCTTCCAACGCCCGGCGGTTGTTATCGAGTTCGTATCGCAAGGCGAACTCACGGAACCGGGACTTGTTCTGAAAAAACGTGCCCGTCACTGCGATAACCGCCGTGCAAACCAGGAAGAACAGGTTGTTGGCGAACTCGCCGCCGAATGCCGAGGGGTGGTTGGGGAGGCTGGCGGAAAGGTAGAGCAGCAGGATTAGAGAGGCGCCAACGATGCTTTCGCGGACCGTCCAGTGCAGGACAAAGGCGAGGACGAGCAGCACCAGGTTGAGCCCGGCGTAATAAGGAGACGCTGGGTTACGGGTTAGATAAATCATCCCCGTAATAAAGGCCGCCGGAACGCACAGCAAGGTCATCCCCAGCAGCCGATAATGTTTTCGCCCCAGCGGAGTTAGCAGCACCCCCAGGAAAAACGCGATCAGGAACGAGGAGATCAGCCGCAGTCTCAGGAACAGGTCGACGAGGTCGGGATACTTGTAGCGGTCCATGAAGTACCCCGCCGGCATGAGCACCATGCCGATGACGCACCCGACCTTAATGTTGCTCACGATGACCCGCTCATCGTGCTTCAGAAAGGCGCGGCGTATTTCCGCAGAATTGGTGAAGGGCTCAGGCATCAACCGGTTTCCTCACCTCCATAACCAAATTAACCGCGCGATCCTCAGCCTCAACCGAAATGCTATCCGGGGGAATGGTTTCGGGTGCCAGTTTGCGGAATTGCGCGCCGTCGCGATAGATCAGGTACCAATCCAGAATGTACTCCATCGATCGGCGGAAAGGCCGGGTTTGGTTCAACGCGTCGGTCGCATTGGTAGCCAGCAGTAATCCGCCCGGGGACAACCGTTCGTAGAATATGCTCATCAAACGCCTGCAAACAGCGTCTGAAAGATAATCGAAGAGTCCGGCGCAATAAATGAAATCGTAAGTATCGTCGGGGGAGTGCCGCGCGACCCCGGCGCTGTCTTTAATGAGTTGCTGCACCGAGCGTTTGACGAGTTGGACCGGGACCGCCCAACCGCGCGCGTTCCTAATCAGGTCTAGAGCGCGGCGGGCATAGGCGAGGGTCTCCTCGTTAAAGTCAAACAAGAAGAACTCGAGGGCTTCCTCCCGAGGCTGCGCCTGAAGGAACCTCTGGACTTCGATGGCCGGGCCACAGCCCAGGCTGCAGATACGGCCACGCCGCCCGTGAGGCCGGAGTCGCAAAGCTTCGTCCTGAAGCCGGCGCGTGAGCCAGTCAATGCGGTGCCGGTGAGCCTGCACGGGCGCCTGGTCGAGCAGCCAGACGTTCATCAACTGGGAGAAGAGGGTGCTGCCTTCGTACGGCGGCCGGAGCATCATGTTCACGACCTCATAATCGCCGGCATAGCCAAGTGGCTTGTGAAAGCAACGGTAGGCGAAAGGCGAGGAGAGCAGCAGCGGGTGCAACTGTCGGCGGAGGTAGGCGCGGTGAACCAATTGCAGATCCGAATGGAGCGTCGCGACGATGCTTTCGAAGCGTTCGACGAAACTATCCATGGTTCCGATAATGGGCCCGGCCAATTCCTGAACGAGCTGCCGTTCGCTTTCCAACCGTTCTCCCGATGGGGACGCGCGGGTTTCCATTTCGAGCTGCTCGGTCCAAAGCCGCAGGTCGACCAAAAAACTCTGCATGTCTCCAACCACGTCCTTGAACTCCGGCCTGACCTGGTAAAACCGCTGCCATTGGCCCAGGAAAGACTCGAACTGTTCGCGCAGTCCCGGACTTGTTCCGGAATCAGGGTCCAGCGCCGGGAGGTTTAGCCCGGTCTCCTCTAGTTTGACTTCGCAGACCAGCACGCTGCCGGTGTTGATGACGTTGGTAACCAAGGCCCTTCCCAGGTACAGAAGGCGGCCTTGCACGCTGATCCTGAAATTGTCGAGCACTTGAGATATACGCAGCACCAATGAGGGGCTGTAGATCTCAAAGACGGCCACGTAACGCGTAACGCGCAAAGGGGTGGCACGGATCTCCAGTCCCTGGCCGTCCTGGCAGACGATCGTGCTGTCTTTCTCTTCGAGACTGGTCGGTGCCATTTCTATAAATCGGCCGGGCGGTTGGGGAATCGCATCACCAACGGCCAGGGCCCATCGGGTTAAAGTCAGCGTTTGCTATCCAAGTAGACCATTTTCCGCGCCAACCACAAACCCATTCACACCCCGCCGCAATGGGGCGACACAAGCTCTTCCCCCCGATTGGCGGTCGGATCCGGAAGCAACAAGCCGCCTATTCGGTCCGAATTGGCGTGGGGCAAGTCTGTCCAGATCTGAGACAAGCGTATTCCTGTGGGTGTTTGGGGAGATGGATCGCGCATTTGTTTTGACAATTCACTGGCTCAGTCTACATGGGACGCATGATTAAGTTTGTATATGTCGTGCGACGTCGGCCCGATGTGACGCCGGAACAGTTTCGAAAATACTGGCTCGAGAAACACGGCCCTCTCGTCCGTAGCAAAGCAGAGGCGTTGCGCGCGAAGAAATACGTGCAAAGCCATACTCTGCAACTACCTTTCAACGAAATCGCGCAACAGATTCGTGGCACAAAGCCTCCCTACGACGGGCTAACCGAGCTTTGGTGGGATAGCATCGAAGATCTTGTTGCAGCGTCCCAGACCCCCGAAGGCCAGCAGGCAAATCTGGCTCTGGCGCAAGATGAGGCCCGTTTTTGCGACCTCCCTAATTGCTCAGTTTTCTTCACAGAAGAGCACACGATTTTTCCTTAACCGCCTCAAGAAAGCCAGGCGCAAGCTTGAAATCTGGCCCGATGGGAAGTCTGGCCGGCATTTTGCTACTGCTGAGGGTGGTCCCAGCGGGTGTTGGTCTTCTTAACGACCTTTCGGGACCATTAAGCGATGACAAACAATGCCATTGATTTGCGTTTGACCGGGGTTCGCAGATGGTTATACGTCCGGGGCGCTCCAGCCGTGCTCCTCCTGAGCATCGCACCGTTGTGGTTGGTGGGAAATAATGCCACGGCTTTGGGGGTCCGCATCCCCAACCAGGACGCATTTGCGATTGCGCGGGCCAACGCGTTTGCAGCGACCGCAGACAATCCTTCCGCCATTTACTATAACCCGGCCGGGATCACTCAGTTAGACGGGCAGAACGTGCAGTTAGGCTCGCTGTTCTACTTGGGGATCTACGCAGACTACGAGAGTCCGTCCGGTGTCAGCGTGCATAACGAGGCCGAGGTCCTTCCAGCGCCGACACTCTACTACACGTACACTCCCAAAGACCTGCCGTTCTCTTTCGGACTTGGGGTGTATGAACCGTTCGGGTTCAGCGTGAAATGGCCCGAGACCGCACCGTTCCGAAACGAAGCAATTGAAGGCAGTTTGTCCTACGTCACGATCAACCCGGTGGCGGCGTGGAAAGTCGCCCCGACGCTGTCGCTTTCCGTCGGCCCGACCTTTAATTATTCGGAAATGAAGCTCAGACAGGGTGCGGCGGTGCCGGTTCCCGGAGCGGAACTGGAGTTCAGTGGGCACAATTGGAGTTACGGTTTCAACGGCGGCATCTTGTGGCAGCCGCACCCGAAGTGGTCGCTGGGGGCGTCATATCGCAGTGCCAGCCGCATGAACTACGAAGGCAGCGCCTCGCTATATCCCTCGCCGCCACTGCCGTCATTGGGTTCCACCTCCGCGAGGTTCGATTACCCGCAGATCGTGATCGGCGGTGTATCCTACCGGCCGAACACAAACTGGAACATTGAGGTGAACGTCGACTGGGCAGACTGGAGCTCTGTTCAGAACCTGACGATCAAAGGTGTCGCGAATCGCGAACTGGATTGGGAATCGAGCTTTATGTACGAGGTGGGTGTAACGCGGAATCTCTGGCGCGGGTATTATCTTGGTCTCGGTTACTTCTATAGTCAGTCTTCCACCCCAAACCGTCTTTATACGCCGCTGGTCGCCGACACGGATTTGCACATCGGGAGCCTGGGGGCGGGGTACAAGGGAGCGCGTTGGAGTTGGGGCGTTGCGCTGCAGCTCATTGGCGGCACATGGCGCAACGTCGTTGTGGATTCCACTGCCGTGGATCCTCAAGTGAACGGCAAGTACCGGCTCTTCACGCCGACGCTGTCCTTCTCCCTCGGCTACCGCTTCTAGTAGCGCGATCGCAACGCCCGTTCGATCTCATCTCGGACGAACACACAGGCCCGCGTGCCCCGAGACCCCGGAAAAAGACATCAGCCCTTTCTCGCTGGTGACACCTGCGTACGGGTCATTCGTGATCAAAATGTTCCCGTCCAAATCCAGATAGTCACACACTTCGGCGAGGTGGGCGGCGGCGCTGATGAGGATGCTGCTCTCGATCATGCAGCCGATCATGGTTTTGAGGCCGGCTTTGCGGGCGGCCTTGAGTGCCTCCAGGCCGGCCGTGATGCCGCCGGTCTTTACCAGCTTGACGTTCACTCCGTGGAACCAGTCCGCCACCTGGGTGATGTCCTTGGCCATGTGGTACGATTCGTCCGCAAAAATTCCTAGCGGCGAGCGTTGTTTCAGCCACGCCCAATCTTTGCCCGGGGTGTTCGCGGGCATCGGTTGCTCGATATACTGGATGTGCTTGTCGGTGGCCAGCCACTCGATCATCTCGAGCGCCTGTTCCTTGGTCTTCCAGCCTTCGTTGGCATCGACGCGCACCGGTTTCTCGGGAGCGGCCTCGCGCAGGGCCTGCAGGTTCGCCTTGTCGCCCGGCACACCCAGTTTCATCTTGAGGACAGGATAGGGGGCTGCTTCCTGCACCTTGGCACGGATCACTTCCGGCTTGTCGATGCCAATCGTAAACGAGGTGACGTGGTAGTTTTCGCGAAAGCCCAGGCCCAGCAAGTCGTAAACCGGCTTCTTCGCTTTTTTCCCGGCGCCATCGAGCAATGCCAGGTTGAGCGCGCACTTGGCGGACATGTCCTGGCGCGAAAGGGTCTCCAGATATTCCATGCTCCCGTGGACGTCACCAAAGGAAAGCCCGCGCGGGTCGACTTTCTTGAGGAAGGCCTCGACCGATTCGATCGACTCTTTGTAGCGCGAGATGGGCGCAGCCTCTCCCAGCCCAACGGTGCCGTCCGCGCCCGTGAGTTCCACCAGGACGGTGTTGGCGGTGTCCGAGCCTGATCCGCGGGCGATGGTCCAAGTGTGCGTGAGTTTCAGTTCGAGACGGCGAAAGGTCAGATTCATACTCCCCAGACAAAAGCCAAACTGCGCAGGAAAAGCAAATCGATTTGCGGCCCCGCGAGCCGAGGACGTTGCAGGTTACGGGTTACAGGTTGCAGGTTCAACGCAGGGAACCTGCGACTTGAAAATTTCAACCTGTAACCTCTACGGCGTCCGACCTTGGGGCTTCAGCGCCCCGGGCGATCTTCACCCAGCTCCGCCGTGTCCGCTCATGGGTCGGAGCGCCGAGTTGCACTCGGCTTACAAACGGCCGTCGGAGCGCTTAAGCCGATTAAAAATCGGCGCTCCGACCCACGACTGAGCGGATGCGCTTCGCCTTTACTCGGAGGTGAGGCCCCGGCAGATTGTCGCCACAGCCAATGGCAATGCCCAAGCAAGAGTTCCTCGCCGGCGTGATTGAAGGTTTTTACGGCCCGCCCTGGTCGCAGCAAGAACGCTTCGAGTTGTTCGACTGGATGGCGGCCTGGAAGTTGAACACTTACGTGTATGCCCCCAAGGATGACCTGAAGCATCGGGCGCTTTGGCGGCAGACCTATTCGGCGCCTGAAGCCAGGGCACTGGCCAAGGTGGCCAGCGCCTGTAAAAGGGCCGGTATCCGCTTCGTTTACGCGCTCAGCCCTGGCTTGGACATCCGCTACAGCAACGAGGAAGACCTGGATAGGCTGCGGGATCGCTTCGCGCAGATGATCGGGCTTGGCTGCCACGATTTCGCCCTCTTATTCGATGACATTCCTGACCGACTGCACCCGCAGGATCGGAAGCGTTGGGGTACATTTGCCGCCGCCCAATGCCACGTCGCCAACACCCTCTTCCACTGGACCCGCGAGCGGTGCCCGCAGGCCCGCTTCCTTTTCTGCCCTACTCCCTATTGTGGGCGCATGGCGGCTCGTGATCTCGGTGGGAGGGACTACCTCGCCGTTCTCGGACGCGAGCTTAGCCCGGAGATCGACGTGTTCTGGACCGGGCCGGAGATCATATCTCACAAGATCACCGTTGCCCACGTCCGTGAGCTACAAGCCATTCTCCACCGCAAACCGGTGATCTGGGACAACCTCCATGCGAACGACTATGATGGTCGCAGGTTTTACTGCGGGCCGTATTCCGGCAGGCCGCTCGAACTGCGGCAGGAGGTCAACGGTCTGCTCGCTAATCCTAACAACGAATTTCCACTGAATTACATGCCGCTCCGCACCCTGGCCCGGTTCGTCCATTCCCCTTCCAGGCCACGCTGGAACGCCCGCCAGGCCTACCGGTCCGCGATGGCGGAATGGCGGTCCCGTTTCGCGACCGTCGGCCGACCGGTGACACTAAGAGACCTCATCCTGTTCGGCGACTGCTATTACCTTCCGCACGAAGAAGGACCGGAAGCCGAGGCGCTTTACCAAGGCCTCCGCAGACTGGTGACCACGAATCCCGCCAACTGGGGCCGCCAAGCCCGGGCTATCCGCCGCCAGGTCGCCCGGTTGCGTTCGTTTTGCGGCGTGACGACGGAGCTTTGCCATCGCCCTCTATTCCATGCACTGAGCCGCCGCATTTGGGAACTGCGCGAGGAGTTGGACTTGTTGGGTGGCTACCTTGAACTCAACTCGCTAAAGCGGCGTCCCGGGACCGCGTGCAGGTCTGACTTTCACCTTCCGGGCACCTACCGCGGCGGCCTGGTCGCGCGTCTTCAACGTTTGCTGATCCAGCAGCGGGATGGAACATTCGCTCGCGCGAGGAACGTCGAAGATTAAGAATGGCCGCCGCCGCTCCGGCAAAGTCCCGGACTAGCTGCTTGACCGTCCGCAATTGGCGATTAGCAATTTCAGCGTTGTACATCTGGCCGCCACCCGGGTTTCCGTCAAACCTGCAAACGTTGGCACCCGCTAACCAAGGCCGGACTACCGTCGGAGCCGATAAAACAAGGCTGGCAGCCCGGGGTCGTTGGTAACCGCAAATCCAATGCTCATGACTGTGCCGGCACCCAATGATTCCCAGGATGCACCCGGACCCAATGTGCGGCTCATCTCCAACACGAAGCCGGGCGCTGACAATGGCCAGGAGAGCACGAGTTGGTTTGCGCTTCTGGAGACCCGGAGCGCGGGAAGGGTCGTCGATGACGGCACACCCTTGCGGATGGCACGGTTGTATTTGTCGGCCACGTAGAGATTGCCGTATGTGTCCACCGCGATTCCGTCAGGCCCACTAAACTGCGCTTCGGCACCCGTCCCGTCGACACCCCCGCCAAATCTAAATGCGCCCCCCAGAGTGGTGACGACCCAATCGGCTCCAAACCGTGTCGCTTTGCGGACTAGGTCACTGTCCGTGACATACAGCGCGCCAGTATCATCGGCCGCAATGCCCCGCAGAGCGGCGAACGCCGCCACGGCGTTCGTCCCGTCGACAGGCCCGACCCGCGATGAGCCGAGTATGGTCGTAACCACCCAGTTTGGACCATCGCGCGCGATCTTCCGTATCATCCCGGATTCGGTGACATACAGGTTTCCCGAAGTGTCCAGCGTGAGTCCACGCGGAGTGGCGAACCGGGCCCCGCTGTTTGTGCCATCGACCCGGTCAGGTGCGCCTGCCAGACCCGCTATGGTGCTGGCAACCCAATTCGCACCCTCTTGCGCAATTCGCCGGACGGTGAAATTGCGCATATCGGCAACATAGAGCACGCCCGCACTGTCAACGGCAATGCCGTGGGGTTGGTTGAAGCCCGCGGCGCTGTTTGCCCCATCGGCGCTGCCCGGCACCCCTGGCATCCCGGCCAGCGTCGTCACGCTCCAGTCCCTGCCCACCGGGCTGATTTTCCGGATCGTGTGATTGAACGTGTCGGCCACAAAGAGATTCCCGAGACTGTCCCTCGCGATGCCCTGCGGGAGGTTGAATTGCGCTTCGCCGTTCATCCCGTCGTTGGTTCCGCGCACGCCCGACCCGGCGATCGTGCTGATTGCGCCTTCGGGAGAGATTCTCCGTATGGAACTGCTCTCGGTGTCGGCCACAAACAACACACCCGCCGGATCCACCACTATCGCCTGTGGGCCGGACAGTTGGTCCGCGGCAAATGCTAGATCCCGAAAGGCTCCCGCCAGCGTGCTCGAAACTCCGGAAGGGGTAAGTTTCCGAATCGTGAAGTTGCCGACTTCTGCGACGACGAGATCGCCGTTTGTGTCGAGCGCCAGGTCATAAGGCCAGTTGAAATGCGCGGTGCTGTTTGTCCCATCCTCGGCTCCTCTGGCATTCGGGAATCCGGCGAGAGTGCTGACCACCCAGTTGGACCCAACCGGCGCGAGCACGCGAATGCTATTGTTGGCGCTATCGGCAACAAAAACATTACCGGCATTATCGGCCACGATGCCATTAGGGCAGTTAAATCGCGCATTCGCCCCCAAACCATCAGCGAAACCGCCGGCGGGAGCTGCACCCGCCAGTGTTGTTACAACCCAGTTAGTGCCCACGGGTGTGATTTTGCGGATGTTGTTGTTCAGGTAATCAGTGACGTACAGGTTGGTCGCCGAATCCACCGCGATCTTGTGAGGAATATTGAAACTTGCCCCGGAATTAGTGCCATCCGACGAGCCGAAATAGGAACTGCCGGCGATAGTCGTGACCACCCAGTCATCTCCCGCCGGCGTGATTTTCCGAATCCGGTTGTTTGAAGAGTCGGCCACAAAAATCGTGCCCCAGCGGTCGATGGCCAGTCCCCCAGGCTGCGAGAAGTAAGCGTGGTTGTTTGTTCCATCCGCAGACCACGCCACCCCAACCACTCCGGCGATAGTGGTGACGACCCAATTTGTGCCCGTCAGCGCGATTTTACGGATCGTCTGGTTGTCGGTGTCGGCCACAAAGATATTGCCGTGGGTGTCCACCGCTATTCCTTGTGGGCCTAGGAATCGGGCGTTGTCGTTTGTTCCGTCGGCCGCGCCACTGGCCAAAGCTCGGCCTGCAATGGTGTTAACCACCCAATTGGTCCCCGCTCGCGTGAGCTTCCGGATGGTGTGGCTGGAACCGTCGGCCACGAATATGTTGCCGGCCGAATCCGCCGCGACACCAAATGGGCTGCCGAATCGGGAGGCCCGATTGGTCCCGTCCGGAAAGCTCAGTCCCCCACTCAGAGTAACAAAGGTGTACGATTGACCTGGTGCGGTCGCGACAAACACCGAGCAGACAACACAGGTAAGGCCAGCAACGGAAAGACTCGTTTTCATGGTAGTTGTCAGGCTGAGCACCGATTGATTAAGTGCCCGTTAAGACCGGACATAGCATAGCGGATACCAGCATGAGCATGCAAAAGACCTTAGCGCGGTGCGGCCTCAGTTTTGTACGGTGGGATGAGCCCGTCCTCGGGCGCAACACGGCTGGAGACAGGAAATAGCGCAGAAATACCTGGCTCCATGTCAGTCCGGACATTGCTGCGCCCGGGGACGAGCGCGCCCCAGACATTTTACTGAACCATTACTTTGCGCAGGGGCCTCTGCGTGAACCTCACGCAGAGGGTGTGAGGTCCACGCGCGAAGAAACCTCGGTTCGCTTCGTGCCTTCCTTCGTTACCTCCTGTTAGCACCCCCGTATGTCCCCCTCACCACCCTGTCTTGCTCGGGCCGGTGGATTGAGGCCCTGCCTGGATGCTGAACAGACTCACTTGCCCTGTCTGGTGGTATTGGCCTCTCCGAATTTGCATTTTTCAATTTGCCGTTGTCAATTTACCATCACCCCGATTCACAATGAACAACTGCACCATTCGCCCCGCCCGACCCGGCGATGAGCCGGGGGCTTATTATGTCTGCCTCAAAACGGGAGACTTCGGCAAAGACGGCGAACCGTTTTACCGCGAAGACCCCGATGCTTTGGGCCGGATCTTCGTCGGGCCGTACCTGGCGTATGAACCGGGGTTGAGCCTGATTCTCGAAGACGCCGAGGGCATCTGCGGTTACGCGCTGGGCGCTTTTGACTCGCGCGCATTTTATTCACGCTACGATTCGGAGTGGCGGCGGGATTTGTGCGCCCGGTTTCCTGCACCGCAAGGCGACCCCCGTCGATGGAGCCGCGTGCAAACTGTTTACCACTGGTATCATCATCCTGATTACTTCACACCCGAGCCCTATGAAGTTTACCCATCTCATCTGCACATCGACCTGCTGGAGCGCGCCCAGGCGCGCGGCTACGGCCGTCGCATGCTTGAACAGGTGATGGACAAACTTCGGCAGCGCGGTTCTCCGGGCGCGCACCTGGGCGTCAGCATGATGAATATCCCGGCGTTCGGCTTTTATCAGCGGCTGGGGTTCAGCGAGTTGATCCGCGTCGGTTCGGGAGCCGACGGCTGCATCTACATGGGCAAAAGCCTACGGCCATGATCTTGCTTCGAACCTTTAGCACCGTAACGCTTCAACGCTTTAACGCTGTAACGCTTTAACGGCTCAAGAGAACCATGTCACAAACACTCGCCCTCCTCGGCGGCACGCCGCTCCGCACCCGGCCATTTCCGTCTTGGCCGGTCTTTGGCAAAACCGAGGAGACACGGCTGCTTCGCACCTTGCGCAGCGGCCAGTGGGGACGCCTGGATGGAAAAGAAGTGGCGGAATTCGAGAACCGCTTCGCGGCGGCGCATGGCTGCCGGCACGGCCTGGCCCTCGTGAACGGCACGGTTTCCCTGCGCATCGCGCTGCTGGCTGCGGGCATCCGCGCCGAGGACGAGGTGATCGTCCCACCGTACACTTTTTTCTCGACCGCTTCCGCGGTGGTTGAGGCCAACGCGGTTCCTGTCTTTGCGGACATTGACCTGAATACGTTCAACCTCGACCCCGCGGCCACCGAGCGGGCGATCACCACCCGCACGCGCGCGATCATCCCGGTTCATTTCGCCGGTCAGCCGGCCGACATGCGCGCCATGATGGCCCTCGCCAGAAAACGGCGGTTGGTGGTTATCGAGGATGCGGCGCACGCGCATGGGGCGCTCTATCGCGGTCGTCCTGCCGGTTCGCTCGGCCATGCCGCCTCCTTTTCGTTCCAGTCCAGCAAGAACCTGACTTCCGGCGAAGGTGGGATCATTACCACCAACGACGACGCGCTGGCAGAATCGTGCCGGTCCATCCACAACTGCGGTCGGATTCCAACCGGCGTGTGGTACGAGCATCATTGGATCTCCGGCAATTACCGTTTGAGCGAGTTTCAAGGCGCCATCCTGAACAGCCAGCTCGACCGCCTGGAGAGCCAGACCAGGACCCGTGATCGCAACGGGAAATACCTCGCGGCCAGGCTCGGCGCGCTACCGGGCATTTATCCGCAGAAGCGCTCCGCCGATTGCGCGCGGCACAGCTACCACCTGTTCATGCTGCGATTGGATGGCCGGGCCTTTGGCGCGCCCCGCTCGGCGGTCCTCGAGGCGCTGCGGGCCGAGGGCATCCCCTGCTCGGCTGGGTACGGCTTCCCGCTCCCGCGCCAGCCCATGTTCCTCAACAAGGCCTTCGGCCCCTTCCTCCCCAAAGCCGCGGCCAAATTGAACTACGGCAGAGTTCGCTGCCCGAACAGCGACCTGATTTGCCGCGAACAAGGCGTTTGGCTGGGGCAAAACGTCCTTCTCGGCACGCGCTCTGACATGGATGATATCGCGGCCGCGTTCGACAAGATTTTCGAAAATCGCGAACCGCTCAACCAGTGGTGGAAGAAATCTGCGGGGAGGGCGCTGTGAGCAAAGCCGCCGGGTTGCTCAACAGATACATCGTTCCGCCGCTCACCGTTCTGAGCGAGAACACCTACATGTCGGCGATCCGCGCCGGCATGGTTTCGGTGGTGCCCTTAACCATCATCGGCGGCCTGTTCATTATCGTGTCCTTTCTGCCGGTCAGCGGTTGGGACAAAATCGTCGCCCCCTATCTTCAACTGCTGCAAGTGCCGGTTTCCGCCACGTTCGGCCTGCTCTCGGTGTTTGTGTGCTTCGCCATCGGCTACGATCTGGGCAAGCAGCTCAAGCAGGAAGCCATCGTCAGCGCCGCCATGGCGACGTTGGTCTTCCTCATGATCCAGCTCAAGCTGGGCGACAAGCCGGAAGACATCACGCTGTCCATGGACAACCTTGGCTCGAAAGGATTGTTCACCGCCGTGCTCATTGCCCTGGTGTCCGTCCGCGTTCAGAAATTTTTCACCGACAAAAATTTCGTGGTCAAGTTACCGGAAAACGTGCCGCCGATTGTTTACGAGTCGTTTCTTTCGTTGATCCCGCTCTTCTTCCTCGTCGTGGTTTTTTGGGTCGTAAGGTTTGTCCTCGGCATCGATGTGGATCACCTGGTGCAAACCACCTTCAAGCCGCTCGTCTTCGCTCTCAACACGCTTCCCGGCATCCTGGTATACGCGTTCCTGGTCACGCTGTTGTGGTCGGTCGGCATCAACGGCGACAACGCGATGGATGCGATCGTGGCCCCCATCTTCCTGCAATACCTGACTGCCAACGTCGAGGCTATGACCCAGGGCCAGCCGTTGCCGTACGTGACCGCCTACGGGTTCTTCACCGCTTTCGTCAACGTTGGCGGGACGGGGGCCACCATCGCCTTGGCGCTAGTGATGTGGAACTCGCGGGAACCCGGGTATCGCAAGGTCAGCCGCCTCTCGCTGCCAACCCAAATCTTCCAGATCAACGAACCGATCTTCTTCGGCTTCCCGATCGTACTCAATCCGCTGTTCATGATCCCCTACATCCTCAACGCCCTGGTGCTTACTACTACGACCTTTCTTCTCATGCAATGGGGTGTCCTGCACAAACCGTTCGTCAATGTCCCCTGGACCACCCCCCCTATACTTGGTCATTACCTGGTGACTGGCGGCGACTGGAAGGCGGCCGTTTGGGGAGCCGTATCGATTGTCATTGCCATGCTGGTTTACCTTCCCTTTGCCAAGGCCGCCGAACGCCAGCGGTTGAAGGCAGAAGAGAGCGACATCGCCCATGAATAACGTTTCGCCGCCAGTCGCTCGAGCCGTCCGCTTGGTTTCTCCGTCGCAGCGATTCTCATTTTGCCGCGGAGTACGCCCGTCCCCGGGCGCAGCAATGTCCCCACCCAGTGGACATAAGCCTGCCGTCGCTGGCCCGCCCAGGCGCCTCCAGCTTTTCCTTGGTTTTGTAGCTTTGATGCGGCTGGTGCTCGCGGGCGGAGAGATTCGGGGCGCACCGGCCACTCCATCCACGACGACTCTCGCCGGGCAACCAGTCCCCTTGCCGATTCAAGTGGACGGCGAACTGAATGAGCCGGCTTGGAGCCGGGCCGAAATCGTGCAGACCTTCGTTTACCCTTGGTCGAACCGCGTCGCGCCTTCTACCGAGTTTCGCGCATTGGTGGATGCCGAGCGCCTTTACCTGGCCTTCGAGGTGAGCGACGGGGACATCGTCCTCGAAAAGGACTTCGCCGGCGAATCAACGCTGGATCGCGAGGACCGCGTGGAGATCTTTTTCGCGCGGGACAATGCGCTGGCGCGTTACTTTTGCCTCGAGATCGATCCGCTGGGGAGGGTACACGACTATGCCGCGAGCTTTTACCGGAAATTTGACAGCGACTGGAACTGCCCGGGCCTGCGTGCGGCCGGGAGGATTCACGCCGGTGGCTACACGGTCGAGGCCGCGATTCCGCTGCCGGCGCTTGCGGGCATGCTGGAACGTCTGGTCTCGCCGGGTTCGATTCTGCGAGTGGGCATTTTTCGGGCTGAGTTTCGCCAGGGTGCGGCCGGGGATGCCGACGACAACTGGCTGAGCTGGGTCAAGCCGAACGCCCCGAAGCCTGACTTCCATGTCGCCTCGGCGTTTGCCGACTGGCATGTGCCGGCGGTGACGAGCGCCGCGGAAGGAGCTTTCCTCACTCGCGGCGTGGTCCTGGTGCCTGAGGATTTGCCTTCCGCGGACTGGCCGGCGCGTGCTGCCCGCGCCGGGCTCACTACTATTGCCCTGCACCATGGCACTTCGACGACGCGCGTCGCGGAATTCATCGAGTCGCCGCCGGGGCGCGAGTTTCTCACCGCGTGTGCGCGCCTCGGCCTGCACGTCGAATACGAGCTCCACGCAATGAGCGACTTGCTGCCTCGCTCTTTGTTCGCTCAACAACCGGAGTCGTTCCGGATGAATGAGCAAGGGGCACGAATTGC
>DATDCV010000615.1:0-10818 GCA_036524155.1 Verrucomicrobiia bacterium
ACTGATCTGAACGTGGGGGTGGTTTGCGTTGTCTGCCACGACCCGCACGGCAAGCAGGTCCATGCCAACGTGCTGAGCGGTGTGCTCACGAATACCTGGACGGGCCTGGTGGTCACCAACACCCAACTCGGCGCAACCTACACCAACCAGGTTCGAAATCCTTTCGCCTCAACCAGGGACTATTTCCTCACCACTTTCGACGTGTTCACGAACAAGTACGATCCGGACATCAATGTCTGTGCACAGTGCCACAACCATCGCGGCGCGAACTGGCGGACCACCAGTAGTGCCCCGCATCATTCCCCCCAGTATAACATGCTGCTGGGAACCATCGGCGAGCTGGAGACCGGCAGCCTGACGAATGCGGCCAACTCTCTGCCCGCTTCGCACTCGCTGATTGAAAAACAGTGTGCCGGCTGCCACATGCAAACCGCCGAAGCTCAGGATGGCCCGCCGGAAGTCCCTGCTGTGACCGGTCATACCTTCAAGGTGGATCGGTATGATCTCTGCCGGAACTGCCACACCTTCCCTCCCGAGCTGGTCACGTTTACGATGGGTGCCATCTCGAACCGAATCCAGCAGGTCAAACGCGCGCTGGATGATTGGGCGTTGGTGAAACAGGGGGGTATGTTGGGAACGCATTACTACGGTGCGCTGGCGTGGGAGTACACCAACCCAGGGGACTTATCCTCCGGCACGGGTCCTTCCACGGCCGACCAGGCCCTGATTCCAGACAACATCAAGAAGGCCCGGTTCAATTTGTACTTGGTGTTGTATGACGGCAGTTTTGGCGTTCACAACGGCTTCCTTGCAGTTCGGCTGCTGGACGCCGCCGAAGCCTGGATCCGGCAGGCAAACCAATAGCCACCACCCATGAGCCGATCCCCGGCGCAGCCGCAATCAGCCTCGACGAGAAGGAGCACCGCCAGCGACCTCGAAATCAAATCACCTACGAAATGACAAACCCAGAACTTCAAAAGCGTCCCAAACTTTCGGCGGCCCACGTTAGGGGGCTCGCGGCCTGCGCGCTCGGATTAGCCTTGCTCTGCGCGGTGATCTCCTGCCGGTCGGTCCACCGGGCGGTGGTTGTGCTGCCCAATGTGCCCGGCGCGAAATACATTGGCTCGAAAGAGTGCGAGCAGTGCCACGACCAGCTCTATCGGGACTTCCAGACCGCCGACCACGCGCGGCTGATTGCCCAGGGCCCTAACGCGCTCAGTGCCGGCTGCGAATCCTGCCACGGCCCTTGCAGCCTTCATTCCGACTCCGGCGGCGAGACCAAGCCTCCGTTCAGCTACACTGCCGGGCGGCCCGCCGCCAACAGCTTTGGTGCTCGAATTGTCGACCCGCCGGCGCGCTCGGTCGAAACGGTCTGCTTTCAATGCCATTCGGACATCCGCGGCAAATTCAGCCTGCCCAGCCATCATCCTGTGACCGAAGGCAAAATGAGCTGCACGGATTGTCATCCGCCGCATAAAAGCTCGGTTTACTTTGGCGGCGGCACTTCGCTTCTCGCCGAAAACGAAAGCTGTTTTCGCTGTCATCCCTCGCAACGGGGTCCGTACGCGTTCGAGCACGAAGCCCTGCGCGAAGGCTGCACCGCTTGCCACACCGCTCACGGGTCCGTCAACGCCAAGATGCTCACCGAACGCGACTCGAACCTTTGCCTGAAATGCCACTTCCAGCAGATCAAAGGCACTCAACTCCTGATCGGCGGCTCGGATCATTCCTTGCGCGTGCGCCAGGGCTCGTGCTGGACCGCCGGTTGCCATGAGGCGGTCCACGGTTCCCGGGTCAGTCCGTCTCTGCGCTTTTAACCACCCACTTCAAACCAGATGAACTCCAGAAGGTCGTTTCAAGTCGTATGGCGCCGATGGTGCTGGGCCGTTCTACTCGGTCTTGCCGTCCCCGCCGGGAGTCTCCTCGCCGCCGACACCAACACCCCCGCGGCCGCCCCCGGCACGAACGCGGTCCCGGCTGCTCCCGGCACGAACGCGCCGCCGGCGGCCGCCGATACGAATGCGCCGGCCGCCGCTGAGGTGAGCCTCACTCCCGAGCAGATATTCGAAGGCGGCACCAACACCTATAAAAACTGGGTCGAGTTTGGCGCGGGAGGGTTCTTCACCAGCGGCAACAAAGCCCAATTCCAGCAGCAGCACCAGGCGCCGCGGGACGCCTTCGGCGGAATTGAATCGCTGCATTTCCAGGGGGACGTCGCCAAAGGCACCACGTTCACTGTCGATGGGCGGGGCATTTTCGATAACCACGATTACAGCCTGTCCCTGGGGCTCGCGCGCGAAAAACTCGGCTACCTTCGCTTTTCACTCGACGAATCGCGGACCTGGTCGGATGCCGATGGCGGGTTCTTTCCACCTAACGGCGCATATTACCCTTACGGTTCGGACGCTCTCACGCTCGACCGCGGATCCTTTTCGTTCGAAGGCGGGCTCACGCTCGACAAGGTGCCGAAAATCACGTTCAAGTACACGCATGATTACCGCGACGGCGACAAGGCATCAACCGCCTGGGGATACTCGCACCCTGACGGCACGACGCTGGTTCGCGGGCTGAGCCCTTCGTTTTTCGATATCGATGAGCATCGTGACGCGTTCCAACTCGACGCGACGCACCGCATTAAGGCTACGGAGTTAGGCCTCGGCTTGCGGTATGAATTCGGCAAAGCCGATAACGCCCTGAAGATTGACCAATTCCCCGGTGAAGCCGCCGAACGCAAGATCACCGACCAGCAGGACAACTCATATGACCTGTTCAGCGTCCACGGTTACTCCCAAACCTGGATCAAGAAGAACCTGATGCTCTCCGCCGGGCTTTCCTATTCTGATTTGGACAACGATTTTTCCGGGAGCCGCGTCTACGGCGCGGACTTCGACGTCAACTACATTCCGGCGGCCCAGAACGGTTTCGGTTACTACGACCTGAACGGGGGCTCCCACATGCAGGAATACGTGGGCAACCTGAACTTGTTCTACAAACCCACTCCCTTCCTCTCGATCGTGCCCTCCATCCGGGTCATGAAGGAAGATACCGATGCCGACATCTCCGGGCTCGAAACTCTGGCGGGAAACCCGGCGGAGCGCTTCAACGTCGACAGTTCGCGCGGCGTCCTCGATGTCCGCGAGCGCCTCGACCTCCGGTACACCGCCATCACCAACTGGGTGCTCTTTGCCCGCGGCGAATGGACCGAAGGCCAGGGCGACCTCAGCGAGAGCGGCGGCCTGGTTCCCATCAACGGCATTGGCATCCCTTCAATCAACCGCCAGACCGATGACAGCCGTTGGTTCCAGAAGTACAGCGCCGGCGCGCGCTGGTACCTCAGCCGACAGGTCACCCTCGATGGCGGCGGTTATTACAAGATCAACCACTACGACTATACCCACAACCTGGATAGCACCCTCAACAGCGGCTTCGACCGCTATCCTGCCTACCTCGTGCTCCAGGACTTTGACACTTATGACGGCAACGTCCGGCTGACCCTCCGGCCGCGTCCGAATCTCACGCTGGTCAGCCGCTACGAATACCAGCTCTCCACGATCCATACCAAACCGGACTCGAGCTCCGGCCTCGGCGAAGTCGAATCCTCCGACATGACGAGCCATATCATCGCCGAGGACATCAGTTGGTCGCCCTGGTCGCGGTTGTTCTTCCAGGTCGGCTTCAATTACGTGCTGAGCAAAACCAGGACCCCGGGCTCCGACGTCACCCAAGCCATACTCGATGCCAAGAACAATTACTGGGCCCTCAACTTCTCCTCCGGCCTGGTGCTCGACGACAAGACCGACCTCAAGCTCGGCTATTTCTATTACCGGACAGACGATTACCAGGACAACTCGGACATCGGCCTGCCACTCGGCGCGGGCGGCCAGGAGCACGCCATCACTGCCACCCTGGCCCGACGGCTTACGGAGAGAATCCGCCTGACTCTGCGTTACGGATTCTTCCACTACACCGACGATGCTTTCGGGGGCAACCGCGACTTCGACGCGCACCTGGTGTATTCCGGCCTGCAATACCGCTTCTGAACCGAAGCGGCGGGACTCACAGGAATTTCCGGATCAACTGCACGAGTTCTTCCTTTTTCTCCCGCATTCGTTTCACCACCTCCCGTGGCTGAAGCCGGAAAAGCTCCTCCCCGGCTGCCCCCACCAGGTCATGAGTGACCACCTTGAGTCCCATCATCTTCGCTTCCAAGCAGACCCGGGAGAATGATTCGGGCGTGGAAGGCAAAAAAACAAAAGACGAATAGCGCCCCAACAGTCTCAAAAAGTGAATGTGGCCGGCTTCGCGGATCAGATCACAGGGAATGCCGCGGACGCCGCAATACTTAAAGGCCGTCCGCGTCCCTTTGCCGGGGGAATCCGCGTCGAGTATCGCCGCCTTCCCGTTTTTGGGTTTTCCCGCGATTTCCTCCATCAGGTCCAGCTCATCGTCCGGCCACAGGTTGCCGCCTAAACAGTAGTAGTTGCGCAGCGGAAGGTTCTTCTGGAAAATCGCCAACTGCAAGCGGCTCTGAACCACCACCACCCGGGCGTTGGCATAAAAACGCTCATGAACCATGTCGCCGGGAGGGACGATAAAATCCTGGTAAAGCAGAGGATTTCGAGTCCGTGTGAACTTGTAGTCGTGCTCGATAATCAGATAGTTCTGCTGCCGGGCGAACTCTTCGGCCGGCGCAGAAAGGAAGTAAAAGTTCGAAAAGACAAATAGCCCGACGTTTTCAAGCTCAGAAAACCGAGCATTAAAAGCCTCCGTCGTAAGGAATGTTACGTTGTTCTGCCTGCTTAATGATGATTCCAAACAACGGTCATTCCACTCTGCCCCGCCGGGCACCTCGCTGAAATGAAAGTCCGAAATCAGGACTATATTCATCCTTGTTCCGCTCCTGGAGCCGGCAATTGGAATGAGAGGGTCACACTGGAATCCTGATCGGTTGCGCGGCCGATTTCAAGGGCTGAGACAAAAGCCGCGAATCGTTCTAGCCGGCACCCGCCCATCGGCCGTTTGGGGGTATCGCCTCAGTATTGGGTTGGAGCGCCGATTTCTAATCGGCTTAAGCCAGCCGACGGCCTCCTATAAGCCGAGTAAAACTCGGCGCTCCGACCCAAGACTGAGGGGGTACGTTCGGGGCCCAGAAAATGTTCGCTACGGCGCGATTATGCGGCACAATCCTCCGTGCTGATGAACCCGGATCGATCCTGACGAAGCCAGCTTGATTCCTGATGAAACTAAAACGCTTTCCCGGCAACCCCATACTTTCACCCCACCCTCACCATCCCTGGGAAGACCTCGCCGTGTTCAATCCCGCGGCCTGGTACGACGAGCAGAGGAAAGAGGTTTTGCTTCTGTATCGCGCGGCGGAGTCCGGCCCGGAATACAAGTGCTGGTTTGGTCTGGCGAAGAGCAAGGACGGTTACCATTTCGAGCGGGTATCGGACCAACCCGCCTTCAGCCCCAGCATCGAGGGTTTTGACGGGGCCACCATCCAGGATCCGCGCATCACCAAAATGGGTGATTGGTTCTATGTGACCTATGCGTGCCGCCATTACCCATTCGGCCAGTTCTGGATTCCTGAAGTGCGCAAACAATACCTGACGGCCGGCTGCCCGCCGGAGTTCCCGCGCTACCTCCGAATCAACGCGACCCTCACGGGCCTGGCGATGACTAAAGACTTTAAATCCTGGGTCCGCGCCGGCTGGCTCACGGACCCCTTGCTGGATGACCGCGATGCGATCCTCTTCCCGGAGAAGGTAAACGGCCAATTTGCCATGATCCACCGCCCGCTGGAATGGGTGGGCCCGCAGTACGGAACCGAGCAAGCCTGCGCCTGGATCAAGTTCTCGGATGACCTGCTCGGATTCCCGGCCGCCGCGAGCAGACTCCTGATCAAAAACAAATACCCCTGGGAGACCGCCAAACTCGGTGTCAACATCCCGCCGATCAAAACACCCCACGGCTGGTTCACCCTTTACCATGCGGTCGGTCCCGACAAATACTATCGGCTGGGGGCGCTCCTGCTGGATCTGAATGATCCCAGCCGGGTCCTTCATCGCACGCCCGATTGGCTGATGCAGCCGGAAATGGATTACGAGATCGAGGGCTTTTATCGGGGCGTGTGTTTCCCTTGCGGCGCCGTGGTGATCGACCGGACCCTGTTTGTGTATTACGGCGGCGCCGACAAATACTGCGCTGTGGCGACCTGTGACTTTGGTGAGCTGATAACACACCTGCGCTCCTGTCCCCCTTGAGAAAACCCTAAAATCCGCCAACGATGCACCCCGTAGATCTCACCATAATCATCCTGTACCTCATCCTGATGGCCCTGGTGGGCTGGTGGGTGGCGAAGAAGGCGTCGCGCAACGCTGAGTGCTATTTCCTGGCGGGCAAGAGCCTGCCGTGGTGGATCATCGGGGTGGCCCACGGTTCCAGCGGCGTGGATATCACCGGCACGATGTGGTTCGTGATGATGCTTTACATTTATGGCGTCAAAGCGACCTGGCTGCTCTGGGTTTGGCCCCTATTTAGCGTGATCTTCCGCATGATGTATCTGGGCACCTGGGTCCGGCGCTCGAACGTGCTGACCGGAGCCGAGTGGATGCGCACCCGGTTCGGCGACAGCCCTGGCGCCAAGCTGGCCTATCTTAGCGTCGTGGTTTACGCGCTGGTGCATGTGACCGGTTTTCTCGGCTACGCGTTCCGGGGCATCGGCGAATTCACCAAGCCCTTTTTCCCCTGGGACCTTCCGGATGAGGCGTACGGCACGGCGATGCTGCTCATCACCGGGGTGTATTGCGTCGTGGGCGGGATGTACAGCGTCGTCATGAACGACCTGATCCAGTTCGTGCTGAAGGTGATCGCGGCCGTCGGGATTGCCGTGATCGCGATCCTGATCATAGAGCCGGGCCAAATCATGGCGGCGGTTCCGGCCGGCTGGGACCATCTCTTTTTCGGCACGAAGCTGACGCTGGATTGGTCGAACCTGATGCCGGAGCTCAACAAACGCATCTACAACCCGATTTCGCAAGGAGGGGACGGATACTCGCTATTCATGTTTTTCACGGGCATGTTGTTCCTTAAGGGCGTGCTGGTGAGCATGGCTGGTCCCACGCCGAACTACGCCATCCAGCACATTCTCTCGACCCGCAGCCCCCGGGAGGCGGCGCTGGAGAACATGGTCATGGCGCTGGTTTCCCTCGCGCCGAGGTTTCTGCTGATCGCCGGCATTGCGGTGCTCGGGATCGTCTTTTTCAGCCCGGACCTCGCCGCCATGGGCGGTAAAGTGAATTTTGAGAAGATCCTGCCCAACGTGCTGCACAAGTACGTGCCGGTCGGCTTTAAGGGGGTGTTGATCGCGGCGCTCATCGCGTCGTTCATGAGCACTTTCGTTTCGACGGTCAACTCCGGGGCCGCCTATGTTGTCAACGACATCTACAAGCGCTGGATTAATCCGGACGCGCCGGCCAAGCGTTATGTCTGGATCGCCTGGATTACGTCCAGCGGGGTGATCCTGTTGGGCATCGCGTTCGGATTCGCGACGAAAAATATTCACTCGGTGACCGAGTGGATTGTCTCCGCGCTGGTGCCGGCCTTTGTCGCCCCGAACGTGCTGAAGTGGCATTGGTGGCGGTTCAACGGCTACGGCTTTTTTGCAGGCATGGTGGCAGGCACGGCCGCCGCAGTCGTGAAGATCTACCTGCCAATCCATCCCGTTTTCGCATTCCTGCTAATTTTGGGGATCAGTTTCGCCGCCTCGGTGCTCGTATGCCTGCTTACGAAGCCCGAATCCGACGCTGTCTTGAAGAGCTTCTATACGAACGTGCGCCCCTGGGGCGCGTGGGGGCCCGTCTATGAAAAATGCCGCGCCGAGGATCCTGCGTTCGAGGCCAACCGCGATTTCGGCCGCGACATGTTCAACGTCATCGTGGGCCTCATCTGGCAAACAAGCCTGGTTACCGCCCCGATTTACCTCGTCATCCAGCACTGGAAAGAAATGTGGATCTCCCTCCTGGTTTGCGCCGGCACCTCGCTGGTGCTGAAGTTCACCTGGTACGACAAGCTCGGCCCGGGGGAGATGTACCTCACGGGCGCAAAAGCGCGCGCGGCTACCCAATTAAGCGGATCCGCCAGAACGTAGCGCACGCATCCTGCCTGTCTCCCCAATTCGGGACAAGGATCAGAGGCAGGCAACATGCCAGTCCTACGGGTCCGGACTCCATCGGGTCGGCATCACGGGCATATTAAGCGCCTGTAGCGTTCCGTCGGCCTCCAACACGACGCTGGATTCGAGCGTAAAGAAGGCTGTTCCGTGGGTTTCAAATGCCGCTCTCACTTCAGCGTCCAGGTGGGCGCTGGTTGGCGCGAACAGCATGAACGGCCTGGCCAACCGGGCAGCCAGGTCGGCTGCGACGCGGCGGAAAACAAGCTGATCGCGCTGGATGGTAAGAACGGCCGGGACCGCGCGGGCGGACCAGGCGCCGAATTGGGCGGTATGCGGCAGAGGGAATTCGGCGGTTTTGCTGTCGAACCCGAAGGCGACGCACAGGCCGCGACCGAACCGCGCCAGGTTCACTTCGAGCAGGGTTATGTCCGGGAGCGTGAGGATGATGTCGGGGCAGTCTGGAGGATCGCAGCGGCGGATTCCTATGGCGCCGGTATGGTCGTGGCGATGAATGACTGAGTGGAGGCAGCCGCAGTCGGGGCAGCGGACGGCTGTGGCAAACGAGGCGGTTGACTGCAGGCAGAGAGTTCTGAAGGCGGCGAATTCGTGTCCCCACGCCTCTTGCCAGGTCGCCGGCAGGGCCACCAAATCAGGAATGTTTTCCAGGCAACTCCAGCAGCGGTGGCGTGCCAGCAAGGATGCGGGGGTGCTGATCGTTTCGGCGGGCTCGTCGAGGGGACCGGCTTGGTGCCGATCGGCTTCGGTAAACTGCATATACAACTCCGGCCGTTCTGGCCCGGAGCACAAACGAGGATGCCCTGATTTACTGTCCAATCCCGACGGTTCTCCCGGTTTCCAGAACTGTTCAGATTTGAGAACAATTCAGTAAAGGCATAGACCGTGCCAAGAAAAACCCTCGACCTGCTCAGGCGTCGTCCTATCATGCCGCCATGAAAACCTGCTTCTCCCGGCGTGATTTCCTTCGCTGTTCAATGACAACCGGAGTTGGCGTGTTGCTGCTGCCCAACAGCCGCCTTGCCTTCGGCTCACAGGCCAACAGCAAACTCAACATCGCCGGGATCGGCGTGGGCGGACAGGGCCGAGGCGACCTCGATAATTTCATCGGCCTCGGCGAGAATATCGTCGCATTGTGCGATGTGGATACCGCCCGGGCGGGCGATGTTTACCGGAAATGTGCCGGCGCCAGAGCGTTCAAAGATTTCCGGCGCATGCTCGACGAGATGGACAAGCAAATCGACGCGGTGCTGGTGGCCACCCCCGATCACACTCACGCGGTGGCAGCGGTGGCGGCGATGGAACGGGGCAAGCACGTCTATTGCGAGAAGCCGCTTACGCGGACGGTTCACGAGGCCCGGGTGATGCGGGAGACTGCGGCCAAACACAAAGTGGTGACGCAAATGGGCAATCAGGGCAGCGCCGAAAACGGCTTGCGCCGCGCAGTCGAGTTGGTCTGGACCGGAGCGATCGGCGAAGTGCGGGAGGCGCACGTCTGGTTCGACGGCGGCAACGGCCCGCAGAAGCGGCCGGCGGAGCGGCCCCCGGTTCCGGAGACGCTGGATTGGGATCTGTGGCTCGGCCCTGCTCCGGCTCGGCCTTACCATCCCTGCTACCTGCCGGCGAACTGGCGCGGTTGGCGCGCGTTTGGCAGCGGCATCGTCGGCGATTTCGGCTGCCACACCGGCAATCTTATGTTCCGCGCTCTGCGCCTGGCCGAACTGTGGAACCCACCCGCCGGGAGAAAGCTCACGCAGGCTGTCATCCGCGTCGAAGCCAGGGCTTCCGAGGTGGACCAGGAAGGGTATCCCTCCTCGATGGTGGCCACCGTCGACCTGCCTGCCCGCGGCGATTTGCCGGCGGTGAAGCTTGTGGTGTACGCCAAAGACAAGCCCTCGGAGGCGTTGATGCTGGGCGGGACCCGGGGAGGCTGGGGTGACCTGCTCGTCGGCTCCAAAGGCTCGATTTATTCGGAATGCCCCTGGAACACGCGTTTTGTTCTGCTGCCCAAGGACAAATTCCAGGAGGTCAAAGCGGGGCCGCCCCAGACGATTCCGGCCTCCATCGGGCACCACCGGGAATGGGTGGAGGCTTGCAAGGGGAACGGGAAGACCTTTTCGGGCTTTGAGATTGGCGGGCCGCTGACTGAACTGATGCAGTTGGTTAACCTCGCCACTCTCGTGGACGGGCCGGTTGAATATGACACCATCAGCGGCCGCGTGTTGAATTCCAAGCCAGCCCAGTCGCTGGTCCACCGGGAATACCGGAAGGGGTGGGCCATTTAGTCAAGGCGGAATGAAGAGTGCAGAATGAAGAATTAAACCCGGCTCGGGGAGATTCAAACAATGAAAACCGCCGACTGTAGAACGGGAAACATAGAAACAACAGGCGGTTCCTCCAGAGCCTCCTTTCGCTATCGCACACGCACGGGAGGCATGAGTCGGCGGGGGGCAATTGCCGGCGCGCGGACTTTAGTCCGCAGCAACATCCGCCAACAGGAGGCGTTCGCATTCCTAACGCAGCGGTTGGTCGCACAGTGCTGCGGACTAAAGTCCGCGCGCCGGGCCAGGCGGACCAGCCACAGTTTATGGGAGGGAAGGCGACGCTCGTTCCTCGGTCGGGCTCTTTCC
>DATDCV010000616.1:0-4665 GCA_036524155.1 Verrucomicrobiia bacterium
AGGCTGCCCCGATCGCCAGTGATACCTTTTTGTCGAACACTTTCAGGCCCCCCTGCTGGCCCGCGTATATCGACAGGCGGGAGGAGGGGATGATCGCTTCCGCCACCTCAATCCGGGGTGGTCGCAGAAGAGTGCCCCGCAGCAAGTATTTGGAGGCGTGATTCCGGAGTTTCGCCAGGCGCAGGACATAGTCTATTTCCGCGGCACGGCTATTCAACTGGCTCAAGGTGAAATTGGCGAGCGTCGGCTGCTGGCCCCAAACGAAAGCGCGAGCCTGTTCCAGGCAAAACTGCGAGACGAACTGCCGGTCCAGGAGCTTCAGCCGTTCTGCGGGCGCGAACTCCTTGGGCCAGAGCTCGTCATAAGGCGGCATGGTGAGCGACGAGTAGTTGCCAAACAGCACCGCATAGGGGTGATAGACCGCATGGAAGAATGGGATAGTCTCCCACCCGTCCGGAGCCGCATAGCGTTCCTTGCTCACCTGCAAGCTGAGCATCAGGTCCAGGTACGGCAGCCACGGTTCGCCGCAACCCTCGCCGGCAAGCGCCGGGACCGAGCCTCGCCTGATTGTAGAGCTGGACGTCAAGAGTGCCTCGCCACCACGGGCCGGGACCGGTGGCGGCGTGGCTGGGCGCTTCCCCGCCGTCCCGGCACAACGCGCGCGAATATCCGACGCCAGCAACCGGAATCCGTTCACCCAGTAAGTGCCGCCTCCAACGGGGTGACCGTGAGTCGCGTCGTAACACGACAAACTCAGGCAAGCCTGGTCCATGTAAATTCCGTTCACCCCCAGGCCACTAACCGCCTGCTCCGCCAGGGAGGCATACGTGTTGCGCCAGAACGCCGTGCCCAGGCACATCGAGGCGCACGGCGCACGCGTGAAAGTATTGTAGATTTCAGGGTGGATTTGGCCGTCAGGGCTTTTCACCGCCCACCTGGCCGCGCCTTCACGGTTCCAACTCTCGGTGGTCATGCCCCAAAGCCGCTGGTTCATGTAAACCAGCGCGTTGACTCCCTGCCGGTGCGAGCGGGCCAGCGCACTTCTGAATTTCTCAGCGCCTTCCCGCGGAGGCAAATACTCGGGAAAACCCGTGTCGTATGCGCACCCGTGCCACCAATGCCAAAAGACGCTGACCGGGAGCCCGAGCTGACGTTGCAGTTCCATCGCCGGCGGAAGCACGCCTTCCGAACGGCCACGGTTCCAGACCCAAAGCGCCGTATCCGAAATCCATTGTGGGGCCACGCCTCTCGACAAGCGGCTATCCGCGGCCCAGGCCTGGTTCGTCGCCCAGGAACGATATCGCTCCGCCGCCGTGAACCAGTCGCCTTGAAAAGTTCCAATCACGACATCATACGGTAGCGTCCATTGCCTCTCCGCCGGCTCGCCCAGTTCCGGCCAGTGCAATAGCTCGCATCCGATGCCGCCGGCGCCGTCCCCGCGCATGGCGAGCACCTTTCGGAACGCGGCCGTATCGTTGCATGCCACGTAAAGGCCGGCCCGGTCCCCCCAAAACGCAAGACACTGCATCGACAGTTCGCCCGGATAGTGCCATTCCAGGCGGCGTCCCTTGCCGTCATTTCCGCGCAACAGCCGGCGCGGTTCAGACGTGAGCTGCCCCATCCACACCGGCACCGCGAGTTGCTCATGGCTTTGCGGTGGAACGCCGTGGATGACGGGAAACCTCACCTGCGTCAATTCTTGCCGCTCCAGTCCCTGGACGGCGATCCGCCACCGCGAGATGCCGTCCCGGCGGTCCAGCACAATAACCACCTCAACGGCCAGATTACTCGGGCATGGCGCCGGGAAGCCTCGCCAAATCAGCCGCCGCCCGGAATGGTGGTCCGGCAACGGTTCATCCTCAGAACTCCCCGCCTGCGACGGCTTTAGGGTCCGCAGCTCCCCGCCCGTTCTTAGCTGCAGTTCCCAAAGCCCGGTTCCGGGTCGCGCGAAGTTCTCCCCCGTCCGCAGATCCTGCAATTGGGCGACAGCACCCGACGCTCTTTCTACTCCGATCCCCAGGCGCTGGTTGGCCAGCGTCAGGAGCGATTGTGACGTGGCGGTGGCGCCGGCCAACACCGCCGCACCCACGGCAAGTGACAGTCGTAACGATTTGGCAGCCGATGCCAAGAGCATAGCCGTGGAGTGCAAAGCGGCCCCCCGACGTTGTGCCCGGAATTCGCCCTGCTGGGTCTCACTCATCCGTTTCAGTCAGCCATCGTGGCGCTCCGCTCGCCGGTTTTCAAGGCAATGCCCTGCAACCGCGTGACGATCGTTGCGAAGAACCTCAATACACCCCATCATGCGGCGACTATGAAAGCCAGACTAAACGCGTGCGCGGTTTGCCTTCTGCTGGCGCTTGCTGTTCAAGCCGAAGACACCCCACCGACCGCCTCCGGAACCCTGCTGCCCGCCCAAGCCGAAGGGGTGACTCTCTGGTGGGCGTTGTCCAGTGCTGCCAAAATTCAGCCGGCACAGGCCCCACCCAAGGCCGGAGGAGAATCCGTCCTGCTGGGCTGCGCCCGCAACGAACGCGAGGCGGTGCAACTAGTGGTGCGGTCTGGTCGGCGCATGGAGGACTTTCGAATCACCTGCGGGGCGCTGACCGGACCGAATTCCGCCAGCATCGCTGCGGCCAATATCGAGCTCCTGCAAGTCATGTATCTCACCGTGACGCAACCTTCGGACCGCGGCTCGATAAAAGGTCTTTGCCCCGACCCGCTGCTGCCGATCCACGGTCCGCTCGAACTGCAGCCGGATTTCAACCATGCCTTCTGGGTCCGCGTTTTTGTGCCGACGAACACCCCCGCCGGGCTGTACCGCGGAACCATCGAACTGCGGGCCAAAGATTTTCACGCCCAGGTCCCGCTGCAACTGACGGTCTATGACTTTGCCTTGCCCGACCGCATGACGTGCACTACCGCTTTCGGGTTCTCGCCCGGTAACGTGTTTCGTTATCACGCCCTGAAAACAGATGAAGAAAAGCGTTTGGTCCTGAATAAATACTGGGCAAACCTGGCGGCGCATCACATTTCTCCTTACGACCCCGCCCCGCTCGACCCGATTCGTGTAAAATGGCCGGAGGTCCACCCGCCGAAAACCACGTGGGACAATTGGACTGGGCTGCGTATCGTGAGCAACGAAGTTCACTCCGGCCAGGGAGCTCTCCTGATCTACGATGACAAAACCAACGAAAACGTCACTGCGGGCTACGAGCCGCTGATCAAAATCCCGCCGAAAGGATTGCGGGTAAAATGCTGGTATCGCACCGCCGTGCCGGGCCACCGCTTCATCGTGACGCTCAACCATTACGACGCCCAGCGGCAATGGATGTCCGGACGCAACAATGACATCACGCTGCGCGGGAGCGGCCAATGGCAGAACATCGACCAGTTGCTGACGGATTTTCCACCAGGCGCGGAATATGTGCGTTTCCAGGCTCGGGCCACCGTCTGGACGGACCGGGGCGAGGAGATCGGGCTGGTATGGTTTGATGATATCTCGATCACGGATCCGGACACTGGAAAGGAACTAGTCGAAGGCGGCGATTTCGAGCGCAAGCCGCGCACCGAGCCGGTCGTGCCGCTCGAACAACTCAAGGCCCAAATCGATTTTGCCGCCTGGGACCGCGCCATGAGCCAGACGATCGATCGTTATCATTTCAACTCGTTCCGGCTGGATATACCCGGTATCGGCGGTGGCACGTTCCATGAAATCACGCCGCCCGGCCTGCTGGGTTTCGGCGAGGAGACGCCAGAGTACCCGGTCCTGTTCGATTCGTATTGCCGGGAACTCGAAGCGCATTTGCAGGCCAGGGGCTGGCTGGATGAGGCCTTCATCTACTGGTTCGACGAACCGAGCGCCGACCAATATCCGTTCGTGATGAACGGGTTTGCCAAGCTCAAGCGCTCGTGCCCGCATATCGCCCGGATGCTGACCGAGCAGGTCGAGCCTACTCTGATCGGCGGGCCTGATATCTGGTGCAGCATCAGCGACAGCTACGACCACTCCCGCGCCGAACCGCGCCGCCAGTTCGGCGAAAAGTTCTGGTGGTATGTCTGCACCGGCCCGAAAGCACCCTACACCGGCCTATTCATCGACCATCCGGCGCCCGAAATGCGGATTTGGCTGTGGCAAACTTTCCAAAGGAACATTGAAGGCATCCTGGTTTGGGAAACCACATACTGGACCAGCAGCGCCGCCTACCCGGATGCGAAGCAACCTCAGAATCCCTATACCGATCCCATGAGCTGGACCTCGGGTTACAGCACTCCCTCCGGGGACCGCCGGCCCTGGGGCAATGGCGACGGGCGTTTCATCTATCCGCCATTCGAAGCCGCGGACGGCAAGAGCAGCGCTCCCGTGCTGGAGGGCCCCGTCGATTCAATCCGCTGGGAACAATTGCGCGATGGCCTCGAAGATTACGAGTACCTTTGCATCCTGCGGACGCGCCTCGCCCAACGAAAGAACAACCTGCCGGCGGATAGGCAACAACAATACGCCCGGCTGCTGGTTGTTCCAGAAACGATCACCCGCAGCCTCACCGAATTCACACGTGACGGCGCGCCGATTGACCAGCAGCGCCAGCAGATTGCCCGCGCAATCGAGCAATTGCGTTGACCTCGTGCACACACACGTCGCCGAGAGCGTATCCGCTCACTCTCGGG
>DATDCV010000617.1:0-9775 GCA_036524155.1 Verrucomicrobiia bacterium
CCCAGGAGGCCCACCAGCCGGCTCTCATAGAGCGGCCGCTCCACTTTGCCCTTGACGCGAGGCCGGTATACTTCCAGCACCAGTGCCACCAGGGTCTCCGCTGAGACCAGCGCCAGCAACCCGCACAACGCGTAGGCGACATACCGGTCGGCGCTCTCGAAGCCGCTTTGCACGCCGATAATGCCGCCCCCAACCACCGCGCAGAGGATTGCATTCAGCAACAGATAACTGGCGCCGGGGCGCAGCAACCGCTGGTTTTCAAGGCGCGCGTAGGTTGCCGAAAACCGGCCGAGCAGGAATAGCACCAGCGCGAACATGAAGAACATGAACAGCCCGGCCATCGGTTGCTTGATCGCCGCCGCCGGGTTCTTCACCAACCACCGCCAGAGAAGGTAGGCGCTCCCCGCCTGGGCTACGCACAGGATTACCGTGAAAATCGGCACGAAAAACCGCTCGAACTGCTCCCGCGCCCGCTGAGCGGGGAAAACATCCGAGCCTTTGGCCTCAAACAGCGCCGATTCCGCGTGCGTGCGGCCCAGCTCCTCCAACTCGAGCTTCTCGAGCCGTTCGCTTTCCTCGAGCCGCATCTGGAACCAGCTCGCCGCCGCGACCAGAATGCCTAACCCGAGAAAGACAATGTCCACCTGCCCGGCCAGCGAACCCGAGAGTCGGGCCACCACAAATCCGGCGACTCCGACCATCAGCAACACCAGCAGGTTGATTAACCCGTTCTTCTGTATGTTTCGTTCCATGGAACTTATTTCTTTTGTGCCAGGGGCTTTAGCTTAGCTCCCGTTCCTCAAAAAACACAATCGCCATTGCCAGGGACGCGCCGATGTAACAGGCGGCGTAGGCGAACGCCTTGCCCACGTAGCGCCAGTAGAACGGCTCCGTTTTGGCGGTGCTGACCTGCCCGAACGTCGGCTGGCCGCCCCCGCCTTCGTCCACTGCATCGGCGATCCAAAACAATTGCCAGTTGGGAAGAACCGCGTAGAGCGCCGCCGCCCACCAGGCCCCGCCCATGCCCGCCTGCGAAAGCCGCGCCCGATCGTCCTCGCTGATCTGTGCCAACTCGGCGGTCTCGAGCTTTCCGCTCTTATTACGATCGTACTTGCCCACGATCTCCCGCAGCAGTCTCTTCTGCGCCTCGGACCAGCGCGACCAACCCCGGTCGATCTGGATCTCATACTGCCAAACCGGCGTCGCCCGCCGGCCGAACAGGTAATCCGACATGATCCCCACCAGGAACAGCGCCGAGCAAATCGCCAGGGTCGGGATCATGTCAAACCGGGTCGAGCAGGCCAGCGCCAGCGCCGCCAGGATCCAGAGCGCAGAGAGGACCAGTATTCCCGCCGGGATCATGTGCCAGTCCACGCCCGTCGCGAACGCCTGCGCGTGGCCTTCTTTGTTGTAGAAATTGATCACGATGAATCCCACCGTCACGACGAGCACCAGGCAAAAAACCGCGTCCGACACAAACGGCCGCCGCAGGAAGAAATTGCTGAAGCCGGCCAGCAGGTACGCCAGCACAACCGACAGGGCGAAAATGCCCACCGCGAAGAGGTCCGTCGACCCGTAGGCGTCGAACGCCATCCGGCTCGCCAGCAGCGTCCCCAGCAGGTTCACATACGTCAGCACCGTCAGCGCCAGCACCAGCCCGACGAACTTCGCCACCAGGAATTGCGCGCGTCCGACGGGCTTGGACAGGACCGCCAGCGCGGTGCCGGAACGAATTTCCCGCGCGAGCGAAGCCGACGCGCTCAACACGGCCCCCAGCAACCCCGCTACCAGCATCACCGCCAGCGTGCTGTTCTTCACCAGCTTCGGTTCGTCCCCGAACGCAAAGTAAAAGGGCGTCGCCAGGAAGATTTCAAAAGCCACGGAACTGGTCATCAGCAGCAGGAAAATCGGCTGCCGGACCAGTTCCATAAAGGCGTTCGCGGCTATGGTGATGAACTGTCGCATCCCGAACCGTCTAGTCAGTCAAGCTTGACATGATATCCATCAGACGAATCAATGCAAACGGATAATCCGTTTATGGGGCATTCTGGCGTATCCGGCCACGAGCGGGAACTGTGCGTCTAATTGCACACCTTCATCGCGCTCTCCAATTGCCCTTGGATTGGCACCCCCGGCTGCTCTATTCTCCGGGTATGGAATCAGCCAAGCCGGCCAACAGGGTGTTCACCAGAGAGTGCTTGCCATGAACCGTTCGCTGGCCATCGCGCCGCCCCGGGTCACCGCTCCGGTTCCTGCCTGCTGGCGGGCGCACGTCCAGCGGGTCCTGATCACCGAGGTCCAGATCGCCGACCGCATCCGCGCGATGTCCCGCGATATCCAGCGCGACTTTGCCGGCCGCGAAATGTCGATCGTGTCCCTGCTCAACGGAACCGTCATGTTCCTGGCGGACCTCATCCGCAATCTCTCGCTGCCGCTCCGCCTCGATTTTATCGGCGTCTCCAGCTACGGCGCCGGCACCGAACCCGGCCAACTGGTTTTCACGAAAGAACTGCGCCTGGATGTCCGTGGCCGGGATGTGCTGCTGGTCGACGATATCCTCGACACGGGCAAAACCATGGTCCGGGTGCTGGCAAAGCTGCGCGCTCTGCGTCCGCGCCGCCTCAAGACCTGCGTGCTGCTCAACAAAGCCGCCCGCCGCGTTGAAGACATCGAAGCCGATTATGTCGGATTCGAGATCCCGGACTATTTCGTCGTCGGCTATGGCCTCGACTTTGCTGAGCGTTATCGCAACCTGCCGTTCGTGGGAGTGTTGCATCCGAGTGTTTACCGGGCGGCCGGGCCGACGCCGCCCTCAACCGTGCCTTAGTGCCGTGGCTGTTAAAGTTTTCTTTTATTCGTATTTCAAGGATTTGACCGGTTGCGCGGAAGCCACCGAAAACCTGCCTTCCGGCAGCACGGTCTCTGACTTGCTCCAGGCCCTCGCAACCCGGTTTCCCGGGCTGGCCGCCGCCGAGAAATCGGTCCTGGTAGCCGTCGGCGTCGAATACCAGGACCGCTCCTACGTGCTGAAGGAACAAGATGAGGTCTCGCTGTTCCCCCCGGTGCAGGGCGGCTGATCCCACATGAGACGAGTATTGCACATCGGCCCCGAGGCTATCGACGAACTTGCCCTGCTTTCAAGGCGCAGGGTGTCGCCCGACATGGGCGCCGTCGTGTGCTTCCTGGGTTTTGTGAGGGCGGCCGAGGATGGAGCTCCCATCGATGCCCTCGACTACGAGAGCTTCCAACGCATGGCCGAGCACCAGTTTCATCTGCTGTTCGATAAGTTGGAGGTTCAATGGCCTGTCGCCTCCGTTCGCCTCGTGCACCGCATTGGCGTCGTCAAGGTCAATGAGCCCTCCCTTTGGGTCGAGGTGGTCGCACCCCACCGGGCCGAGGCTTTTGCCGCCTGCCAGTGGCTGGTCGATGAAATGAAACGCGTCGTGCCGATTTGGAAAAAACCGGTACCCCGGCCCAGGGCAGGAACTCCTGCGGGACCTTGACTCCGGCCCGGCGGCGCCAGCCGGCCGCCTCTACTGAGACGCCGTCGTGTTGCCCGCCGTCAGGATTGAGCCCGGTGAGAAACCGCCATGGGATAACAACAACAGCATTGCCTTGCTGTGGTGATCCACTCCGTTGAATACCTTCCGGGAGATGGTTGCGGCAGGTTCATCGCTGAAAATCAACCGCACCTTGTCCGTCCCGCCCACGCATAACGTGTGCAGAGACTCCACGTTTCTGGACAATCGATTATAGTTCTCCTCGTCGACAATCTCCTGCACGAGTAGAAATGTATTCTGCGGCTCAGGCGCCGTGGTCTGTGAAGCCGTTAACGCATTCAACATGAGCCTGTTTATGGCTCTTTTCCGCCCGGGATGTCCAGAAAATAAATTAAGGTGTGCTTTCCACAAATGCATTATATTATTAGTTATAGTGCTCATCCAAAGTAGGGCTTTTTCGCCCGGTGGAGCAGAGAAACCCAGACCGCGGAATACGGGGAAATAGGCCTGCATTACTAAGTCACCCCCTGCGCCATCCGTCACACTCGGTTCTTGGCGCCCTGCTCTCACTCGCCTCGCCGCCACCACCTGAAATCCTCCTCGTCCTCGTTCTGGTCCTCTTACTCGTCCTCCTCCTCGCTCCGGCCCGGTCCCACCCCGCGCCGGTTTCCAAACGCGAACTCCAAATCCGCAACCCACCATTTGGCGCACGCCCTCCCCCAACTGCTCGCAAACTTGCACCTTGCACTATCCTCGCGGTGAACCCGAACAGGAATGCCGGGCGGACACCACAGGTGTTCTTCAAGGTTGACCAGGCCGCGTTTTCGGTTATAAGCTGCTCACAGCTACTCACTTCCAGGTAAAATGAAAGGTGTTCAATACACGAACCCCTCGTTCAACAGTAGTTGCGCCCGAGATGCAACTTTTCGCGCTGTGCCGTGTCTTTACTAAATATGAAACGATTCGTCAGCCTCTTCTCCGGCCACAAGAAGGCGATCCTCATCACGATTGTGTTCCTCGGCGCCGGCGCGTGCTTTCGCTGGGAGGCCGCGGAGATTGACGACGCCAGCACGGGGCAGCGCATCACCTCGCACCACCGGCCCGTTTTTCCCTGGACGCCCTGCGGTGCAACCGGGGGCGGGCGGTTGATCAACTTTCATGTGCGCCACTGGCTGTGTTATGGGTTAGTTCGGGTGGAGGCCACCGGCCAGACAATGTGAGCGCGGGAGCGCCCAGCTTGGCGGCCGCAGGCAACCGGGCTATTGTGCTGGTGTTCCGTATCACACGCCTTGCCCGCGCCGTGCCTGAGCCGCAGCGTTAGCTACCCTATGAGCCGCCTCTCCACTGTTCTGCTGATACCCTTGATGCTCTTCGTGGTCTATGTCCTGACCTACTTCGTGGCTGTCAAACCGGCGGCTCTGGTCGCGATTACCGCCGGTCAAGGACCTTGGTCTCGTATGCCTGAGTATCGTTTCGGCGCTTGGAGCGAGGGTGTCTACGAACCTATCCTGCGCCTGGACCGCAAGCTGTTTCCGGGCCGGTGGCAGGTCACACGCGCAGAGCTGGAAAAGAATACCCGCCGACGCGCGGCGCCATAGAGCTAACGAACACATTCACTGGGCGCCGCGATGAGCATCAGTTTACACCTCGGAGGTCACTCGCGCGGCGCGAGTCAGTTGCGCATCAGACAATGACGCACGATTTCGATGGCAAGAAGTACGAGAAGGCTTCCGCCCACCAAAAGGCCTGGGGGGCGAAGTTGATCGCAGAACTTGATCTCGATGGCGGTGAACACATTCTCGATCTTGGGTGCGGTGACGGAGTACTCACGGAGCAGCTCGCCGAAATCGTTCCGGCTGGCGAGGTCGTCGGAATCGACTCCTCGCAGGGCATGATTGAGGTGGCTCGGCAGAGGCAGAGAGACAACCTGCGGTTCGTTCTGATGAACATCAATGATCTCAACTTCCGCGAGCAATTCGAAGTGGTATTCTCCAACGCGACGCTGCATTGGGTACGCGATCATCAACGCCTTTACCGGAACGTGAAACAAGCTTTGCGTCCCGAAGGGGTGCTTCGATTCAACTTTGCGGGAGACGGCAACTGTTCTCAGTTCTTCAGGGTCATTCGAGAGGCGATGTTGCTGGACGGGATATCATCTTGTTTCGACGTTTTCCAGTGGCCGTGGTACATGCCCGTGGTCGGAGAGTATGATGCCTTGGTGCAGCGCAGCGGCCTTCGTGATCTGCGCGTGTGGGGAGAGAACGCCGACCGTTTCTTTCCCGATGCCGACGCTATGGTCAAATGGATCGACCAGCCCAGCCTTGTGCCTTTCCTGCCTTGCGTAGTGGAGGGTGATCGGAGCCGATTTCGAGATTTCGTCGTGCGGAGAATGCTTGAGACGACGAGGCAGCCCGATGGGCGTTGTTTCGAGACCTTCCGCCGGGTTAATGTGTTCGCACGCAAATGAGGCAGCGCCGAACCCAAGCATGCAGCAAGCCATGCAGAAAAAATGGTGGGCGCTGAGGGATTCGAACCCCCGACCTACTCGGTGTAAACGAGACGCGCTAACCGCTGCGCCAAGCGCCCTTGAGCATCTTTACTATGAGACAACCATGTCCAACCGCAAGGAGAAAGGCCGGCGCGGGATGCCTGGCGCAAACGCAATTGATCCACTGCAGGCGCGCGAAGCCCCAAGGAGACCATTTCCTCTTTGCCTTTTTATCACCGCACGAGCCGGACTGACCCGTCGGTTGAGAGTTCGATTTCGATCGCCTTGGCCGGGACATCGACCAGCGTGGTCTTGCCGCCGGGCCATCGGGCCCAGAGTTGGCGGGGCGGCGGCGGCAGCGCGAGAACCGGGACCACGCTGTCCTGCGACCAGTATCCGCCGCCGCCATGGACTTCGTGCGCGGGGCCCATTTGAGTGTCGTGCGCGAGCCGCAGTTGCACACCAATCCCCTGCGAATTGCCGGGAGGCCCTTTGAGACGAACACGCAGGCCGGGCGTGGCTCGTATGTTCCTGAACAGGCTAGTCTGTCCGCCGTTTTGGCTCACAACCAGGTCGATGCGGCCGTCGCCATCGAAATCCGCAGCAGCGGCGCCGCGCTGTTCGCCATAGACCCGGACTCCGCTCTCCTGCCCTGGAACCGCGCGCAGACCGCCTTTGCCGTTGCCCTGCAGCCAGAGGCCGCGCCCCGCGTCGCACCGGGGGGATTCGCTGTCCACGGCGAAAAAGTTCTGGCTCAGGAACACATCCTCGCAACCGTCGCCATCGTAATCCGCCACCACCACGGCGAACGCTGGCGCGAACTGGGCTTCCGCCGGCAGCGGGGCGAGCACAAAATTGGCGCCCCGGTTGAGGAGGACGATGGAAGCCAGGGTCCGGGCTTCGACCCGCGACGCTCGCGCGCGATGTTCACCGAGCACTTCCTCAACTGTCGCGACGCTGAACGCCTGGTAAGATGAGAAGCGGGCGCGCAGATAAGGGAGGCCTTTGGCGACATAGTCGAGGCGGCGTCGCGGCACGATCGCGCGGCGGAGCGGGTCCCATTCCGTCTCGATCAAATCGACGCTGCCACGGCCCAAAAAATCCCCGTAATAAAGATAGAGCGGGTGCTCGGCGGTCGCGCGATAGGGGCTGTTGAGTCCCCAGTTGCCGACGATGATGTCGGGCCGGCCGTCGCCATCCAGATCTCCCGTGGCCACGCCGGTCCACCACCCGGTTAACGAGCTGAGAGGGGAGGGTTGAGACTCTGGGGTTGAGCCCGGGCTGAGCACCGCGTAGTCGCGCAGGCTCAGCCGACCACGATCGTTGTGGAAGATGCGAATGGCACCCCATTCGCACGCCAGGATTAACTCCGGGAATCCGTCGCCATCGAGGTCGCTCCAGATAGCCCCGTTGACCAGGCCGACCTTTTCAAGGAGGACGCTGTTTTGGGGGTCGAGGGACCATTGGCCGTTGTGCCGGCGGAAGATGCGGGAACTGGCCGGCTCGGGGTATCGGCCCGGAATCACCTGCCCGCCCACAAAGAGCTCCAATGTGCCGTCTCCGTCCATGTCCGCCAGGCAGAGCGGGCCGGTGCTGGAAGGATGAGCGGGGATGGCGTCCTTGGCAGGGCGGGAGGAGAGGTCGTACTCCAGAACACTGGCGCGCGGGGTATCGGGAGCTTCGTAATTAGCCGAACCGAGGAGTAGGGAAAGGCGCCCGTTGGTTTGATGCAGAGCAAGAACGGCGGTGTGATCAAGAAGGGCGTAGCCATCAAAGGGAGGACTGGTCAAACGTTCGAAGCCGCCCTTTCCGTCCCCGCGGTAGGCGGCCAACTGTCCTCCGCGCCCGCTCCCGATGACGAGGTCCTCGTGACCGTCGTGATCAAAGTCCACCCAGGCAACGCCCGGCCCCTGGCGGCTGAGCTGTTTGGGCAACAACGGCTGGCGCGCAAAATCATCGAAAGCGTCCTCGTGGTGGACATGTTTGAGGCGGGCGCTCACATCCTCGAAGAACAGGTGCGCTGGAGCCGGCGGTGCCGCGGCGGCTTTGGGCTGCGACAGCTTCGGTTGGCGGATTTCGTAACGGCGGTTGGCGATAATATTGGATTCAGTGCTGACGGACCCGTCTCGCCAGGTCACTGCAAGAGTCATGGCATTCGACCGGCTCCCCGCAGCGAAGACTAGCAGCGGTTCCGAGCCGGAGAGGTAGCGGCCACCACAGGCCATCTCCAATTGTTGGCGGGAGACGGCGCCACCCAAAAGGCGCACCTTGGCGCCGATGGCGTCGGTGTTTGGAGGCAGGCCACGCAAAGTCACGGCGACTCGGGGGGCAATCGACTCGTTGCGGTAGAGGCCGCACGCCCCGTTGAGATTGTTCACGACCAGGTCCAGGTCGCCATCTCCGTCAAAGTCGGCGAGAGCGATGCCCTGGTGCACACCTGGTTGGGAAGTGCCCCAGAGCGAAGTGGTTTCCTCGAAGTGAAGGTGGCCCGTGTTTCGGAAAGCCATGATGGGCATCTCCAAAGGCGGGTAAAGCCGCGCGTGCTCCATCATCTGTTGGGTGAAGGCACGTTGCCGTTCTTCGGGTGTCAGATTTCTCGGCCAGGGATGCTGCAGCGCCTGGATGCGGGCGGTGGCATCGAGGTCTTGAATATCGCGGCGGTGACCGGCCGGGATCAGCACATCCTCGAACCCGTCCAGGTCCACGTCGAGGAACACCGGCTGCCACGACCAGTCGGATGCCGGGAGCCCCGCATAGTTGGCGATTTCGGCGAAGGTGCCGTCCCCGCGATTCAGAAAAAGCGCGTTGCGCATAATCTGAGGCCGGAGGCTGGCCTCGCCCACGTTGGGGGGCATTAGCGTTTGCGCCAGAGACTGGCGTTTGCGGAGCGCAGGATCACGACTTAGCATGTCCAGCACCAGCAGGTCGGTGTTGCCGTCGTGGTCGATGTCGGCGAAGTCGACGCCCATCGAGTTTTCGCTCGTGTGCCGCAGGGCGACCAGCGGTGCGGCCTGGAAATGCCCATGACCGTCATTTATCCACATGCGGTCCGGCGTCCAATAGTCATTGCAGACGTAAAGATCAGGCCAGCCGTCACCGTTGACATCCCGGAAGGCCGCCGTGAGGCCCCAGTCTCTGGGCGGTTCGCGGAGCGGCTTGCCCGACTCATCCAGGAACGTGCCGTTGGTCCACGGCACTTCACGGAAATGCCCGAGACCGTCATTTAGGCACAGCACGTCCGGTTCCCCGAACTCGCGCAGGCCTTGGGGGGTGAGGACGAGCCGGTTCGCGTATTTCGGGTGAAGCACCATTTTGCCCCCAACCGACCGTATTTCGACGAGGTTATCGTCCCGCACATCCTCGGCGCGGTAATTGGCGACGTAGAGGTCAAGGGTGCCATTGCCGTCGATATCGGCGAGCGCGAGGGTGGTGCTGCCGGGAGTGGCGGCCAAGCCTGCCTCGCGAGTAAAGTCCTTAAAGCGACCGTGGCCGTCGTTCAGGAAGCAACGCACGCCTTGCCGGAGAGTCGATATCAGGAGGTCGGGCCAGGAATCGCCGTTGACATCGGCAAAGACCGCGCCTCGACAGGTTTCATTCGTTACGTTAATCCCGGTTTCAGCAGTCACGTTCTGGAAACGCCAGGCGCCCAGGTTGCGGTACAACACGTTGTGACCTTGGAGGCTGCAGAGGAAAATGTCCGGCCGCCCATCGCGGTCGTAATCCCCGGCGGCGACGCCTGAGCCGTTCTCCAAGACCCGGTTTGCGGCACTGGACCGCTCGTCGAGCT
>DATDCV010000618.1:0-13133 GCA_036524155.1 Verrucomicrobiia bacterium
GCCGACCTCAGGGTTTTGACCACTAACCGCGCACCCTTGCGCGGAGTCACCGCCAGCGTGGCGGCCGCCAACTCCGCCGGCAGACCCTGGATTTGGCGCACCACTTCCCGCATCTTCTGCGCCGACATCCGCACGTTCTTGGTGATAGCTTGGACTTTCATAGCGTTATTTCGCCTCCGCCTTCGCCGTGTGCGCACCGTGCTTCTTGAACGTGCGGGTCAGGGAAAACTCTCCCAGGCGGTGGCCGACCATATTCTCCGTGACAAACACCGGGTTAAAAATCTTCCCGTTGTGTACGTTAAACGTCAGCCCCACAAAATCGGGTGTAATCATCGACCGGCGCGACCAGGTCTTGATCGGCGCCTTGGACTTGCTGTCCTTGGCCTTCTGGATCTTTTCCAGCAAATGACCGTCGATAAACGGGCCTTTTTTAATTGAACGTCCCATAGTCAGAGGTGAATCGTTGGATCGATGGATTCGCGAACTGTTGGAGCCAGAGGGAGCCGTCCTGCCCGGCCAGCAATCCAGCTAATCATTAATCCGTGCTTGCTCATACATTTGTCATCGGCCGCCCGTCCCGACGAACCAGGATGAAACGGTTCGATGATTTCTTCTTGTTGCGCGTGCGATAGCCCTTCGCCAGCAATCCCCAGGGCGAGGTCAACTGCTGCCAACCGCCTCCGGACTTCGACTTGCCGGCACCGCCGCCGTTCGGATGGTCCACCGGGTTGCGCGACACGCCACGATTGATCGGCCGGATTCCCAAGTGACGCGACCGGCCCGCTTTGCCCAGCACCACATTTTCGTGTTCCGCATTGCCTACCTGGCCGATCGTGGCATAGCAGTTCTCGTTAATGCGGCGGATTTCACCACTCGGAAGCCGGATCTGCGCGTAGCCCTCGTCCCGCGACATCAGCGTCGCCGAACCGCCGGCCGTCCGCACCATCTGGGCCCCATGACCAGGCGTCAGCTCGATGTTATGAATTGGCAATCCGACAGGGACTGTCCGCAAAGGCAGGCTGTTGCCCAGATCGGCAGGCGCCGTCGGACCACTTAGCAGCTTGGCGCCCACCTGGAGCCCGGCCGGAGCCAGGATGTAGCTTCGCTCACCGTCGGGGTATTCCAGCAATGCCAGACGTGCCGTGCGCCGCGGATCGTACTCGATCGCCGTCACCTTGGCTTCCACTCCATGCTTATTGCGCTTGAAGTCCACCACCCGGATCTTCTGTTTGTTGCCCCCGCCAATGCCCCGCGCCGTCACGCGACCGTAGGCGTTACGCCCCCCGGTGCGCTTGCGCGTCTCGACCAGGTCCTTCTCCGGCCGGTTCTTGGTTATATCGCTGTAATCCGCATACGCGATATAGCGCGTCGACGGCGTCAGCGGTCTGAATGTCTTAACTGGCATAAATCAACAATACGTTCCCAAGTCAGCTACTTGGAGAGCGGAGCCATCATTCCTGTGCCCGGACGGGCTGGCAGTTATCGGTTCCGCAGGTTATGCTGTCCGCACCCTATTCAGGTGAAACGGAGCCGCGAATATAGCAAACCACCTTTGGGATGCAATAGGTATTTTGAGGAATTTTTTTGGGCCCTGAACGGGTCTTGCCGCGACAGGGGAGCCTTCGGAAAGGCTCTTTTATGGACACTGACTGTCTCGCAAAAGGACAGCATCTCCCTGCAGCCCGGACCGTTTCTGCCGGCAGGACTGCCGACCAGCCTGGCTTATTAATCCGATCTCATCTTCCACAGTCAGGGCATAATCGATGCTGCTAACTCATCATCGACCGGAACAAACCCACAGGAGACAACCGGGGATGAAGGCAACTAACAATAGCTTGAGGGCGATGGAGGAACTGACGTGGACCGGGCTACAGGAGATGAACCTGTTGTTCGATCAAAATCACCTGGAAGGCACGCCGGACCCCAGGCATTTCGTGGTAACCTATACCTTCCAGGTGGCGGCGCCGGAAAACCCGGATTCGCACGGTATCCGCGAGCTCGGGTCACCTCTATCCGACTATTAGGGCGCGACTGCGAAGCTCAGAGCGAACCATCAATCCGCGTGCGCGGCGGGGATGAGCGTCCACACCCAATCCCCATTCTCAGCGTCCATCGCCTTCCCGCTGTCATTCACCGCCACCACGCCGCCGTCATCTTTCTCGTTCCACCCGACCGAATACAGCACGTATTGCCCGTCTGCCGCGCGCCGGTACTTCAAGGCCTGCCCGGTGATCACGTCATGAGGCACTTGGGCGATGAGCTGGGGCGCGAGGGCCTCAAGTGAATCAGGGTAAGCACCGTGTGCCAGCCGGTGCCGTTCCAGCGCGCAGGCCACCGCTGCCTCGTCAACTGCCGCCTGAGCAAATGCGGTTCGTTGGATGGCCTTCGAGAGCGCCGGCATCAGGAACCCGACGAAGAACTGGTGGCGGAGGAATAAACCGGGGCCGCGTTGCTTCACAATCGCCTCTATCTTCCCGGCTGCTTTCCGGGATGCCTCGGGACTCACGCGCCGATTCGAAGCGTCCAACGCGGGCACCAGGAAATCCTGGAACGCCCGATTGTAGTTCAACTTCTCGAAGTATAGCCAACCGTCGGGAGCAAGCGCATAGATAACCGGAACGGGATCGACGCCCGAGTTTTGCCGATCGGACATCCCTCCGAAAGATTCCAGCACCCGGAACTTGTTAGGAGCATTGCGCACATAATCGATTACCCCGCCGCCGAAAACTACCCGCTCACCCGCCAGCGCCCGCCGTCCGTCCGCGCAGAAATTGAACTTCGCGAGCCGCTCCTCAAATCCGGCCAACTGCGCGTCCGACCATTGATGGCTCGCCAGGCCCCGTGCCACTGCCTGCAACGCGATCTGGGATTCCGCAATGCGGACCAGGTGCGATATCAGGATCGGCTCGTCACGGATGCTCTCGGCTAGATAAAACATCAGATTGATGTCTTCGACTGCCGGGCCGGTCTTGCCGACGCCGAGTTCGGCCGCGGCCCGGACATTCAGCAGTTGCGATGTGCGCTTGAGGAGCGCCAGGTGCGGCAATAACACCGCCGCCGGGTCCGGGTAATCATAACTCAATTTGAACCGCGACCAGGACCGTCGGCTGGCTGTTCGCAGCTCCTCGATAGTGGCGTCGTATCGCTCCAGCGACGCCAGCACGCCGGCCGCGGCCTCCGCCGTGGTCAAGTTGTTCGATACAACCCGGGTCTCCGTCGACTTTCTGGAGTTGGTGCCCTGTTGCAGTGCCACGTCCCAGGCCCTCAAATCGATCGGCACTCCGATCCAAGAGTTTGACCGCATCGAATTCGGGGTCTTCACTTCGGACGAGGCTGCGTTGAACTCCAGCGGAAAATTTTGAAGCCGGGCGAACGCATTCGTGTCGCGCCACTTTTGCGTCCCTGGCTCGAAATCAAACAGCGGGGCCAGGAACGGCGTCATGGCGAAATTCTCGTCATCCGGGACCGGTGGCGGCACCAGTTGCGAAGCGGCAACCGCCTCGCCGCGAGCGGCCAACTCCTTTGCGTATTTTCCCCACGCCCGCTTCCCCCGCCAATCTTCCTCGGCGTAGAACAGCGCTATTGCCGCCAGCACCGACACTAACACCAGCACGTTGCGCCACGCCTTCGGAAGCCGCCTGCCCTGCCGTCTTTCCTCAGATCGCGCATTCATCGTACCTTCATAGACCGCGCACCTGAGCATTCGTTACGCTAACGGCAGGACAAACGTCCCGCCTGGCTGTATCGCCTCAGTCTTGGGCCGGAGCGCCGATTTCTAATCCGCTTAAGCGAGCCGACGGCCTCCTGTAAGCCGAGTACAACTCGGCGCTCCGATCCAAGATTGAGGGGGGAGTACGCCGGTCTTCAATTTCATGTTGGTGTTTTGACACCTGCCGGCATAGCGTTCGCCCAACGGCTATGAAAACCGACAACCCGTCTCCTATGCCACGTTCCCCGCAAACGCCAGCCCGATCCTCCCCGATAGATCCCGCTCATGATCTTCGAGGTTGCGCCCGCACTGCCGTTCTCGCCCTTTCCGCCCTGGCGGTGGTGACCCTGGCTTCCGGTCTTCGGGCCCAAGACCGCACACAAACGCGCTCCATGGTCATCACCCGTTACGGCATTGTCGCCAGCGAACATCCGCTGGCCTCGCAAGTCGGCGCGCGAGTTCTTTCCCAGGGCGGCAACGCGGTGGATGCCGCCATCGCTGTCAACGCCGCCCTCGGCGTCGTCGCACCCATGGCCAACGGCCTCGGCGGCGACATGTTCGCCATCGTGTACGAGGCAAAAACCGGAAGGCTTTACGGTTTGAACGCAAGCGGTTGGGCACCGGCTGCGCTCACCCTCGAGTTCCTAGCCGCCAAAGGGTTCACCAATATGCCTCAGAGCGGCATCCACTCCGTAACCGTCCCGGGAGTAGTTGATGGTTGGGACAAGCTGCTGCGCCGCTTCGGCCGGAAGAAGCTGGGCGAACTGCTCGCTCCCGCGATCCAATACGCCGAGGAGGGCTTTCCCGTAACCGAAATCTTCTCCAGCTACTGGGTCGCCAGCGAGAGGGCGCTGCGGCGCGACACAAATGCCGCGCGCACTTTCCTGCCGGGGGGCCACGCTCCGCGAACCGGCGATATATTCCGCAATCCGGACCTCGCATGGTCGCTCAAACAGATCGCCAGGCGCGGCTCCAAGGCGTTTTATAGGGGCGAAATCGCTGAACGCATCCTCGCCACCTCGAAAGCGCTCGGCGGCACGATGACGGCTGCAGACCTCGCCGGCTTCTCGAGCGAATGGGTACAGCCGATCTCCACCACCTACCGTGACTGGACAGTGTATGAGATCCCGCCCAATGGCCAGGGCATCGCCGCGCTAATGATGCTCAACCTGATGGAGCAATTCCCGCTCTCCGAATACGGTGCCGGATCGGCCAACGCCACACACGTCGAAATCGAGGCCAAGAAACTCGCCTACGCCGATTTGCTGCAATACGTCTGTGATCCCAAGTTCAACCAGGTGCCTGCCGCCGGCCTGTTATCCAGGCAGTATGCACAAGAACGGGCAAAACTGATCGACCTGCAAAAAGCAAATTGCGACGTCGAGCCGGGCTCTCCTCCTCCCATGGGCACGGACACCACCTATTTTTGCGTGGTGGATTCCGAGGGCAACATGGTGTCCTACATCCAGAGCAACTACAATTCCTTCGGCTCCGGAGTGGTTCCCGTCGGCGTGGGTTTCGCGCTCCAAAATCGCGGCGGGTTGTTCAGCCTGGATCCGAAACATCCCAACGTACTGGCAAGTCACAAACGCCCGCTGCATACGATCGTTCCGGCCTTCATGACCCGGGGCGACGTGCGCATCGCGTTCGGCATCATGGGCGGCTGGAACCAGGCGCAAGCCCATGCCCAATTCGTTGCCAACGTCGTCGACTCCAAAATGAACATCCAGGCCGCGTTGGAGGCTCCTCGGTTCACCAAGATGACTTTCACCGGCTGCGATGTGCAACTCGAATCCCGCGTCCCGCTCGAGATCCGTGATGAACTGACAAAGCGGGGCCACCGAATCGACCTGCGGGGCCCCTTCGCCGCGTCCGTCGGCGGCGGCCAGGCCGTCATGCGCGATTTCGCCGCCCGCCTCAACTACGGCGCCTCCGACCCCAGAAAAGACGGCGCCGCTATTCCGCAAAGGTAAAACCTGCGTCCCGCGCCTCTCCACGCCGGACGCGTTGGTCAGCCCATTGTAGGCGACGAGGTAACGAGTCGAAAGTGGGGGCCCACCAAACGAGGCCGGTTTCGACTCGTTACCTCGTCGCCAACAACGCACTGGCTGGCCGCGCTGAGATCTCAACTTCTTACGCGTTTTTTAGTGCGTCTCCTTGGTTTGGACTCCTTGCTGGTCCGTGATACACTGTCCACGTATGTCCTCCGGTGAGCAGGTTCTCTGGCGCCACGGTCCGGGCAAAACCGGTTGCGGGCTGCGACCCTTGCTTGCCGTCCTGCTCCTCGTGGGCACAACAGCGGGCTTTCCCGCAGACCTGGCCGCCGCCCGGCAGGATTTCATCGCCGGCCAGTACGAAAAATGTGCGAGTGCGGCGCAACAAGCGCTTCAGGCTAAACAGGACCCGGAGGAGTGGGGAAGCCTGCTCTGCGACACGCTGCTGACGCTGGGTCGCTACTCGGAAGCCCTGGCCGTTGCCACCAACGCGCTGGCGAGCGAGCCGCGGAGTATCCGCTTGCGCTGGAGCGCTCGCGAGGCTTTCCTGCGCAACGGCCAAACCATGGCCGCGGCGGGTCTCGTGGCCGACATCGCCCGGCTCTTTTCCACCCGCAGTTGGATTTACCGCGATCCCAAGGACCTGATCGTCTATGGCCGCGTCGCCCTGCTGGATGGTATGGACCCGAAGCTGGTGCTGGACCGGCTCTACGACCGGCTCAAGAAATCGAGTCCGAACCTGCGCGAAGTGTACCTGGCCAGCGGCGAGCTGGCGCTCGATAAACACGACTTCGCCCTCGCCTCGCGGTTGTACCAGGAAGGACTAAAGGGACTGCCCAACGACCCCGACCTGCACTTCGGCCTCGCGCAGGCTTACGCGCCAGGCGACCAGAAATCGATGCTCGCCTCGCTCGAGAAGGCCCTCGAACTCAACCCCAACCACGTCGGCTCCTTGCTGCTGCTCACCGACCACCGCATCGCGGCGGAGGATTATCCGGCGGCCAACGACCTGCTCGACCGGGTCGCCAAAGTCAACCCTTGGCACCCGGACGCCTGGGCGTATCGGGCCGTAGTCGCCCATCTGAAAAACGAGCTCGATGCCGAATCAGGCGCCCGCGAAACGGCGCTGCGATTTTGGCCGACGAACCCGCGCGTCGATTACCTGGTCGGGAAGAAGCTGTCTGAGAAATACCGTTTCGCCGTCGGCGCCAGCCATCAAAAGCGTGCGCTGTCCCTGGACCCTGATTACCTGCCTGCCAAAAGCCAACTCGCGCAGGATTTGCTCCGACTGGGCGAGGAAACCGAAGGCTGGCGGTTGGCCGATGAAGTGCAGCGTGCCGATGCGTATGACGTGGAAGCCAACAACCTGGTCGCGCTGCACGACGTCATCCGCAAATTCCAGACCTTAACCAACCAGCATTTCATCCTGCGGATGAACTCGCGGGAGGCCGCGCTCTATGGTTCGCGCGCGCTCGGGTTGCTTGAAGCCGCACGCGCCCGGCTCTCCGCCAAGTACGGCCTGACGCTGGCGGAGCCGACTCTGGTGGAAATGTTCAACGACCAAAAGGACTTCGCCGTCCGCACTTTCGGCATGCCGGACAACGACGGTTTCCTGGGAGTTTGTTTTGGTGGCGTAATCACGGCCAACAGCCCGGCCTCGCGGCCCGCTCGCCATTTCAACTGGGAGAGCATGTTGTGGCATGAGTTCTGCCACGCGGTTACGCTCCAGCTTACCCGCAACAAGATGCCGCGCTGGCTCAGCGAAGGGATCTCTGTCTTCGAAGAGCGCCAGGCCAATCCCGCCTGGGGCGAGCAATTGAATCCCCGTTACCGGGAAATGATCCTCGGACAGGACCTGACCCCGATTTCGAAACTCAGCTCGGCATTCCTCGCGCCCAAGTCCCCGGTCCACCTCCAATTCGCCTATTTCGAATCGTCGTTGGTGGTCCAGTTTCTCGTCGAGAACTTTGGGCAGGCTCAACTCCTCGCGATCTTGCGAGAGCTTGGTCAGGCGGATGACCTCAACGCACTGCTGGCGAAGCATACGGTCCCCCTGCCGCAGTTGGAGAAGGACTTCGCTTCGTTCGCGCGGAAAACCGCGCAACAGATGGCGCCGGGTCTGGACTGGGAGAAACCCGCTGCTAGCGTCTTCCGTGGCCTGGGGCGCGGCCCCGGCGCGGACGACTCCGCTGCCGACCCTTTACCGGCTCTGAGCGACGGCTCGTGGACAGCATGGTCCAAATCCCGCCCCACCAACTTTTGGGTGATGACCCGGCAGGCCGAGCGCCTGATGGACCAGCAGCAATGGGCGGAGGCGAGACCGGTGCTGGAAAAACTGGTCGAGCTTTACCCTGGCGCCACCGGCGGCGATTGCGCGTATCTCAAACTGGCGACGGTCTGCCGCGCGCTCGGTGAGACCAACACCGAGCGGCAGGTTTTGACCCGGTTCGCCGAGCGGGACGACGAGGCAGTGGATGCCTATTTGCGCCTGATGGAACTCGCCAGCGCCACCCGGGATTGGCCGGACGTGATCACCAACGCGCTCCGCTACCTGGCCGTGGACCCGCTCGTGCCATCGCCATATCGCTACCTGGCGCGCGCGAGCGAAGAGACCGGCCAGGCGCAGCCCGCCATCGAGGCCTGCCGCGCTTTGCTTGAACTCGACCCGGCAAACCCCGCTGAAGTGCACTACCATCTGGCCAAACTTCTTTTTGCTGAGGGTGACTCGGCCGCGCGACGCCATGTGCTGCAGGCGCTCGAAGAGGCGCCTCGCTATCGTGAGGCGCTACGTTTGCTGCGGCGGATGCAAACCGGGAACACTAACGCGCTGCCCCAAACCACCGCCGCCGTGGAGGCCCGCCAATGAAACGCCTCTGCTGCTTTGTGCTGTTCCTGCTCCTGACCGGCGCTGTTCTGGCGCAATGGCGGTGGGGCGGTTCACGGTACGAGGACGTTAGCAACCCGCGCGAGATCGTCCAGCACGCCGGGGAAACACCAGCTTGGACTAACACGCCCGGTTTCGAAAAAGACACTTTCACGTTCGTCCGCATCAAGCGGGATCGCTCCCCTTACAGCAGCGGCGGCCCCTGGTGGACCGATACGCCCGACAGCGACCTTAACTTATCCTACCGGCTGCAGCAGATGACTGCGCTGAAAGTCAATCCGGACGGTTTGTTCCTGCGACTCACGGATAAGCAGCTCGCCGATTATCCCTTCATCTACATGGTCGAGCCCGGCAGCCTTTACCTCTCCGAGCGCGAGGTGGATGCCTTGCGCGATTACCTTCTCAACGGCGGGTTTCTGTGGGTGGATGATTTTTGGGGCGAAGCGGAATGGGAGGGCATGGCGCGCGAACTGCGAAAAGTCTTTCCCACCCGCGAGTTTATCGAGTTGTCCCTGACCAACCAGCTCTATCATTGCGTATTCAATATCACCTCGAAGGGCCAGGTGCCCAATGTCGAACTCGGCACTCGCAGCCAGTTCGACCCGGAGCATCGCACCTGGGAGCGGCCCGATGCCAAAGTCGTCCACCACCGCGCCATTCTTGACGACAAGGGCCGCATCATGGTCTTCGCCACCCACAACACCGACAACGGTGACGGCTGGGAATGGGAAGGTGACAACCTCTTTTTCTTCCGCGAGTTCTCGGAGAAGATCTCCTACCCGCTCGCCATTAACGTCCTGTACTACGTCATGACCCACTGAATGAGCACTCTCACTGAATCTCCCCTGGTCACTCCGGCCGAACTGCGGCAGTCTGAGCACGACATCGTCGAGCGCCTCGCCGGTGGTCGCGCCAGGATCGAGGCCGAGCTGGCCAAGGTTATCGTCGGCCAGCAGGAGGTCATCGAGGAGATCCTGATCGCGCTTTTTGCCGGCGGTCATGTGCTGATTACCGGCGCGCCCGGCCTGGCCAAGACACTGCTTGTCAAGTCGATCGCGCGCATTTTTCACCTCAACTTCCAACGCATCCAGTTCACGCCTGACCTGATGCCCGCCGACATCACCGGGACCGAGATCTTGCAGGACGCGCCTGAAGGCCGGCAGATGGTGTTCGTGCGCGGCGCCATCTTCGCGAACATCATCCTGGCCGACGAAATCAACCGCACGCCGCCGAAAACCCAGGCCGCGCTCCTCGAAGCCATGCAGGAGCACCAGGTCACTGCCGCCGGCCAGCGGCACATCCTCGAAGAACCCTTCTTCGTGCTGGCGACCCAAAACCCTATCGAGATGGAGGGAACCTACCCCTTGCCCGAGGCGCAGTTGGACCGGTTCATGTTTAACGTCGTGATGAATTACCTGCCGGAGAACGACGAAGTCGCCGTTGTCCTCCGGACAACCTCCACGTTGCCGGAGCCCATCCAGGCGGTGTTCACCGGCCAGGATGTGTTGAGCTTCCACGATATCGTCCGGAAGGTGCCGGTGGCCGAAGAAATGGCCCGCTACGCGGTGCAACTCGCCGCCACCTCCCGCCCGCACCAGCCCGGCACGCCGGATTTTATCAACGAATGGGTGAGCTGGGGCGCGGGCACGCGCGCGGGCCAATTCCTGATCCTCGGCGCTAAAGCACGCGCGCTGCTCCGCGGCCGCGCCCACGTCGCCGTCGATGATATCAGCACCCTCGCTTATCCCGTGCTGCGCCATCGCGTCCTGCTCAATTACCGGGCGGAGGCCGAAGGCGTGCGCGTGGACGATGTGACCCGGCGGTTGCTCGATACCGTTAAACCCCCGATTGGCGAATGAGGATCTCGCTTTTTGCAGGTAGGCCGTGCACTCCGCTGCACGCCGGGCTTCCATGAACGCGTCAGCTCCAGTCACGGCTCCCCGCTCTGCATCGCTCGTCAGCCCACAGGCGTTGATGAGCATTCGCAACCTCGAGCTGCGCGCACGCGTCGTCGTCGAAGGTTTCTGGACCGGCATCCACCGCAGCCCCTATCACGGCTTTTCCGTCGAGTTCACCGAATACCGCCAATATGCTCCCGGGGACGACCCGCGGTATCTGGACTGGCGTGTGTTTGCCCGCAGTGACCGCTACTTCATCAAGCGCTTCGAGGACGAGACGAACCTGCGCTGCCATATTCTATTAGATAGCAGCCGTTCCATGACCTTCGGTACCACCGGGTACACCAAAGCCGAATATGCCGCCACACTCGCGGCGACATTGGCCCAGTTCCTCTTTTTGCAGGGCGACGCCGTCGGCTTGCTCACCTTCGACGAACAAATCCGCGAATACCTCCCGCCACGCCACCGCACCGGCCACCTCCGCAACCTCATGCTCGCGTTGGAAAAACCCGCCGGCGGCAACTCGACCGATCTTTCCTCCCCCTTGAAACGCGTCGCCGAGGCGGTGCGCAAACGTGGCCTAGTGATCCTGATTTCGGACTTTCTCGCGCCCGTCGAAAAACTTGAACCCCACCTCGTCACCCTCAACGCCTGCGGCCACGACGTCATTGTGTTCCAACTGCTGGATCCCGCAGAGGCCTCGTTTAACTTTCGCCACGCGTCGATGTTTCACGATCTCGAGTCCGGCCGCGCGCTGTTCATCGAGCCTGACGCCGCGCGGAAGGAATACCTGCGGAAACTTGAGTCGCACGGCGCCCGGCTGCGCTCGTCCTGCCAGCGGTTCGGCATCGCCTGCCACCGGCTCGTGACGGACCGCCCGCTCGAATTGGCGCTGTTCGATTTCCTGCGCGCCCGGATGCAGCTCGGCCGCCGGGTCCTCCGCGTGCATCGCTACCGCACTGGAGGCCGCGCTTGAGTTTTCTAGCGCCATTCTTTCTCGCGGGCGCGCTCGTGGTCGGGCTGCCGATCATCTTTCACCTTATTCGCCGCTCCACCCGGGAGCGAACCGTGTTCAGCTCGCTGATGTTTCTCCAACCCTCCCCGCCGCGGCTCTCCCGCCGCAGCCGCCTCGAGCACATTCTCCTCCTTTTGCTGCGGTGCGCGGCGGTGGTCCTGTTGGCGTTAGGCTTCGCGCGGCCGTTCCTCAAGCACGTCTTTCCCGAAGATCGGGTCGCGGGCCCCGCCAAGAAAACCCTGGTAATGCTCGATACCAGCGCCAGCATGCGACGTCAGGGCCTTTGGACCACCGCGCTAGACAAGGTCGGGGCGATCCTCCGCCAGGCTTCTCTGGCCGATCAGGTCGCGCTCTTCACCTTCGACCGGCAACTCAACCCGCTGCTCACTTTCGAGGAATGGAACGCCTCCTCCGCGAACGACCGCCTGGCCCTCGCGCGTAACCGGCTTGCAGGCGTAACACCTGGCTGGGCGAGCACGCATCTCGACACGGCGTTGATTCGCGCCGCTGAAATGCTGGCCGAAAGCGAGGGACCCTCCGTTGCCGGCCCTCGCCAGGTTGTCGTAGTCACCGACCTGCAGGAAGGCAGCGACGTCCGCGCGCTGCAAGGCCACGAGTGGCCCAAGGGTGTCCAGGTAATGGCCGAACGCGTCGACCCTCGCGCTGCCAGCAACGCCGGCATCCAACTCGTCACCGACTCCACCGACAGCGAGTTTAGTACGGAGGCTGCCGTGCGCGTGCGGGTGAGCAATGCTGCAGATTCCCAGCGCCAGCAGTTCCGGGCCGGCTGGGCCGGGCCCGACGGCCTGTACGTCACGAAACCCGCGGACGTCTACGTTCCTCCCGGCCAGGCCCGTGTCATTTCCCTGGCCGCGCCGGCCACCAACATTTCCGCCGATCGCATCGTGCTGACTGGCGACGAAGAACCTTTCGATAACACGGTTTTTGTCGTCCCTCCCGACCGCACCAGGGCCGCAGTCCTTTATTTCGGCGGCGATTCGCCGACGGACAACCGGGGACCGTTTTTCTTTTTAGCGCGTGCGTTGCAGGAGACACGACGCCAGCAGCTCCGGGTAATTCCGTATCAGGCCTCGGCTTCCCTCTCCGCCGATGAACTTGACGAGGCGACACTGTTGGTAGTCACCGGCGCCCTCGGCGAACATCAGTCAGCACCTTTGCGCGATGCGGTGACTCGTGGCAAGACGCTGCTCTTTGCGCCAACAGGTCCCTCAGCCGCACCGACCTTGGATGCGATCCTGGGCCCCGCCCGATCGGGACTGGAGGAAAAGCGGCCCGACAACTACGCCATGCTGGGTCAAATCGAGTTTCGACATCCATTGTTTGCGCCGTTTGCTGACGCGCGCTTCAGCGACTTCACCAAAATCCATTTTTGGAGGTACCGACGAATCGATGCGACAAAAATCCCGGATGCGCGAATTCTGGCGCAATTCGATACCGGCGACCCGGCAATATTGGAAATCCCGTCCGGGAAAGGCCGCGTAATCCTGCTTGCGGCCGGTTGGCATCCGGCGGACAGCCAATTGGCGCTCTCGTCCAAGTTTGTCCCGCTGCTCTACGCCCTGCTCGAATACAGCGGCGCGGCCGCCGCCGCCCCGCAGCAGTATTTTGTCGG
>DATDCV010000619.1:0-3081 GCA_036524155.1 Verrucomicrobiia bacterium
GCTCACCCGGAGGCAACGGAAGCTCGGTCAGCCGGTCATTCGCAGCCGTCATCACGTGCCCGTCAAAGGTGGTGATCAGCAGGTCACCGTTAGCTCGCTCCACAAAGGCGCGGACATAGTTGCCAGCCCAGCCTTCGTTCGTGCCCAGGGCGCGCCACTGGGCGCCGTCCGTTATCACCAATCCGGCGTAGGTGCTGACCCAGAGTCGGTCGCGCTTGTCCGCGTGCAGGTTCACGATTCCGGCGCTGGGCAGGTGCGGTGTGTTCGCCGGCTGGAAGACCTTGAACGTGACGCCGTTGAAACGCACCAGGCCATTGAAGGTGCCGAACCACAGGTAACCATCCTGAGTCTGGACGATGGCCGTTGCCGAGTTCTCAGGCAGACCGTCCTCGGTGTGCCAGGTGTGCAGGAGATACCCGGAATCGGCGAGCTCGGCGGGAGGTGCCGCGCTGGCCGGCGGAACCCAGAGCGCGAGGAAGATGAGGCCGAGGGCTTGGAGCACACCGCCCGTCTTTGCCGCGGGAACGCGGGTGAGGCCGCGGGCGAACTCCCTGGTCCGCCGGCTCAAGTCCTGTGATTCGCTACCCATGAATCTCCGCGTTTGGCCTGCACGTTTCCTGAATCGGCGCCTACGCCGGGACGGCGGTGCCGCGGCCGGGCACGCTGGGCTGGAACTTGGGGCCGGGACCCCTGAACAAACACCGACGGGAGCGGCCTCTGTGCACCTCCGACAGGCCAGACTCGACGGCGCGTTGGAGATCAATGTCGTCACGGAATGATATCCACGTGCGCTCCCAAGAACTCTCCCCCTTCGCTCAGGCGTCTGACACCAGCGTGCATAGAGGTAATCCCCCTCGAACTAGCCATGCCCAAATGCGTCCACCAGATCCCATAACCTGCGGGCCAGCCTATCTCTCCCCTTGCCCGACAGCAAGCTCGCGAGAACAATGGCGCACTGGCGGCGCCAAGATCAAGCGTCGGACACTGCCTCATCGGTGTCTGACACGTTCACGTCGTGCTTTCCAGCCCGCAGCGCCAAGCCCCATTGATTCCTCATGAGCTGCTCCTGCCGAACCGGCCGCCAGGCAAAACGCGCCCGCCAGTGCCGGCCCACGGGGGCCATACGCGGTTTCGATTTTCTTGGTTGATAAAAGGCAAAGAAGGTATGCCGAATCAGGCGTGCCGATCAGATATCATTGAAAGGTCATCTTATGAAAACCTCGGACTTGGTGTTTATTGGGATCAAAGGATCGGTCGTCGCGCTCAATCGTGCCACGGGCGAGCAGTTGTGGGCGACCCATCTCAAAGGCTCTGACTTTGTCGATGTCGTCGTCCAGGAGGAGACGGTTCTTGCCTCTTGTTACGGCGAAATTTTTTGCCTCGATTTGCTCACGGGCAGCGCGCGCTGGCACAACCCGCTGAAGGGATTCGGGAGAGGATTGGCCACGATCGCGTCGGGACACCCGTTGGGGGAGAGCAATGCGCCTGTGCTGGCTGAGAAACGCCGGCGAGGCGAGCAAGCAGCCGCTCCGGCAGCGGCAGTGGCGGCAGCGGTCTGAACCGCTGCTATAACCGTTCAGCTCTTGTTCGCTTCGCGTTCTCCTGTGGCTGGGTCCCCTACTCTTCCTGTGGAGCCAAAGTGATGGTCCACCGCATAGCGCTGGCTGCCAGCGGGCGCAGTTGCAGTCACCGCGACGCAGCCGGCTTCCAGTGCCGGTAATTACAGGCGACGAACAGCACCGCCACGACGACACACCCCCAGCCAAACACGTCCCCGTGCCTGGTGTAGAAAGTCAGCGGGTGAGTTTGGCCCGCTGAAGGCATCGGGATTTCCGCGCGCAGGTACCCCATCCCGTAGACTGTGCCATGATCGTCACGTAGCAACTGCCGAATGCGGCCGAAAGCGTCGACCCAACATGTGAGGCCATTGTTGCAGCAGCGTATCAACGGCAACCGGTTTTCCACCGCGCGGAACAAGGCGGTGGTCGCGTGCTGCCACTGAGCCGCGCTGTGGCCAAACCAGCCGTCGTTGGTGATGTTGACCAGGAAATCGGTGTCGCTCTTTACATCCGTCCGGGCGAGTTGCGGGAAAATATCCTCAAAACAGATCAGCACCGAAGTTTTCAAACCCAGCGAAGGCAAGTTGAATTCGGTTGACTCCTTGCCCGAGGTGTAGCCGCCGTCGAAAGGGACGAGCCACTTGAGGAAAGGCAGCCAGCGCTGCCACGGCACGTATTCACCAAAGATGACCAGGCTACGCTTGAGGTAACGCTCGGCCAACAACCCCTCCGGGCTAATGAGAAAGCTGCTGTTGAAATAATCGACGCCGCCCGATTCGCGCGCGCCGCGCTTCGGCTCCATGTCGTCTGACCCGACAATCATCCACACGTGATGCTTTAGAGCGAGGTTGCTAATCGCATTGAAGGTGTTGGTCTCGTAGCGCAGCATTTCAGGGATCGCCGATTCCGGCCAGATCAGAAGGTCCGCGTTATTCGTGAGAGCCCGGTCGGAATAAGCGACCAACTCAGCGAAGCGGTTTGTGTTCTGACCCGGGTCCCAGATCAGATTTTGGGGAATGCTCGGCTGAATAAGCAGCACCTTCATGGTTCGTTGCTGGGCTGATCCGGACCGAATTTGCCGGAACCCGATGTTGAACACGGCGGCGGCGACTAGAACCGGAATGAAGACCTCCGCTGCCAAGGCGGAGCGGGCGTTTGGCCGGCGAATCAGCATCTGTGCGGCCGAGAGCAACGCGAGCGAAACCCATACGACCAGGAAGGAAACACCATATACTCCCGTAACGGACGCGACTTGGATCAACGGTGTCATTTTGTATTGCGACACGCCGAGCAGATTCCAGGGAAACCCGCCTAGAATTCGCGCCAGCACCATTTCAATCCCAACCCAAGCCGCCGCCCCCGCCGTCATCCAGAGGAACCGCCGAACCCAGGTTTCCGGCAGGAGGGAAGCCTGTTGAACGCGGGTTTGGATGGAGACCACCCACACCCACACCGCGGTAAACAGCGCCAGGAATGCGCTCAACGCCACCCAACCCAGTGCCGGACCGAACGGAATCCCTTG
>DATDCV010000620.1:0-6318 GCA_036524155.1 Verrucomicrobiia bacterium
GGTATCCTGTACTTTGCCCGTATACACGCAGAGCATCGTTAGCGGGAAAGCCGAGCGCACTTGGTTTCTTGCTGTAGACGGATTTCGGCACTGTCCCGGAGGCCACCCCTCACTTCTCTTCCAGGTGTGTTTCCCATCGAAAGTGCCGAGTTTAAGTACCAATTCAGGAGTTTCGTGGCGGCTGCACTAATTGTTCGCCACATGGCTGGCGGGCACGTCGCTTGTAGACGGTCACAAAGACCCAGCCGTTCTTCATCCCCACCGCCCGTCTTTCCAAATCTTCAGTTCTTAGCCTCGTAGATAAAACGGGCACGAAAAGCCCAAAGCAATGAACCAGCAGTTCACATTCCGATTTGACCTGCGTCCGCCACCTGGAGGATGGCACGCTGCTGGGCCTTTTTTCGACTTCCAGTACGGCGGGCGCGGGTCGTTCAACTAACCGAAATGAAACCAGCAGCGAAAACTAAAAGCAGCAGCCGGTCTGATAACGATGTAGACACCCAGACGAGCGAAAGAAGAACCGCGCCGCCCCAGGACGAGGTGCAACATCTCAAAGATCGCCATCAGACGGAAGAAACTCGGGACGTAGAACCGGAGCCGGACGTAGACCCTGAATCAAGGCAGCCGAAAGGCTCGTGCATTAGTGGGTTTCACTCTGGTCGGGGCGATGACAGCTACAATTTTACCGACGATTTTCAGGACCTGATTCTGGCTTGCATGATTACATATCCTGACAAGTTCCTGGAGGCTGGCCGCATCATCCGGCCAGCCTACTTTAGCGGTCCCATTGCCATCGAGGTGGCCCAGGCGTTGCAGGCGTACGAAAAGAAGTACGGCAGATACCCGAGCTTTTCCGTCCTTGCGAACTTCACCTTTCACCGCAACCGGGGAACCGACATCGAGCACCGCAAGGGACTTGTCGAGTACGTTGACAAAATTTCCCAGTTGGACACCGGTGAGTGGCCGAGCGTCCTTGACCTCTGCACCGCCTTCGCCAAAGAGCGGGCCTTGTATGACGGCCTCCGCCAGATTGTTATGGCTCAAAAGGAAGGCTGCCTCGGCGAGGCAGCGCCAGTTGAAATAATGCGAAAGGCGGTGGCTTTCGACCTTGGCAAGGCAAGAATAATGACCATAGACGACGTGATGAGGGCGAGCGGCAACCCTCCAGAGTCAATTATTCAGGGCCTCCTTCCGCGCCGGGGCCTCGGGGTTATCACTGGTAGGGCGAAGTCGTGCAAATCCTGGGCGGCTATTGATATGACGCTATCGGTCGCCATTGGCAGAAACTGGCTGGACTGGAAGTGCAGGGAGGCGAAAGCCGTATTCGTCAATTTTGAGCTTTCCCAGGAAACGCTTGCGCTGCGCATCCAGGCTGTGGCCAAAGCCAAGAGCATCAAATTGGAGGACCTGCGTGAGCGGTTCGTTGCGGTTACGGTCGATACCAGCAATATCGAAATTCGTGGCCGTCAGCAGAAGCATGAAAATGCGTTTACCGAGGCAGTCATGTGCGAAATTGAACGCCAAGTCGGCAAGAGCTTGCCGGGAGCGGAGTTCCTTACGCTGGACAGCTTCTACAATCTTTGTGGAGACATCGACGAAAACAGCGCTGGCGAAGTTAAGACCGTTTATCGCCATATTCGGGCGCTGTCGGCCAGGATGAAAGCAGCAATCATGCTCATCCATCACTTCGCAAAGGGCGACCCTTCAGGCAAAATGGCAGGCGAGCGCGGAGCCGGGAGTCGTGTGCATCGGCAGGAACCGAACGCGTACGTGGAGCTTACGCCGCACAAGCAAGACGGCGCTTTATGCGTAGACATCGACCTGCGCGACTACACGCGAGTTCCGCCCTTCTGCGTTCGCTTCAACTACCCGCTCCTGGAGGTAGACCTCGACCTCAACCCCAAGGACATAAAGACCACCAGGGGACGCCGCGAAAAGAAGGCCGAAGTCGATGATGTCGTGGACCTGCTCGACGAGCCGATGAGCTACAGCGACTGGGCGCTGGAAGCTACACGTAGTTTGAAAATATCAGTAAGGACATTCGAGCGCCGGTTTGAGGAAGCTAAATCCATCCACAAGGTATTCAAAAACCGGGCCGGGGATTGGGAAGCACGCAAGGCAAACGATAGGCTGAAAGCGAATAATGGTGCCGCTTCGGAGGTGGAATCCTAAACCCGCAGCAGAATTTGCGGGCTGAAGCGCCTAATTACAGGAAATTCCCAATGAAATCCGCCCGCAGGACCCGCAGAATATACTTTGCACCCGCACACCGCAGCCCCTTTAGGGCTGCGGTGAGGGTTGCGGGTAGAAAGGAATCTCCCGGAGAGACTCGTCAGCGATTAGGCTATCAGCTTTCCAGTAACGCTCTCAAAATACCGATGGTTGGCTCTTGCTTTCTTCAACCAGCGCTCCCTCGTGAAGTCAGGCGAAGGGGTTTGCCCAGCCGACCACTTGCCTCCCGGCTTCATCGGTAGCACTGTTTCAGACGTGCGGCTTCAGCAACGAGGCAAGTTCTTAGGCGGGCGTCCGCGCCTCCGTCCAGGTCGGCAGGGCATCAGGCCGTTGATTCGGGCGGCAGCCGCCTTCGCCAGCGACTTCCTTTCGCGGACGCCCTTCTTTGCGCGCCCGAGAGCCACGGCGGCCTCGTTCTTAATGAACTGGACCTTGGCAACCGGAGCTACGCCCCAGGTTAGGCCAGCCTCAAACGGGTTGCCAACCAGACCACCTGCCTCATAGGAATACGATACCTGTCCTCGAACCGCTCCGTAGACGAACACCGTCCACCCCGTACTCAACTTCACGGGCATACCTCGAAATGCTCGTCTCCCGTGAATCATGCCTGACCAACGCTTAGGCCCGCGAGGCAGCCCGGCCAGTTGACGGGCGGCTTGGGTAACCTCCCCAGGGCCAGGAGCGCTATAGGTTTCTTTCTTCCGCTCGTACCGGGCGTTTGCAGCGAGCAAGTTCAGGCTGAGGTGGTTCGGCGGTGCTGTGACCTCGGCATGACTGACCCGTGCAAGCGCACTGCCAGCCCGCGAAGACCGCTTTCGGCGTACAGTCGGCTCACGACGTATATGGGTCGCGGAAATACAGTGTCGCCCAAACCGGTACAGCGCGCCGTGGTGCAACAAGGCACGCAGTTTTGCCCATAGCTCAAGCCGCCTGCGGCGCTGCTCCTGGTGGCCTTTCGGAGCTTCTTCCAGGGCTATTGCGTTCAGCGCAGTCCAGGGATTGCAGCCATAGCAGCCGTGGCCACGAATTTCATCGAGGATTCGCATGTCCAGCCGGTCAAGCCGGGGCGGCTGCCGTAATGGAGACGGCGAGCAAACCTGCGCCGCGTCCGGCGGAGGGATGATGATACTAATCACGAAGTAGATACCTAAGCCACCATGACCGCGTCGACTATAGGCCATTCTGGTGGTCAGCGCCGACGCAAGTGTCGCAACCGTCACGAGTGTCGCCGCCGTCTTCAGCGTCCGAGAGCGCATCTTTGGGTCGTGCTGGAATTGTCTACAATCGACCCAAGCATTCAGGCAGCGGCCCCGATGGCTTTGCGTTTTCGGCACTCTAGTGAAATTCGACCAGACGGACGCGCCGTTTGCAGGGCAGTGCCAATTTCGATACTGTTGTGGGTGCCCCATGAACATGGCTGCGCTGTTATTCCTGGGCGGCGGCGGTGAGGTTATCCTCATCCTGGCGCTCGTCCTGATTCTACTCGGCGCGAAGAAGCTGCCCGAAATGGCCGAGGGCTTCCGCCAAGGCATTACGGAATTCAGGAAGGCAACGCGGGAGGTCACCGACGAACTCGCCAAGCGTTTTGGCTGGGAGCGTCCAATCCAACCGCCAAGTCACCCTGTTCTGATAGCGGTGAGCTTTGTCCTGGGAATCACGTGTTTCATCCTCCTTATCTATGAAGTTTCCCGGTAATGCCAGTCTTGCCAGCATGAACATCGGCGGCGGCGAAATCATCCTGATACTGGTGTTGTTCTTCGTCCTTGCCCTGGTGGTCGTGGTTTTTCTGGGTTTGATTTACCTGATAGTCCGCGCAGTGACGAACCGCCCTGCGCCAGCCCCGATGACCTTGCCGCCGGACGTGGCGACCCAGAACCAGCAGCGCCGGGACCGGGAGCACCTGAAGCTGCTGGCGATTTTCCACTTCGTGTTCGCCGGGTTGGCTTTAGTGGGCATCGGCTTCCTCTTTGTGCATTACTTCATGATGCACACGATGTTCTCGAACCCGGAGATGTGGAAATCACAGCCGCAGGCGATGCCGCCCAAGGCGTTTCTGGATGCCTTCATCTGGTTTTACCTCTTCATGGGCGTCCTCCTGCTGACCGGCCTCGTCCTCAACGTGCTGTCGGGCTTCTTTCTGTTGCAGAAACGCAACCGGCTCTTCTCGCTCATCATCGGCGGGTTGAACTGCCTGCAAATCCCGTTCGGGACGGCGTTAGGCGTGTTTACAGTCCTGGTGCTCTCGCGTGACAGCGTTCGCGAATTGTATACGGACAGCGTGAAAGCCACCTGATGAAGCGCGGGCCAAAATACGAGATTGCGTGGCCAGCGCCGGGCATCATCACCTATCGGGAGGGTTACAAGGAACACCAGTTCCCGATTTTCGAGCAGGATGAGGAGACGGTTTTTGTTGAATGGCCAACGCGCCAGCGCATATTTCTTGCGTTGGTGACCTGGGGCTGGACACGCATTCCCAAGGAGTTTTCCAAGGCGGACCGCGAGCGCATTACGCCTCGTGTGGTGGAGCATTTGCGCGAACAGGGAAAACATGTCCGGGTCATGAGGCCAAGCCCAGCGGACGAGGCCGGTCTGGAGTTCCGTCCTGAGCTTTTCGAGTGCCGGAGCCGGGCATCGGAGATTCTGGCTGAAGCTGGCTTTGAGTGGTTCAGTCACTACGGCTCCATCGACCTCTTGCACGAAGAGTATGGCCTGGAAATTTGCGGCATCCAGGAGGAGTCCAACGTCGAACCCATTATCAATGCCATGCGGTCCGGGTTCCCACACTGGCATTACTGCGGGCTTTGCCGGAAGGACTGCGGGCGCGAACCGGGCTGGAAGTTCGCAATCCACATGTTTCCCCGGCGCTGCGGCGGCGGGCGCTGCGTAGACGCAGAATGAAAACAAAACCTCAAAGCACGGTGATTTCGCACCAATATGTTTCAGAGTTGAGGTTGAGAAGAGAGGCCGTTGAGTCCTTCGACCGGTACCCTTTTTCCCTGGCGGCAGTACGACCGCTCGAAAAGTTAGAATTTCATCCGGCGGTGACTTTCTTCATTGGTGAAAATGGGTCTGGCAAGTCCACGCTCCTGGAGGCCATAGCAGTGGCCTGTGGCTTCAACGCGGAAGGAGGCTCCAAAAACTTTAAGTTCGCCACTCGTGACTCGCATTCTGAACTACACCGTTTCCTGCGCATCTCGAAGGGTTTCCCTCGCCCTCGGGATGGCTTCTTTCTCCGGGCTGAGAGCTTTTTCAACGTGGCTACTGAAATCGAGAAGCTTGATGCCGAACCTGGAGCCGGACCTCCGATAGGCCCGTCATACGGACAGCGTCCGTTGCATGAGCAGTCGCACGGAGAGTCGTTCCTGGCTCTTTTGCTGAACCGGTTTCGTGGTGAAGGCGTCTACTTTCTGGATGAGCCGGAGGCCGCGTTGTCGCCCAGCCGACAATTGTCAGTCCTGACGAGGATTCACGATTTGGTGCTCCAAAAATCTCAGTTCATCATTGCGACCCACTCGCCCATTCTGATGGCCTATCCCGACGCATACATCTATTCATTCTCACCAAAGGGAATTGAGCGGGTCGCCTACACCGATACCGAACATTATCGCGTGACCCGTGATTTTCTGTCGAACCCGCAGCGAATGTTGCGAGTTTTGCTTGCGCCCTGATACCGGTGCGTTCCACCGAGCGTGTGTCTCGCGCTTCCATAAAATTATGCCCAAATCACCAAGTAGAAAAACAGCCGCTCTGGAGGCGAGCATCACGAACGCTTCCCAGAGCAGCGGCGTCGGTCAGTCGTCTACAAAGAAACTGACGGCCAACGCTGGTCGAATCATGTACATCGAGTGCAAGTCTGGAGAGTTGACTGGACCGGCGCGCATCGGTCGGGTCACTTTTTCAAAGACTGGTCGCACGCTTTACTACCAGGGGCACAAGTTCCAGAGCCTCAAGGGCGCAGGGTTCAAGTCCAACTACTACGACGTAGACACCGGCGAGGATTATTGGATTTCCGGCCCGAAGCGCAACGGCGGCGATGCTCTGTACGGTGGTAGCACGCCCATCGAGATTGACGAAGATGTTCGCGAG
>DATDCV010000621.1:0-38603 GCA_036524155.1 Verrucomicrobiia bacterium
TTTCTGCGCCCGGGGACGGGCGCACCCCGGGGAAACCCCGGGGGGTCAACCGGGGAAACCCCGGGGGGTCAGCCTTGTCTTTCCCTGATGGCCTTAGGAACGGAACAACCTTAGGTTCAAACCCATGTTCAAATGCAGAACCCTGAACATACACCTTTCGGAGCCGGGGAAGCATCGAAAAGGTTTTAGGAATGTAAGCAGTTTTGACTTGATTAGTGTAAAGGCAGGCTTCACTCTAATCGAGCTGCTGGTGGTGATAGCTGTCATCGCCATTCTGGCCGCCTTGCTCTTACCGGTGCTGAGCTCGGCCCGCCGAAAAACACAGGCTGTGGAGTGCCTCAATAACCTGCGGCAAATCGGCCAGACGACGTATATGTATTGCAGCGATAATGATGACCGCCTGCCTTTCGCCTGGTTTGACGACCCGGATCCCAAGGAGAACAGCTTTTTCGCACTCCTGACCCCGTTGGTCTATGGCACGTATTTCGACGGTTATGGCGATTTCGAGCTGAAACTATATTCCTGTCCGATTCGACTTCGCGAGCCGCTGATCGGCCCAAACCCGATGCGAATCAGCTATGGCATGAATGCGTTCAACTCGGTGCAGTTTCCGGATCCTCAAACGAAGCGGCTGGGGCAAGTCCAAGGTTCGGCGGCCAAGACGCTGCTGGTGGCGGACATCGCCGCGGGCCACAACCATCCTCCGATCGACACATTCGAAGGATACCAGGTGGGCTACAAGCACGACAAACGGGCGGTGATGATCTTTTTCGATGGGCATGCGGGGAAGATTTCCCAGCAGGAAACAAACGGACTCGTTCTGAACTTCTGATTCGATGCTGACGCCAGCCAACATCAACACGCCGGAGTATTGGGACGGGGTTTATCTCCGGGAATGGGAGTCGGGCCAGGCGCACGGCGCGCATTACCACCGGGATTACGCGCCGATACACGATGCGATCCTCAGGCTGATCCCGAGCGGCAGCGAGGTGCTGGATATCGCCTGCGGAGCCGGGTTGCTGTGCCGGAAGATCGCCCGGCAGGTGCCTTCGAGCCGGGTGATGGGAGTGGACTTTTCCGAGTTCATGATCGGGAGGAACGAGGAAATCGACAAGGCACTGCCGGTCGAGTACCGCTGCCTCGATATCCGGACGTCACTCGCTTCGCTGGGCAGGCAGTTCGATGTGGTTTGCATGTGCGAAGTCCTGGAGCACCTGGCGGAGCCGGAAGCGGTGCTAGGAGACGCCGTTGCGCTGGTGAGAGAGGGAGGGCAATTCATCCTGACGTGCCCGCACGACAACAGCATCCCGGACCCGGAGCATGTGCGGACCTGGGGACACGATGAGCTGTTTCATCTTTTGGCGCGTTACAGCGACGCCATTACGTTCAGGCACTTTCCCGCCCCTTATTACCACCACTGGATGCTGGCTCATTTTGCCAAAGCGGGCGCCGCCGGCCAACCGGGGGGGAGCCAGTGAGCACGATCCCGCTCAATTACGTGTCGCGGGTGCTGCGGTACCTGCGGCCCTACTGGAGGCTGGCGGCGTGGTCGGTGGTTCTGACGGTGCTGAGTTCGCTGGCGGCGCTGCTGGCGCCGTGGCCGCTGAAGATCGTAGTCGATAACGTACTGGAGCACCACCCGCTGCCGGCGTTTCTGGATCAACTGCTGGGCCCGCTGGGCTCCACCCCCACGCAACTGCTGGTGGTCGTAGGCGTCGGCAGCCTGGTGATCGCGCTGACGATGAACGCGTTGCATGTCGTCAACAACTACGTCAACACCAAGATCGACCAATACATCATCCTGGATTTCAGGAGCCAGTTGTTCCTGCACACGCAGCGGATGTCAATGGCGTATCATGACCAGCTAAGTTCCGGGAGCATGATCTACATGATCAACAGCCAGGGGGACGCCCCGGCGGGCTTGATAATGACCATCCCGATGCTCGCCGAGAGCGCGCTGACGCTAATCGGGATGTTTTGGATTTCATTCAAAATGGACTGGGAGCTGTCGCTAGTGTCGCTGGCGGTCGTCCCGTTCCTCTACTACTCGGTCGGGTATTACGCGACCCACATCCAGGACCGGATCCAGAGGGTGAACACGCTGGAGGCGATGTCGCTGTCGCTGATCCACGAGTGTCTGTCGATGATGAGGGTGATTGTGGCATTCGGGCGCGAGGACCATGAACATAGCCGGTTCCGGAAGCAGACGGTGAAGGCCGTAAACGAGCGGGTGAAGGTGACGGTGCGGCAGACGGTGTTTTCGCTCGTGGTGAACATGATCACGGCGGTGGGCTCGACGCTGGTGCTGGCGCTGGGGGCATACCATGTGATCCAGGGGAAGCTGACGGTGGGGCAGATGCTGGTGGTGATCGCCTACATCGCGGCGGTGTATAAGCCGCTGGAGACGATTAGCTACACGATCGGCTCGCTGCAGGATCGATTCATCAGCCTCAAGAACACCTTCAGCCTGCTCGACACCGTGCCGGACATTAAGGACGCGCCCAACGCGCGAGCCGTGAAGACGATACGGGGGAAGGTGGAGTACGAGAGGGTCTGTTTCAGCTACTCCGGGAGGACGGACACACTCAAGGACATTTCGTTCGAGGCCGAACCAGGCCAGGTGATCGGGGTCGTCGGGCCGACCGGCGCGGGGAAGAGCACGCTGGTGAGTCTGCTGCCGAGGTTTTACGACCCTGCCAAAGGACGGATCCTGCTGGACGGGGTGGATATCCGCGAGCTGACGCTGAAGTCGCTACGCCAGCAAATCAGCGTTGTGCTGCAGGAACCGCTGCTTTTTTCGGGGAACATCGCGGAGAATATTCGCTATGGCCGGCTCGAGGCGACGGACGAGGAAGTCATGCAGGCGGCCAAGGCGGCGAACGCTCACGACTTCATCATGCGGCTGCCGAAGAAGTACGAGACGATCCTGGGAGAGCGGGGCGCTGCGATTTCGGGAGGCGAACGGCAGCGCATTTCCGTGGCGCGGGCGTTTCTGAAAAATTCGCCGATCCTGATCCTGGACGAGCCGACATCGTCGGTGGATTCGAAGACGGAATCAGTGATCCTGGACGCGCTGGACCGGTTGATGGTTGGCCGGACCACTTTCATGATCGCGCACCGGCTCTCGACGCTGCACGACGCGAACCATATTCTGGTGCTCAACCAGGGGCAGTTGGTGGAACAAGGGACCCAGGACGAATTGGTGCAGTTGAAGGGCCTCTACCGACAATTACACGATGCGCAAATCGGCGCCCAGCGGCCCAGGCCACGGCCGCAGCCAAGCTCACTGCTTTCACCCGCATGAACGTGCCCGGCCCAAAAAAGATAGTCGTGCTGGGGTTCCTGAGCCACTTCCCGGTGGCGGGTGTGGCCTGGCAGACTGTCCACTACCTGGTGGGCCTGCGGAAGCTCGGGTTCGAGGTGTATTACGTCGAAGCGCACGGCTGCACGCCCGGCAAACTGATGCAGAGCGAGACCGACGACGGCCCCGCGCGGGCAGCGGCGTACATTTCGGGAATCCTGGAGCAATTTGACTTCGGCGGTCATTGGGCCTACCACGCGCTTTACGAACAGCGCTACTTCGGCCTGACAGAATCGCAGCTCAAGGAGCTCTATGCCTCGGCGGAACTGATCATCAACCTGCATGGCAGCCACCTGCCGAATTCCGAGCTGGCCGCGGGCGGCCGGCTGGCTTACGTCGAGACGGACCCGGTGGACGTCGAGATCGACCTTTTCCACAAGAAGAAGGAGACACTTGAATATCTCGCGCCGCACTGCGCGTTTTTCACCTACGGAGAGAACCTTGGGAAGCCGGACTGCCTGGTGCCCCCTCCCCTGCCCTTCAAATTCGTGCCGACCCGCCAGCCCGTGGTGCTGGAGTTCTGGAACAACGGCGCGGAGCGAGCTGGCGAGTTGTTCACCACGATCGGCAACTGGCGCCAGCCCTGGCGGGAGTTCATCTTCAAGGGCGAAACCTACCGTTGGAGCAAGCACCTGGAATTCGAGAAGTTCATCGACCTGCCGAAACGGGTGAAGCAGGGCTTTGAACTATCCTTGAGCAGTTACACTGAAGCCGACCGTCTGCTGCTCGAGCAGCACGGCTGGCGCGTGCGACATGCGCTGGATATTTCGACCGACCTTCAGCCATACCGCGAGTACATCACCGATTCACGGGGGGAATTCACGGTCGCCAAAGACCAGAATGTGCGGCTGCGGAGCGGTTGGTTCAGCGATCGAGCCGCGACGTATCTGGCGGCGGGCCGGCCGGTGGTCACGCAGGAGACCGCTTTCAGTAATCATCTACCGACTGGCGAGGGGCTGTTTGGCTTCTCATCGATGGAAGACATAGTTGCGGCCATCGACGCCATCAACGGGGATTACGCGAAGCATCGGCGCGCGGCCGGCGACATTGCGCGGGAGTTCTTCAGCCACGAGGTCGTGCTCGGGGCGATGCTGAAAGAACTCGGCATCTCGCCACAGCGGGCGGCGCCGGCGGCTGCCTCCGAGCCGGCAGTGACAAGCGGAGACAGGCAAGATGTCTCTTCAACGGCGGCGCAATCGGCGACGCGCGGGCTGTGCGAAGCCCTGAACGACCTGCCACCGGACCTGGTGCTTGAGGCGGTGTCGCGGTGGCCGACCCGCATTCCTGGGGAAACCATGAAGGCGGTGGAGTCGTGGGGAGTTCCCACTGTAGCCAAACCGGAAGCGTCGACAGGCGAACGCGCGAGCGTGGTGATTCTGACCCACAACGGGCTGCACTTTACGAAGATGTGCGTCAGAAGTCTTTTTGCGGCGGGCTGGCAGGACGGTGACGAGCTGATTGTAGTGGATAACGCATCCTCCGACGGGACGCCGGCATACCTGAGCGAGCTAAGCCGACAGAATTCGTTTGTACGAGTCGTCCGCAACGCCGCGAACCAGGGGTTCGCCCGAGCAAACAACCAGGGATTGGCAATCGCCTCGGGCGCGATCCTGATCCTGCTGAACAACGACACCGTTGTGGCGCCAGGGTGGAGAAACGCGTTGGTGCGCAGGGCGACGGAACCGGGGATTGGCCTCGTCGGTCCAGTGACGAATCGGACCTGCAACGAAGCGCAGATCGATGCGCCTTACCGCACTTACCGCGAGTTCAGGCAATTTGCCGGCGAATATACGAGCGCGCACGAGGGCCAGCTAACCGATCTTTCGATGGTGGCGATGTTCTGCGTCGCGATGCGCCGCGAGGTTTTTCAGAAGGTCGGCCCGCTCGACGAGCAGTTTGAGCTGGGGATGTTTGAGGATGACGACTATGCGAGGAGGGTACGGCTGGCCGGGTACGGGGTAGGTTGCGCGGAGGATTGTTTCGTGCACCACTTCGGGCAGGCAAGCCTGGGCGAACTTTGCACCAGCGGAACCTACGACCGGACCCTGGAAGCCAACCGGCGGCGGTTTGAGCAGAAATGGGAGACGGTTTGGAAACCGCATCAGCGCCGCATCACCCCGCAGTATGTGCAACTGCGGGAGCGAATCCGGCAGGCCGCCGCGACCCACTTGCCGGCCGACGCCGCCGTGGTCGTGGTCAGCAAAGGCGACAACGAACTGCTGAACCTGCAAGGAAAACAGACGTGGCATTTTCCGCAGTTGGAGAACGGCGAGTACGCGAATTATTATCCGGCGCAGTCAGGCGAGGCGATCGCGCAGTTGGAAGCGGCTCGCCGCAAAGGCGCGCGTTTTCTGCTGATACCGAAACCGTCCTTTTGGTGGCTCAAATATTATGGCGGCCTGAAGGAACATCTCGAGCGCCACGGCCGGCTGGCAGTGAAGGACGAAGAAACCTGCGTCATTTACGACCTGGGAGGGTCCCATGGTTAAGAGCACCATCATCGTGCCGGTTTTCAACCAGGCCGCGCTGACGGCCAGGTGCCTGAAGGCGGTGCTCGAAAGCGCCACCGCGCGGGTGGTGGTGGTTGACGATGGCTCGACCGACAACACCTCGGCTGTGCTGGCCGGGTTCGGCGATACCATCAGCACCGTCGCGCATCCCGAGAACCGCGGCTTCGCGGCCGCGTGCAACACCGGCGCGCGGTTGGCCACGAGTCCTTACCTTGTTTTTCTAAATAACGACACGATGCCGGAAGAGGGCTGGCTAAAGGCGCTGGAAGATTACGCCGACGCGCACCCCGAGGCGTCGGTGGTGGGAAGCAAACTGCTCTATCCCGACGGCAGAGTGCAACACGCGGGAGTGGTGATTTGCCAGGACCGCTATCCGCGGCACATCTACGCCGGGTTCGCCGCCGAACACCCCGCAGTGAGCAAATCGCGCCGGTTCCAGATCGTCACCGCCGCATGCATGCTGGTTCGGAGAAACGTTTTTGAAGAGGCGGGCGGGTTCGACACCGCCTTTAGAAACGGGTTCGAGGACGTCGATTTGTGCTTGAGGCTGGGCGCGCAGGGCCACGAGATCCATTTCTGCGCCGAAAGCGTCGTGCAGCATTTCGAGTCGGTGTCGCCAGGCCGCTTCAAGCACGACCGCGAGAACGTGGCGCTCTACCGTCGGAGGTGGATGCAGCGCGTGCAACCGGACGACCTGCGGTATTACCTCGAGGACGGCCTGCTGCATTTGGACTACGAAGGGCGCTATCCAATCGCGCTGGACGTATCGCCGCTGCTGGCGACGGTGAACGAAAGCGATCGGAGCGCGAACACCGAGCGGGCGCTGCGGGCGCACAGCCGGCAGATTGCCGAGTTGTCGCGGGACAACACCCGGCTGCGGCTGGCACTCGGGGCCCAGGCCCCGGATTCGCCTGAAGGACGATATCAAAACCTGCGGAAACGCATTCGGGAAGTCGTGGTGCAGGCGGTGCCGTCGGGCGCGACCGTGCTGGTGATCAGCAAAGGTGACGGAGCTTTGGTGGACCTGCCGGAGCGGCAGGGCTGGCATTTCCCCCAGACTGAACGCGGCGCGTATGCAGGGCACTATCCGTCAGACAGCTTCGAAGCTGTCGCGCACCTCGAAGCGCTGCGCGAGCGCGGAGCGCAGTATCTGCTGATTCCCGAACCGGCGCTTTGGTGGCTGGACCATTACCCCGAATTTCGACAGCATCTGGAATCCACCTATATCCGGTTACGAGGAGAGGATGACACGTGTGTGCTTTACCGCCTGAAAACCCAAACAACTGAGGAATTGGCATTATGCGATCTCCAAAAAACAGATTGAAACCCTTCGAGATATGCCCGCTGATGCCCCCCGCGGCTAGTAAGCGCGCGCGGCACAAGAACGGCAACGGCTCGAGCCATGACGCTGAACACGAGCAGGTCTGCGCGCCTAGTGTTCTGGCTGAGCCCCTGCACGAACTCCAGCGTGCCGTGCGCGAACAGGCCGAACGCGCCGATACGATCGCCGCCAAACTGGAACATGCGCTGGAGGATCAGGACGAGGCGCAGGCCAACCTGGATGAATTGCGCGAAATCCTCACCGCCAAAGGGATGACCGAGATTCCACGAACCCCCTACCAGCAACTGGTGCGAAGCATTCGGGAGCTGGTACGGAAGCATGTGCCGCACGGGGCGACAGTGGCTGTCGTCAGCAAGGGTGATCCCGAACTGTTGCGATTCCATGGCCGCACAGGCTGGCACTTCCCCCAGCAGACGGATGGCCAGTATGCCGGCTTTTATCCGGGCAGCAGCCTGTCGGCGATTGCGCACCTGGAGGTCGTTCGCAGCAAGGGTGCTGACTATTTCCTGCTTCCAAAAGCATGCTTCTGGTGGCTCGATCATTACGTCGAGTTCAGAAGATTTCTTGAAAACCGATATGTTGAGGTGCTGCGGGACCAAGATAGCTGCCTGATTTACAGGCTTCGAGAGAGCTCGGTTGACGCGCATCGAGACTTCAGATTGCAGCAACTGGAAGAACTAAGCCTGGAATGCGAGATGGCCTCGGGCGAAGATGTGGCGCTCCTCGACTGGGACACCGGGCTCAATTTGGCCGAACATCTCCCCGCTCACCGAACGGTCTTTGCGCCTCCCCAGGTCGGAAATACCCTCCCCTATTTTGACGAAAGCGTAGACATTGTGGCTATGGTGGGATCGGACCCGGCACGAGAAGCCGAGGCTCGCCGTGTTGCCCGCGTGGCGGTTCTGAGATTTCCTGAAGGTTTGCCCTATGGGCAGCGTTTAGCCGGCGCTCGACTCGAGCGCAAAGCCCCTCGTGCTGTTCGTAGTTTACCCTCGGTGTCTATTGTTATCCCATGCCATAATGCCCTTGCATATACCAAGAGATGTCTGGATTCCCTTTTCGAAACACTCCCTGATAAATTCGAGGGTGAGATCCTGGTCGTCGACGATGCTTCGACCGATGCCACCAACGATCACCTCAAAGGCGTGGCAAAACAGCACCAGCAGTTGACTGTGTTTCGCAATGAGCAGAATCTTGGCTTTCTGAGATCCTGCAACCGAGCTGCGCGGGCGGCAACCGGGGAGATTCTGCTGTTCCTCAACAACGACACCGTTTTGTTGCCGGGTTGGTTGACACCGCTGCTTCAGCTGCTTTTAGATTACCCTGATGCGGGCGCCGTAGGTGGCAAGCTTCTGTTCCCTGACGGTCGGCTCCAGGAGGCTGGGGGCCTGATCTTTTGCGACGGCTCCGCAGATCATTTCGGACGAGAAGATTATCACGCGGATATGCCCGTGTACAACTTCGTCCGCGAGGTTGATTACTGCTCAGGTGCCTTACTGGCAATCAGGCGGCCGCTCTTTCTCGAGTTAGGCTGCTTCGACGAGCAATTTGTACCGGGCTACTACGAGGATACTGACCTTTGCTTCGCTGTCCGCAGCCGCGGATACCGCGTCTATTACCAGCCTGCGAGCGTCGTGGTTCACTTTGAAGGAGCAACGGCCGGGAATGACCTTTCCAAAGGGCCAAAACGCCACCAAGTGATTAACCAAGCAAAGTTCGTTCAGAAATGGGCTTCTGCTCTGAAGGGCCGGCCTGGAGGCTGGGATCGAAGGGAGCCACTCGCTTTGTTATTCCGCCAAAAAGCAGGCCATCAAGATTGAACCTTATGACAACCACCAAGACCGCCCTTGTATGCTCACCTGTCGTGCCGGAGTACGACCGTGAGAGCGGCTCTCGCCGTATCTTTCATCTAATCGAATTACTGAAGCACGCTGGGTGGCGTGTCACTTTTGTGGCTCAAGATAGCCGAGGGGCGGTCGATGAGCGGTACCTAAACACGCTCCGGCAACGTGGAATCATGGCTTGGGCAGGTTTGGACAGACAAACGCTACAGTCCTTGACTTCGGCCCAGTTTGATATCGCGATATTCGCGTTTTGGTACCTCGCCGAGCAATATATCAAGGTATTCCGCAAGCGTTCTCCCTCCACTCGCTTAATCGTAGACTCAATAGACCTCCACTTTTTGCGGGAGGCTCGTCAGTCGTTTTCTCAGCCTGCCACAAGGGCGGCCAGCGTAAAGGCCCCTTCACTTCAGAGCGGTGCTCCGCAAGCAGTCATCTCGGCCCAACCGAACCCGGTGCCCGAGTCGTTTGGATCGGGCTCCACAACCGTCTCTTGGCGCACGGGTTCAAATGAGTGGGGTCGTGTGTTTGTCTCCGTGGACGGTGGTCCCGAACACCTTTTCAGCGAGGGCGCGACCGGTTCTGCTCGCGCCGAGTGGATCGAGGACCGGCATTCATATGAGTTCCGTCTTTACGCGGGGCACACCCAGGAAAAGGTCCTCGCGACAACCGTTGCGCGCATGGATCATTCCGCTAACAGCCTCGGCCCAGTCTACGCCTCTAAAATGATACGCGAGGTCAACACCTACGCAGCCGCTGACGCCGTGCTCAGTGTTTCGCAAAAAGAATCAAACTTAATCAATGACCTGATTGGCAACGCGCGATTGGCTTACACCGTACCAGATTATGACGACCTCGCGGCTTCACGAATCCCGATGCGGCAAAGAAAGGGAATTTTGTTTGTAGGCAATTTCAACCACGCCCCGAATGAGTCCGCCGTCGAGCGCCTCTGCCGCGATATAGCTCCAAAGATACATCCGGCGGTCCTCGAGGAACACCCTATATACATCGTGGGTAATGGTCTCGGCGACAAAATTCGGAGATATGGCGAAGGGGTACCGCACGTACACATGATCGGTTGGGTGCCAAGTGTGGTTCCCTATTTGGAGCGCTGCAAGATATCTGTTGTGCCCCTGACCTACGGTGCCGGAACAAAGAGGAAGCTGCTTCACGCACTCATGGTGGGAACCCCGACGGTGACGACCTCGGTGGGGATTGAAGGACTGGGTGTCAAGCACGGAGAACACGTGCTGGTCGCGGACGCATCGGACACATTTGCGGAGGCCGTGATGACACTTCTCGCAGACCGTAGACTATGGCACAAGTTGCTCCGCCGTGGCCGGTCCTACGCACACGAAGTGCATGGCCGTGACCACGCGAGCACCGACCTCGGGACGGCGGTGGATGCAATCCTTCGCAAGTCTCCGAAGGCGTCTAACGGAGTGATCTCAAGCTCAGTAAGAGTTTCCCTCTCCCCTAGGCTGACACGCACAGAGTACTCTGATCTCGTGAGGAGGATCCAAGGCGCAGTTAGCGGGAGCCTGCCGGACGGCGCGACCGTTGCCGTGGTGAGCAAAGGTGACGAGCAGCTCGTCCAATTCGCCGCAAAAACAGGCTGGCATTTCCCCCAGACAGCCTCGGGCATGTATTCGGGGTTTCATCCGGCGGACAGCGACGCGGCAATCAGGGATTTGGAAGCCGTGCGCGAAAAAGGTGCGCAATACTTCCTGATCCCCCAAACCGCCTTATGGTGGCTTGATTATTACGCGGAGTTCAAAACGTACTTGGACAAACATTACGCGATCGCCATCCGTAAACCGAGCACCTGCGTCATTTATGCACTCGGCAGCACCGATCGCCTGGTTAGAAGTAACGGGGCGACCGAAAACAATGAACCCAGGAACGGCGACGGGGCGGCAGAATCGGACGCTACTCATAAGCCAAGCGCCAGGGCCATCGCCTTTTACTTGCCTCAGTTTTATCCGACCCCGGAAAACAGTCTCTGGTGGGGAGAAGGGTTCACCGAGTGGACCAACGTCACCAAGGCGCGCCCTCTATTCGAAGCTCACCTGCAACCCCACCTGCCGAGCAGTCTCGGGTTCTACGACTTACGCGTTCCTGAGGTGAGACAGGCCCAGGCAGATCTCGCACGAAAGCACGACATCGAGGCGTTCTGCTATTGGCACTATTGGTTTCACGGCAAACGCCTCCTGGAGCGCCCCTTCAACGAAGTGCTCCTGACCGGAAAACCAGATTTCCCGTTCTGCTTGGCCTGGGCCAACGAGACCTGGTCGCGCCGATGGCATGGGAGCGGCGAGGGAAACGAGGTGCTCCAAGCCCAAACCTACTCTCCGGAAGATGATCTCGAACACGTGCGCTGGTTGATTAAGGCCTTTTCAGACCGACGCTACCTGAAAGTGCATGGGCGTCCGGTTTTCCTCATCTATCGTCCGACCGACTTGCCGGATTCGATCCGGACGACCCAGACATTCCGCGCCGAGTGTGAAAAAGCGGGACTCCCTCAGCCCTATTTAGTGGGGATAAATTCCCACAAGGACATCGACTATCGAACGCTGGGTTTCGATACAACTCTCGACTTTGAACCCCAACTTGGGGTGCTTGCCGGTTACGCTGACAACGGTCTCAAGCTTTACGATTACACGGCGGCGCGCCGACAGATGAGGAGCAGAAAGCGGGACTTCCCAACGCACCCCTGTGTCTTTGTGCGCTGGGACAATACCCCCAGACGACTCGGAAACGGCATCGTGTTCACGGACTCTACTCCTCAGAATTATGAAAGCGCACTCCGCGAAATGATCGAGTCCGTGCAAGGCAAGTCTTCCGAGGAACGCCTGGTATTCATCAACGCCTGGAACGAGTGGGCTGAAGGAAATCATCTCGAACCAGACCAACAGTTCGGCACGGCGTATTTGGAAGCGACGGCCGCAGCGTTAACCGCGGTAACCTCAGGAAAGGCTCTCTAGTATGTCCCCCCCGGTCCTCAGCAAAGAGGAAATAAAACGTTGGCTTATGGATGCGGGCCAGTGGCCAAACGATTCTTACGACATTGAATCACTCAAACCGAGCTCCATTCAACAGCGGCGGGAAGAGACACTTCGGTCCCTGTTGCCAACGTGGTGCTGGTCCGGCGAGGCAGGCTCGACCGTATTGAGTATCGGCTGCGGCAAGGCCTATTGGGAGCGAAAGCTTTGGACGCCATTCGAAAAGGTGTACATCATTGACCCTTCAGAAAACACCCGCCTCAGCCTGAGCTATTTTCCAATCCCCAACGCTGAATTCCTGGGGACAACGCTGTTCGACCAACATATTTACCTGAAGCACACTCCCAAGTACGGCTGGTTTGGAGCCAGTATACACTACTTATTCGGCGAGTTTTACGGTTGGGAATTCATGTTTAAGTTAGGCATGATGATTAGCGACAGCATAATCATTGACGCCGGAGTGTTTGACCCTGACACCCGGCACGGAAAAGTATTCCTGGACGGGTGGAAAGGCGAGGAGGCATTTGAAATTTACCGAAGGTCGCAGTTTTCTTACGCCCGGTTTTTGGAACGCATTGCTGGAATCTGGGAAGTTCAGGCGGAGTGGCCGACGCCCTGGATCGATGGGCGTAGAACGCTTGTGTTGAAACGGTCGTTGCCGCCAGTGATACAAAAAGCCGAACTGGGTACCCTGGAGCTGGTGAAAACCACGCCCTACTGGTCCGTATACCGCACGCCGATTGGTTACTACAAGGAGTCACCCAGTTTGCCGCTCCTCCTCTCCTACGACGTCGTCTCCAAAGTCATGGGCTGGACCGATATGCTGCGTTGGAGAGTATATGATGGAGAACGGTATTGCGGATTTGTGACCAAGGATCTCGGCGAAGTTGCTCCGAACACCGCAGCGGTCTCCGAGCGAATGCACTTGAGCCTCGCGAGCTGGCTAATCCCTCTCGGTTTAGTGCCTGGAGACGTCGCCCGCCAAAACATACGCCTCTGCGGTGGGAGCCCGATCTGGATGGACATTGATGTGAGACCGCTGAAACACCTTGATGCCCGGGTAGCGGCCTGGATCGTTACGAATGCTTATAAACAGTACGAGAAAGTGCCTGCGGACATCAAAGGGATCAGCCGCCACATCGGTCGTGAGCCCCAAAGTCTGGTGCGCACGCAGTGGCGGCAGGATCCCTCCAACGGCGAAGCCAAGCGGTGGCAAGAACTTCTGTTGAAGATCAAAAGTCTGATCTCAGTATCAACTCCCGAAGCCTCCACCATTCTCGTGATCAGCAAAGGAGACGAGGATTTCATGTCCTTGGAAGGCCGCCGTGTCTGGCACTTTCCGCGGGGTCAAACGGGAGCCTATGCGGGATTTCACCCCGCCAACGATGAAGAGGCGATGTCCCAATTGAAGGAACAACAGTCGTTGGGCGCGCAGTACCTAGTTATCCCGAGCTCGTCTTATTGGTGGCTCACAACCTACCCCGGGTTCCGGCAAATGCTCGAGAGCAAGCATCACCGCCTGTTCGATGACGAGAGTTGCATTATCTATCGTCTACAGCAGCAGGCTCCCGGGCGATAAATCGTGACAATCTATATGCCTATCCCAGATTTTCCGCGCCGCGGTGAACGCCACTCGACCGTTGAAGTCCGAGCGATAGCCTTTCTTGCGCTGGGAGTGTTTTGGCTTGCAGGATGCAACGACTCCCGCGCCACCAAAGGCCAGAGCTCATCGTCGAGTGCAAGCAACGCTGCTACAATCAGTGCGGCACCGAACCCCGTCCCCGCTGGAGACGGGGAAGGAACGACGGTGCTTAGTTGGAACACAGGCGACGGCTCAGTTGGTGATGTCTATGTGTCTGTTAACGGAGGCGAAGAGCGGCTTTTCACCAGAGGCGTGAGTACCAACATTGAGGCTCCCTGGATAAGCACGGGGCCCGTTTATGAGTTCCGTCTTTATCGAGCACCTGCAAAGACCAACCTGCTGGCAAGCGTCAAGGTCAGACGAAATACTAAATAAGGGCCTCGCTTTGATCTGGTGCACCGATCATCCGACGCCTGCATTCGCGCTAGCAGGAGGTGACATTTGAGCATGGCGAACATTGTGTCCATCACGGGATGCGGTCGCACGGAGGACCGTCAGGTTCTTGAAGCGGAAACAGGATTGGCCGCAGGTCGGACTGGCGACAGCGCCCTCGGCCGGCTGACGCTATGAAGCCCTGTTGCCTTATTGCTGCTGCATTAGCGAACAAGCCCTTCAACGGCGGAAACGCCTGGAGCCGGCTGGGTTGGATTCTGGGCTTTCGGCGGCTGGGGTACGAGGTTTATTTCGTTGAGCAAATCAGCCGCGACAAGTGCGTTGACGGAGAAGGTGCTGCCACGGCATTCGGAGGGTCGGTCAACCGGGAGTATTTCCGGGACCTGACGGAGCAATTCGGCCTGTCGGAGTGGTCGTCACTGATTTGCGGCGAGGGGGACGAGGTGTTCGGGGTGCCGCTGACGAAGCTGGAGGCGGTGGCGGCTGAATCGAGTTTTCTGCTGAACATGAGCGGGCACCTGGCCCACGACGGGCTGCTGGGAAAATGCGGCCTGAAGGTGTATTTGGATGACGACCCGGGTTATACGCAGTTTTGGCAGGCAGCGGGCGACGGCGCAGCGCGAATGAACGGGCATGACGCCTATTTCACGATTGGGCGCAATATTGGCTCACCTTCCTGCCTCATCCCGACTGGCAATATTCAATGGAAGCACACTCGTCCACCGGCGGACCTGGAGCAGTGGCCGGTGGTGCAGTCGGCGGGGTTTGACCGGTTCACGACGGTGGCGAGCTGGCGCGGGGGCTACGCACCAATTCTGCACGAGGGAAGAAAGCTCGGACAAAAAGCGCACGAGTTCAGGAAGTTCTTTTCGCTGCCTTCGCGAACAGGACGTCAGTTCGAGGTAGCGCTGGATATTCATCCCGGCGACCACAAGGATATCGCGGCGCTGGGTGCGGACGGCTGGCGGCTGGTGGACCCGAAAGCGGTCGCCAAAACGGCCCAGGCGTATCGCTCGTACATACAGACTTCGGGGGCGGAGTTTTCGCCGGCGCAGGGAGTATATGTCGAAACCAACAGCGGATGGTTCAGCGACCGGACGGTGCGTTACCTGGCGACGGGGAAACCGGTGCTGGTGCAGGAGACCGGTTTCAGCCAGCACTATCCGACAGGCGAGGGTTTGTTGTCGTTCCGCAACCTGGAGGAGGCAATTGAGGGGGTGGAACGGATTACCGGCGACTATCGAAAGCATTGCCTGGCGGCGCGAAAGCTGGCGGAAGATTATTTCGACTCGGACAAGGTCATTGGGGATTTGCTGGCGCAGATCGGATTGAAACCCGGCTGAGGGAATATGAGAAGCGGGCGCACAATCATCGTGAGCGGAATGGTGGCGGCCAATCCCTGGCAGGGCGGGGCGACGTGGGCGGTGCTGCAGTACGTGTTGGGTTTCCGGAAGCTGGGCGACGAAGTCTGTTTGCTGGAGCCGATCCCGGAAAAGGATTTGCAGCCGCGGGGATGCGGGCTCGCCGATTCGGACAACGCGGCGTATTTCGGGAAGGTGATGCAGGATTTTGATCTGGGGGCGAGGGCGGCGTTGCTGGTGAGCGGCACACAAGAAAGTTACGGACTCTCTTACAGCAGCGTGGAAAAGGTCATGAAGCACGCGGACGTGCTGATCAACATTTCGGGAATGCTGACGGACGAACGGTTGCTGAAGGCTGTGCCGATCCGGGTTTACCTGGATCTTGACCCGGCTTTCAGCCAACTGTGGAACAGCGCGGAGGGGATCGATATGCGCTATGCCGGGCACACTCATTATGTGACGATCGGACTGAACATCGGAGAAGCGGACTGTCCGGTGCCGACTTGCGGACTGGGCTGGCTGAAGACGCTCCAGCCGGTGTGCCTCGACCGGTGGCCGGTCGCCGCCGATCAGGCGGCTCGAGCGTTCACAACCGTGGGGAACTGGCGCGGGTATGGCTCGATAACGCACGAGGGGGTCCAATACGGCCAGAAGGCGCATTCGGTAAGGCAGTTGCTGGAGGTGCCGAAGCTGACGGCGGAAAGGATCACGCCCGCGCTGGCGATCCACCCCGGCGAGACGGAGGATTTGGCGCGGCTGCGGCAACACGGGTGGGAGCTATTGGATCCGGCACAGGTGGCGCGAACCCCGGCGGATTACCGGACATTCATCCAGGAGTCGAAGGCGGAGTTCGGGATTTGCAAGAGCGGTTACGCGGTTTCGCGGTGCGGATGGTTCAGCGACCGTAGCGTGTGCTACCTGGCGTCAGGGCGGCCGGTGATTGCGCAGAACACGGGTTTTGACCGGCACATGCCTTGCGGGAAGGGGTTGCTGGCCTTTGCCAATGCCGAGGAGGCCGTCGCGGCCATCACGAGCGTGAACGGAGATTATGAAGGGCACCGCCGGGCGGCGCGCCAAATCGCGGAAGAGTACTTTGATTCAAACAAAGTCCTGGGCGGGTTGCTGGCCCGGGTGGGGGCCTAGTGCTGTGAAAGAAGAATCTCGATACATAGAGCCTCCTCTCCCTGGCCCTCTCCTCCAAAGGAGGAGAGGGAATCGCAGCGGACGCCTTGTAAGGGAGCTTTCCTGCCGGCACATGAGCATATGAAACCGAGAACCAACGGGGCTACGCCCCTCGCCGAATTGCACGCGTTGCTGGAACAGGCGCTGTCGGTCCACTTCGGGCGGCGGCGGAGGGTCACTCGGCTGCGCCGGCGGATTTCGCGGTACTCGTCCTCGTTTATCATCACGAACCTGGAAGTCGAACTCGAAGACCAACAGCGCCTGCGACTGGTGTTGAAAGACATGAGCCCCGGCTCGATACTGGCGACGGCGCGCGCGGTGCGGCCCTCTTTTCTGTACCGGCCGGAAAGAGAAATCCAGGTCTACACCGGACTGCTGCAGCGGAGCGGGCTGGGGACGCCGCTCTGCTATGGGTCGGTGCAATCGGAGGCGGACCAGCGTTATTGGCTTTTCCTGGAGAGGGTGGATGGCCCGCTGCTGTGGCAAACGGGCAAGATGGAAACCTGGGAGGCGGCGGCGCGGTGGCTGGCGCTGTTCCACAGCCGTTATCACGAGGGCAGAGGTGACATTCCGGCCGCGACCCTGGCGGCGGTGCTGAGGTATGACGACCGGTTGCTCCAGACCTGGCTAATGCGCGCCGAGCGGTTTTTGCGCTCGAAGCACGGCCAGGGGTGCCGCGCCCAGTGGCGGCGGTTCGACCGGATCGCCAGCTCATACGACCTGGTGATCGAGCGGTTGTTGCGGATGCCCGCGACACTCATCCATGGGGAGTTTTTTCCATCCAACATTATTGTGCGACGCGGTGCATCACCCTTGTCGATTTGCCCGATTGACTGGGAGGTGGCGGGAATGGGACCGGGGCTGTTGGACCTGGCGGCGCTGACGCTCGGGGGTTGGAAGCCGGAGCAGAGAAGCAGGTTGGTTGCAGCCTACCACGAGGCTTCGCAGTGTATCGACAGTTCGCGCTCTTCGATGCCTGAGCTGACCGAGGCGGTAAATTATTGCCAGTTGCACCTTTCGATCCAGTGGCTGGGTTGGGCGGCGGATTGGTCTCCGCCGGAGCAGCATGCCCGGAATTGGCTCGGGGAGGCTTCACGCCTCGCTGAAGCGGTGGGGATTTGAACGTTACGGCACTCGAGGGCGATTGACGCCGCAGTTCTTAGAGCGGGAGATTCCTTTTGTCGGCGTAGCGAATCGAAAGCGGCAGCAAGCGGCACGCACTCCAAACGCTGGCGCGCAGTTCGGAGCGCATCTGCGGTCGCGAAGCGTTTGGAGCGCGCGCAGCTTGCTGCCGCTTTGCCACCCTGTGGGACTCCCACCCAGGGACGGGCGCACCTCCTAATCCTTAGCGAAAACCGCGGTAGGGCGCGAACCCCGCTTCGCAAGGATTCGTGTTTCACCCCCGCATTCGTGTTTCCGCTGGAACGTTTGCGGATGTTAACCTAGTGTAGCAGGTGAAGTACACTGTCGCAGGAGGGCTGCAACTCATCCTATGTCTTCTGGTGGGCGGCCAGGTTGGCGCGCAGCCAGCACCCCAAATCAGCGCGATCAGCGCGCCGCAGGTTTGGCAAGGAGCCGAGTTTCGGGTCACGAACCTGCCGACCGTGACGAACCCTTTTGACCCCGCTTTGATCCGCGTGGACGGGCGGTTCTTCTTACCCTCCGGGCGCACACTTGACGTTCCGGCATTTTGGTACCAGGCATATCAACGCGCACTGTTGGGCGGGAATGAGACCCTGACCCTGAGCGGAGCGGGCGAGTGGCGCCTTCGGTTCACACCTCCTGAAACGGGGAACTACACGGTTTCCGTCACCGTCCTAACAAATAACCAGTTTTACGGGGCGTCGGCGTCGACTTTTTTTTCGGTTCCGGCGAGTGGGCTGCCGGCTCGCTCGGGGTACGTCCGGGTGAGGCCGGGAAGCGCATACTTTGAAACCGGCGACGGGCAGCCATTGCGCCTGGTGGGGGAGAACCTATGCTATCCGAGCAGCGCAGGCACTTATGATTACGACACCTGGTTTGCGGCGATGCAGGCGGCAGGGGAAAACTACGCGCGAATATGGATGGTACCATGGGCCTTTGGGATCGAGAGCGGCGCCCATTCCTTGAGGCATTATGGACTGGACCACGCCTGGCAGCTCGATTACGTGCTGCGCCTGGCGGAGCAACGCGGCATTTATGTGCTGCTCTGCCTCGACTACCACGGCATGTTCAAGACTCAACCCGATTACTGGGGCGGCAATAATTTTTGGCCGCTCAACCCGTATAACACAACCAACGGCGGCCCCTGTATTAACCAGAACGCGTTTTTTACAAACACCACTGCCCAGAGCATTTATAGAAATCGGCTGCGGTATTTGGTGGGACGCTATGGGTATAGTCAGAATCTGCTGGCGTGGGAGTTTTTCAATGAAATCGACAATGACTACACATTGCTCAACGCGACTAACGTAGCAACCTGGCACGGGTTGATGGGGAGCTGGCTGCACACGAATGACCCTTTCGGTCACCTCGTGACGACCAGCCTTACCTCGGGCAGCGACCGGCCGGAGTTGTGGAGCCTGCCGCAGCTCGATTTTACGTCCTACCATTCGTACGGAGCAGCGAGGCCGGCGTTGCGCCTGGGGCAGGTCGCGCAAAGCTTCCTGAGCCGGTATCGCAAGCCGGTGATGATCGGAGAGTATGGCACCGATTGGCGAGGGTGGAACCGCTCGAATGACCCCTACTTGCGAGGGTTCCGCCAAGGCATCTGGGGCGGGGCGTTAGGTGGTTCGAGCGGCACAGGCATGCCGTGGTGGTGGAAGAACATTCAAAGCGACAATGCGTATCCCATTTACGCGGCGCTGGGCGCGATCTTGAATCGGACCGGCTGGGGACGAGGAGGCTGGACCAATATTGGTTTTCACACCGTTGGGCCGCCTCCGGCAGGGGTCGGCAGTCTGATTACCAACGGCCAGCCGTTCACCGCGGTTCTCACCTTGAGCAACGCCTGGGCCGGGGGCGTGAGAGGCCAGCTTGCGGTGGCCAATGCTGCCTCGGCCGAATACTCGACCCTGATGCTCGACAGCTTCGTTCAGGGCACGGCGCACGCTGAGCTCCAGGTGCCGTTTCGTCTGAACGCGTGGGTGACGAACAACGCGCGGTTGGTGATGCATCTGAACTCGGTTTCGGGCGGCGCGGTGATGGTGGTGCGGGTTGATGGCGGTGAACTATGGCGCACCAACCTGCCGAACCTCGACGGCGTGGGAAAGGTGAACAACGAGTACAACCTGGATATCCCGGTGGACCTGCCCAGTGGCAAGCGATCGATCGAGATCACCAATGCCGGCGCGGATTGGTTTTACCTGGATTGGGTGCGGCTTGAGAATGTGCTGCCGGCTGCTTACAGTCCGGACTGGACACCGTCCCCGGACGCCATTGGGCTGCGGGGCAGCCATGAATCTCTGTTGTATGTGGTGGCGCCCGGAGTTTCGTTCCCGGACGGCGCAACCAATTCGGATTTGCCGGTGCAGCACGGTCGGACCGTGACGTTAACCAATTGGCCCAGTGGCCATTTTTATGCCGAGTGGTATGACCCATGCACCGGGATCAGAGTAGGCAGGACGGAAGCCGCGACGACCAACGGCATGCTCACACTGCCTTTGCAGGATTTTCGCACGGACCTCGCCGGAATAGTGTATCCACCGCCCGCTCTGCGGCATGCCGGCATTGACACCAGCGGCGCGGTCACGTTCCTGCTGGATTCGGAAAGTGGCGGGCGATACACCGTCGAAAGCTCGGCGGATTTGATAAACTGGACGCCGTTTGCTTTGGTGACGAATACCTTCGGCACTTTGGCGGTAGGAGGCACCTCACCCGCGAATCAACGGCGTGAGTTCTTCCGGGCGAAGCAATCGCCGTGAGGGGCCAACGCCGTAACCCCCGGCAAGTCCGAAAGCGTTGGAGCCTCGTTCCGGTGTGGTCATCACTTCGCGGTTTTGCTCGACGCAATCCCGGTAGTGGTGAGCAGCATCTTCACGCGGTAAAAGTGTGAAGTGGCGAGGGGCGGGCTGCTATTGGTGGCGTTCACCAAACCACCGGTGCCATGAATTCCGGATGCGCTCTCAGTCCAGCTTGCGCCCGGAATATCGGAAGCGCATTCCACGGAGTAGGCGGCGCCGCTTAAGGTAGTGAATGTGATCACCACGCTGGTCCCGATCACCCTGGCACTGGTGATGATGGGGGGAATGGCCTCGCTCACGGTGACTGTGAATGAGCCGGAGTTCGTGTTGCGGTTCGCATCGGACGCGCTGTAGACAACTGTGGAAGTGCCCTTGGGAAAGGGCGAACCACTCGGCGGCAAACACTTAACGGTTACTTTGCCGTCGCAGTTGTCGGTGGCCGCCAGAGGATCCCAGGAAACCGGCACCGAACCGGCCCCGGGCGCCGCATAGCCTTGCACCGGCCCCGGAATGTTTGTGAAGTCCGGCGCCTCGCGGTCCACAACCGTGACGGTGAAAACGCAAGTGTTGGTATTTCGGCTGGAGTCGCCGGCGCGGCAGGTGACACCGGTGACGCCTTTGGGGAACCTGGACCCGCTGGGAGGGGTGCAAGTGACTGGCACCGGCCCCTCGCAGGCATCCAGCGCAATCGGGCTGGGCCAGGTCACGACCGCCGAACAGAGGCCGGGGTCGGTATTGTTTGTGAGGTTCGGAGGGCAGCCGGTGATCACCGGGGCGGTGGAATCAATAACGGTCAGGGTGGCGACGGCGCTTGTGGCGGAACTGAACGTGCCGGTGACCACGGCAAAATATGGCCCGGCGGCGGTTCCCGTGACATTGGTGAGGGTCAGGGTGGCGTTCGTCGCGCTGGGCAGAGGTGACCCGCTGGAGAGCGCGCCTTTATACCACTGAAACAGGAGCGGGGCCGGAACGGCACTGACAGTAAACCTGGCGGTTCCCTGGCACGCGACGGTTGTATTGGTCGGTTGCTGCACGATCCGGGGCGCTGGACTGAGCAGAAACCCGTGCGACGCGCCTCTGTAATTGCCGGTCCCGATAATCTGGCCGCGGTCGTTGATGGCGCGGGCTTCGACCAGCGCCCAACCGGCGCCGCTGGAGTCCAAAAAGTTGTTCAAATCGTACATCGTGTTGGTTGGGCAAATGAACGCGTGATAGATCGTGTTGGCGGCGTCGACAAATGAGCCGCCGACAACGACGTTGCTGTTGTTGAGGCCTATTCCATAACTGTAGCTTCCCCCCAGGGTGCCCAAATCGGTCATCGCGCCGCCGACGAAGCGGAAGGCATGGTCAAAACCGTCCGCTGTCGAGGCATATCCGGCGACCCTGTCCGTGTTGTTGATCGCCAAGGCGCTCGCGTCGTTTCCGCCGAGCGCGCCGAGGTCGGCGGCCGAGGTGCCGTTGAAGAAGAACGCACGGGCGACCGAATAACTGGAATTGTAAGCGGTCCCGACGACGTGACCGAGGTCGTTGATTCCGTAACCATATGAATTCGCGAGGCCGCCCGCAAAAAGGGGCCCGAGGTCCCGGACCACACCGTTGCTGTAAACGAACGCGTGATCCTCTTTCGTGGTAGCGGCATAACCGGTAATCTGCCCCAACCGGTTAATGGCAAAGGCCCCGCTGGCGCTTCCGCCGAGCGTTCCCAAATCTTTCATCTGAACGTTTCCCGGCACGCCACCGGTCCCTCCCGGTGTCCATAAGAAGGCATGATCGGTCCCGCCGACGGTGAGCGAATGGCCGACCACGAGGTTGGATTCATTGATCCCGGCGCCGTAACTATTGGCTCCCCCCAAGGTCCCGAGATTAGTCCAAGCGCCGCCGTAGAGCAGCGCTCGATAGGAACCGTTGACGACATTCGCTGCCGCCACCCTGCCCTGCAGGCTGATCGCATTCGGCCTGCTCTCGCTCTGCCCCGCCAAATCGGCGAGCACCCCCAGGTCTTTCACGGCGTAATTCTGTGACCACGCCGCCCGCCACGGGGCAATGCCAAGCAGGGACAGGACCACGAGGCGAATGCCATGACAGAGAAATCTCGATGGAAAGAGCCTCCTCTCCCTTACCCTCTCCTCCAAAGGAGGAGAGGGAATCTCAGCAGACGCCGTGTAAGGGAACTTCCTTGCGAGCGTACTAGACCACGCAACCTGAGTTGTTGTGCTTAATCGGCGCATTTCAGCCGGGACAGACGGTTTAGAACAGATTATTTGCGATGGCGGTCCAGATCGAGACTTTTCATGCCGGGCGGCAACTCGGCCGGACACGGGGGTGCGGAGCGTCCGTAGCCCGAGTATTTCTCACACGGCGACAAGACGTCGGCGGAGGAGGAAGAGGACGAGGACGAGGAGGAGGACGAGGGGTGACACGGGCTGCGCGAGCCGGCAGTCCAAAATACCGTTGCTTTCTGGCAGGACCCTGCGATCAATCGCGCATGGTAAAGCTCGCAGAATTCGCCGGAGCCTCAGGCCTCCTGGCCCTGCTAGTCTGTATCCTTTCACCCAACACGGCGAACTCCCAGGCAGCGGGTGTCGGAGCGCTGTCCAACGCCCAGTTTACGTCGAGCCGGCCACTGGAAGGCTGGGAGCTTTCGGTGTACGGGGCAGAGCCGGAGGTTCGCCACGCCGAGGGCCACTCCGTGACCGGGGGTTCGCTGTGCATCAAAGCCGCTGGGCCCTCCGACGCGGCGGCCGGGCAGGAGATCACGGTCACGGGCAACTGTTGGTATCGCTTTGCCGGCTGGGTCCGGACCACTGACCTCCAACCCCGAACTGCAAGCGTTTACGGCACGTTGCAGGTCCAGAAACCTGGCGGCCGCGGCATCCTCGCCGCAGGGCCGAATCACAAGGGTGACACAGACTGGACCGAGGTCGGGGTATTCTTCAAAGCCCCGGCGGACGGACGGGTCCGCGTGTGCTTGTTTTTCGCTGGTTTTGGCACCGGCACGGGCACCGCGTGGTTCAGCGATATCAAGCTGGACGAAATCCAGCCGGCGGCCTGGCCGCTCCGCGTCACATGCGAGCCAGCCGTTTCTGCGGAGATCAGCCGACTGCAATACGGGCAATTCATCGAGTATCTGTGCAACCTCGTGCCGGCGATGTGGGCGGAAAAGCTATACGACGGCAGCTTCGAGGGATTAAGCCCCTACAAATTCGAGTTCATCCGGGAAACCGATTTCAAAGAGAAGCCATGGTATCCGAGCGGGGCAGTAAACCGGGCGGAATATTCGCTGGACCGAACGACAAAGGTCAGCGGAGAAGCGTCAAAAAAGATCTCGGTCGCGGACGGCGCTCCCTGCACCGTCGGCTTGTCGCAGGATGGAATTTTCGTCGATAGGAACAAAGCCTGTGAGTTCAAGTGCTGGTTCAAGTCCGAGGGACTGCCCGGGCCGGTCCGCGTCCGCCTGCGCCAGGGAGTCCGCGTGTATTGTGCCTGCGAGTTCAGGCCTGCTGCCGACTGGCAAAAGTTCAGTGCTCGTCTGATTCCAAACGCCCGCGACGTGAGCGCGACGCTGACGGTGGAGTTCTCCGGCCCCGGGACTTTATGGCTGGACAATGCGTCTTTGATACCGGTGGACAATGTCGGCGGCTGGCGGCCAGACGTAGTGGAGGCAGGGCGGGCGCTGAAACCGGGCATCATTCGTTTTGGAGGCAGCGCGCTGGACGACCCCAACCTGGGCCAATTCGAGTGGAAGGATACAATCGGCGATCCTGACCATCGGCGGCCATTTCGTGCCTGGGGCGGCTTGCAGCCTGTCGGGCCGGGCCTGGAGGAAATCGTGCAGTTCTGCCGCGCGGTGGGAGCCGAGCCGCTGATCTGCGTGCGCATCAATGGGCGCACGCCGAAAGACGCCGCTGAGGAAATCGAATATTTCAACGGGGCGACGAACACACCGATGGGCGCCTGGCGGGCGCGCAACGGGCACCCGGAGCCCTATGAAGTAAAGTATTGGCAAATCGGCAACGAACAAGGCGGCCAGGAATATGAACACCGGGCACCCGGCTTTTGCCAAGCCATGAAGGCGGTCGACCCCAACATCCGATTAATGACCTCTTTCCCCACCCCTGCCCTCGTTGAGGCGGCCGCAGAATATGTTGATTTCGTCTGCCCGCATCACTACAGCCATGACCTCGCGTGGATGAACAACGACCTGACTGCAATCGCTGAGATGATCCGCGACCGCGCACCGGGACGCCGGATTCGGATCGGCGTTACGGAATGGAACACCACCGCGGGCGATGCGGGTCCGCGACGCGCAATGCTGTGGTCGCTGGCCAATGCCCTGGCCTGTTCCCGTTACCATAACCTGCTGCACCGGCACTGCGATTCCGTCGCGCTGGCCAATCGGTCCAATCTCGCCAACAGTTTCTGCTCCGGCATTATCCAGACCGACAACCACCGCCTATTCAAAACACCCACGTACTACGCGCAACAGTTATACGCCACTTTGGCGGGAACCCAAACGTTGCGTATCAACTGCGAGATGCCGACCGACCTGGAGCCTGATTTCAGCGCCACCGTCAACGCCGACACGAGGACGGTCACCCTCTTTGCCGTGAACGATTCACTCGAGGATGTCACGCGGACCCTGGATTTTGCGGCATTCGGCCGGCACTGGAAGAACGCCTCGGCCTGGACGCTGGCGGATAGCAGAAACGCCGGGGAACCTGATGTCGCCAACAGCTTCGATGAGCCCGAACGGATGGTCGCTCGCGAATCGCACCTCGACGCCAACTCGCCACGATTCAATTATTGCTTTCCGAGGCTGTCCCTAACGGCACTGAGGTTCACGTATCGCTGAATTCGCATCCTACCTTCACCTGTCGTTGCGCGTTGTCCCGCTTCGGTAAGGATCGGGGTTTCTTACGTTGGAGTACCCCCTCATTCCTGGGTCAGAGCGCCGATTTTTAATCAGCTTAAGCGCGCCGACGGCCGCGGGTAAGCCGAGTGCAACTCGGCGCTCCGACCCAAGACTGAGGCGATACACGCTGGGACTCATTAGTATTGCTTAGTTAAATGTATCGTCATACAATCTCGTCATGGCAGCACGGTTCGAATTACAGAAATGTAATGCGCCAGTTGTGAACAAAAACGCCGGTGCGGGGGTCTGATTGAGGGTATGAAGGTGCACAACAGAGCATTGGCCACCGGCCAGGTATGGAAGACGACGGCCGCTCACATCGAAATTCTCCGGTTGGGGAAGCGGTTGATTCACTACCGCATCACCAAGCACCTGGGCCACAGGCGAGCCAGCGCTCAGATCTCGGGAATCGAGGCTATGGGCAAATACTTGCAGTCCAACAAGGCGCAGTTGATCGAAGTCCCCTCCAATAACTGATCGCTTCCCTTTTTCGAGTCGCTGCTGAATAATCGTTGCGTTCCAGCGTCTAATAGCTGGAAGTACCAGTAAAACGTACCAAGCTATGCGATTCGTCCTGGCCGGAGTGTTCTGCGTGTTTCTGAGTTGGGGAGCCCTAGCGGCAGATCCCAAACCCATTATGGTCGCCGTCGGCGAGGAGTTTGAGGTCGTTCTCGATTCACCCTCCGGGGCGGACCGCCAGTGGTTGCTATCAAAACCTTTGGACGAAAGCCTGCTGAAACAGGCCGGTCGGCAGTACCGAAATCAGCCCGTCAGCAATGCTCCCGCCCGCCGATGCGAAGCCTTACGCTATAAAGCGGTTGCCAAAGGCAAAGCGGAGCTTCACCTCAAATTCGCTTCGCTGTTCGAGAAAGACCAAAGCTCGGTCCGGAAGACGAACTTCGTCGTCGTCATAACCCAAGCCGGCGTTGGTTCGGCCAAGTGATCGGTGGCACAGCGCCTGCGTTTTTCCGCGGCAGGCGAAAACGTCCACCGAGTCAACGAACCGGTTTGGGAGATTGAGAGCGGAGGACCGAACTCCCGACCGTGCCCACCCGGATTAGTGGCGGGCATTTCCTGCTGGCAAAGCTTGACCTGAGGGCTTATCCAGCGTCCAATAGGATATGCAATTCGAAAGCCTAAAGGTGTTCTGCGACTTGGCGGAGAGCGAGAGCTTCAGCAAAGCCGCCCGGATCAATGGGGTCACGCAATCAGCGGTCAGCCAGACCGTCAGCGCGCTGGAGAAGCAGTTCAAATCGCTGCTCGTCGAGCGGAGCAAGAAGAACTTTCGTCTGACTGCGGAGGGGGATGTGGTTTACGATTATGCGAAGCGGATCCTCCAAGGCTACGGAGCCATCCAAAGCAAACTTCAGGAACTGAAACACGAAATTGCCGGGGAGGTGCGGGTAGCGGCGGTTTACAGCATTGGGCTGCACGACCTGCCCCCTTACGTGAAGCGCTTTCTCAAGGACCATCCTACGGTCAAGCTGCATATCCAACTGCGCCGGGAGGACAAAGCCCACGAAGACGTGATCAGCAACCTGGTCGATGTGGGGCTGGTGGCCTATCCGACGCACGACCCGCAGGTGGACGTCGTTCTGCTGCGGAAGGACCCGCTGGTTCTGGCCTGCCACCCGCTGCACCCGCTGGCGAAGTTGAAAATGATCAAAATCAAGCAGCTGGGAGGTCAAAAATTCGTCAGCTTTGAACCGGATATGCCCACCAGGAAGGCGGTCGATAGGATTCTCAAGGACCAAGGAGCGAAGGTCGAGCATGTTCTGGAATTTGACAACATTGAAACGCTGAAGCGGGCGGTGGAAAACGGCGCCGGCGTGGCTATTCTGGGCGAGGAAACCATCCGGCAGGAAGTCGCTCACCACACACTCGCGGCCGTTCGCCTGGAAGGCAATCCGATGAGACAGCTCGGGGCGATATACAAGAAGGGCAAAGTGCTGTCGCCGGCGATGAAGGTGTTCATCGCACTGCTCAAGGAAGACCTCTGAGGCGACGCCTAAGCTGCGGGCCCGAGTTTGCCCGGATTGACTCGCAGTCGCGGGCCTGAGAACATCCCGTCCATGCCGAGCACCGTTGCGTCGCCGGGTCAATCTTCCGCGCCCGTCCGCACCAATCTTTCTTACCTGATCCCGATCTGCCTGGTGACCACGCTGGGGGGGTTGCTCTTCGGATACGACACCGGCGTGATCTCGGGCGCGATCGAATTCCTGACGGCGCGGTTTGAGCTGGATGTGGTAATGAAAGGCTGGGCATCGGGCTGCGTGCTGATCGGCTGCGCCGCAGGCGTGTTGATCGTCGGGCCAATCTCCGACCGGTTCGGCCGCAAAAAGGCGTTGCTGCTCGCGGCGATACTGTTTCTGGTGTCGGCGCTCGGGACCTCTCTGCCGCAGAATGTCTGGACCTTTATCGCATTCCGGTTTCTCGGGGGCATCGGGATCGGCATCGCGTCGATGTCCACGCCGATGTACATCGCCGAGATCGCGCCGGCGCACCTGCGCGGGCGGCTCGTTTCGGTCAACCAGATTGCGATCGTTGGCGGCATCCTCCTGGTGTATTCCGTCAATTATTTCATCGCGCGTTGCGGCGACCAAGCCTGGAACGAAGCCAGCGGCTGGCGCTGGATGTTCGCCAGCGGGGCTCTGCCCGCGGTGGCCTTTGCGCTGTTGCTGCTGCGGATCCCGGAAAGCCCGCGCTGGCTGGTGGAGATGCGCCGGATCGATGAAGCCAGGAGCATTCTCGCCCGAGTCGGCGGCGAGACGAGCGCGGAGAGCGAATTGGCGAGCATTCGCGAGGCGCTGTCCGCCGAAAAAGGCACCTGGGGAGAACTGCTCTCCAGCCGGCTGCGCGCGCCGCTGCTGGTGGGGATGCTTCTCGCCGTGCTGCAGCAGGTGACGGGCATTAATGTCTTCCTCTACTTCGGCACAACGATTTTCAAAAACATGAGCACGTCCACAGGCGTGGACGCGGGCATGCTGCAACAGATCATCGTGGGGGGCGCGAGCGCGCTGTCGACGGTTGTGGCGATCGCCACCGTCGATAAATGGGGCCGCAAACCGCTGATGTACTTTGGTGCCGCCGGGATGGGCGTGAGTCTGCTGGCGATGGGGCTGATGGCCCAAACCATCCCCGACCCCGGTTCCGTCGGCCGCTGGATGCTGCTGTTCATCATCCTTTATGTCGTCTGCTTCGGGCTGTCGGTCGGGCCAGTGACCTGGGTGATCCTTTCTGAGATTTACCCGACGGCAGTCCGCGGGCGCGCGCTCGGCCTGGCGACGTTCTTCCTCTGGATGGCCGATTACGTCGTCACGCAGACCTTTCCGATCATGGACGCCAAGGATTCGTGGTTCGTGCAGCGGTTCAACCACGCCTTCCCTTTTTACGTCTACGGCGCGTTTTGCGTGGTCCTCATCGTGGTGCTCCGGGCGATGGTCCCTGAGACAAAAGGAAAGTCACTCGAGCAGATCGAGCGGAGCTGGGCCAGAACGCCCTAACGTGGCGCCTTCCCTCGGGGCTGCACTGCGGTCCCCGGCCGTTCCGCTCGCAACATCAGTTGGGCTGTCATTTGCAGGCCTTGAGGTTGTGGGCTATTCTGCCCGGTCGATAAGCAAAGCGAGGCGAAAGCAGCGTGAGATAAGGCTCAAATCTCGAGGCACAGGCGCGGCCGGAGCGATCCGCGAGCGTCCCGGATCGTGCCCTTCGCGGTTTCGACGCGGGGCTGAGATCCTGCTCCGACTGCCTGCCCATCCCCTGGCCTTTAGTGAATTGACCTGCGGCCGTGCAAAAAGCAAATCCAAACTCGCCGGCGAGAACGCCTGCGCCACGTTTTGCGGCTTGTTCTCGTGCGGCAAGAGTGAAAGCATGCCGGAGCTCAAAGCTGTATGAAATGCAAAGCCGCGGTTTGGAAGTCTCTCCTCGTTCTGGTTTTCCTCTTTGCGGGTTTGGGGCAGCGGGTTAGAGCACAAGGCACGTTTTCTCTCGTCATTGGCCAGCCGTCGCCGCCGCCAGTGTTTTTGGTGGCGCATGGTGACACGTGGTGGTTCCACGAGGGCACGAATGCACCGGCGCCGGGCTGGCAAACCAATGCCGACAGCAGCCTGGACGGGAGCTGGGCGAGCGGACCGGGCGGGTTCGGCTACGCCGACAACACACCTGAGGTGGCGCTGGTGCGAACCCCGTTGTTGGACATGCAGAACCGGTACACGACGTTCTATATCCGCCGCTCTTTCGAAATCACCAACGAGGTTGCACCGCAGCAAGCGCTGCGATTAGTGATGGACTGGGATGATGGTTTTGTCGCCTGGCTAGATGGGGTTGAGCTTGCTCCACGCAGCAACGCGCCTGGGACCGCAGGCACGGAGCCGTCTTTCAACTCGACCGCGACCACGAGCCACGAATCATCCCTGGGCAACAACCTGCCGCAACCGGCGATGACGTTTTCCCTCGGACCATCAGGCGCTCGGCTGCAGCCTGGCACGCACGTGCTGGCGATCCTGGGGTTGAACCAGGCGACCAACAGCTCCGATTTCATACTGGTGCCGGAGCTCCTGGTGGGCGATGCCAACCCGTCCGGGGTCGTAAACGGCACGCTGCTCTCGATTGTGCGGAGCAATTCGGTTGTCGTATCCGGGACCAATTCCATCGCCAACTCGGCACGCGTTTTGGTGGACGGAATCGAGGCGGACTACGACCCCGGCACCGGGCGATGGTCCCGCACGGTATCATTGACACCGGGATTCAACCGGGTGCTATTCCAAGCATTCGATTCCGCGGGGGTCCAGTTGTTCGCAACCAATCGGGAGATCGTGTCAGAGCTTGTCTCGACTAATATCGGGGGAACGCTGAACGGCGACATCAGCCTGAGGAGTTCGATGGGGATTTTCCACGTCACCAACTCGATCCGCGTTCCATCGGGGGCCTCGTTGTCAATCGGCGCCGGGTGTGTGTTCTTGCTCTCTCCCGGGGCGAGTTTCGATTTCACGGCCTCCACCCTGAGCGCGAGCGGAGCTGAGAGCGGCCCGATAGTGTTCGCACCCGCAGATGGAACCACCGTCTGGGGTGGGCTCATCGGGACCGGCACGGGCGCGCAGCTCCATGGGCAGCACGTTGAGACCATCGCCGGGCATCTCGAGCTGTTGAATGGCGCTGAGGGTACGTTTGAAGACTCCTATTTCCACGATTACACGGTCAGCAGCCCGGCCATCATCCACACACTGGGGGATCCAAACCACTGCTCGCTGACGCTTCGCCGCTGTCATGTGAACCGTTACTACGAGATGCTCTGCCAGCTCTCGACCAACCGGTTCGAAGAGTGCCTGATGGAGTATCCGGAGCAGGGCGGCGACGGGATTGACTTCGATGGCGGCCAACCGGGCTCGTTTATCCGGCGATGCACGGTCCGGCACGGGAGATACACAAACGTCGATGCTCTCGATATGGGGGAGTACGCGGGGGGCGAACCCTCGCGCGGAGTTCTTATCGAGAATTGCCTGCTGTACGATTTCGTGGATAAAGGCGTCTCCATGGGGGTCCAAGTGGATGTTTGCGTGAGCAACTGCCTCATTCATCACGTGGACTCCGGGATCGCGGTGAAAGATCTCTCCCTCGCGGGGATCTACAATTGCACCATAGTCAGCAACAACTTCGGCTTTCACTGCTATAACAAAGCCAACCCGGCTTCGTCCACGGGCGGCGGTTTCATCACGAACTCGTTCAACAACATTCTTTGGGGCAACACCCAAAGCTTCGAGTTGCTGAACGGCTCCACCCTGACTGCCAGCTACAGTGACTTTCAAGGCACGAGCGTTCCCGGCGCTGGCAACGTGAGCCTCGACCCGACCTGGAGAGCCGCGGCGTCGGGCGATTACAGCCTCGCGCCAACCTCGCCGTTGTGGAATGCCGCACTTGACGGCGCCGCTATGGGCGCAGCCTTCCCGGTCGGGGCGGCGATGGCATCCAGTCACCCGGCCTTCAGTTCCCTTGAAGTCACGGGCGATACCGTTGTGCTGCGGTTCTGGGCCGATTCAGAGAGGGCCTATTCTCTGGTCGCGAGCGACGTTCCTTCGGGCACGAACTGGGCGCGCGTCGCCGATATATTTCCCACTCCCCTGCCCCGCACGGTGGCGATCACGAACGGGATTGCGAATGGCGCCGCCCGTTTTTTCCGGCTGGCGACTCCGCGACTGCCTTGATTTCTCACTTTTGGATCGCGGCGTTACCATTTACGCTCGGAGGCCATGAAGATCCTTCTCGCGACACTGGCATGGATTGGGTGTTTGACGCAAATGCAGGCGCAAGCAGCCCCGTCTTTCCCCTTGTGGCCGGACGGCGCGCCGGGCGCGCTCGGCAAAGAGGATAAGGACACACCCACGCTCACCGTCTATTTGCCGGAGGCTGACAAGGCTACTGGCGGAGCCGTCGTGATTTGTCCCGGCGGAGGATATGGGATGCTGGCGAATCACGAAGGCGAGCATTACGCACGGTTCCTGAACGAACAGGGCATTGCCGGGTTTGTGCTGAAGTATCGGCTGGCCTCCGGCGGGTACAAACATCCCGTGATGCTGCAGGATGCGGCGCGGGCGTTGCGCACGGTGCGAGCACGCGCGGCGGAGTGGAAGGTCGATCCGCGGCGCATCGGCATCATGGGTTCATCGGCCGGCGGCCATCTCGCGTCCACCTTGGTGACTCATTTTGACGGGGGGAAGCCTGATGCTGAGGACCCAACCGAACGGCAAAGTTCACGGCCGGACGCGGGGATCCTTTGTTACGCGGTGATCACGATGGGACACTTTACGCATCAAGGATCGAAAAACAATCTGCTCGGCAAAGAGCCTTCCGAGGAACTCGTGAGGAACCTGTCCAATGAACTGCAAGTGACGAAAGAGACGCCGCCGTGTTTTATCTGGCACACCTGGGAGGACAAAGCTGTGCCGGTCGAGAACAGCCTGCAATTCGCCGCAGCGCTGCAAAAGAACGGCGTTCCTTTCGATCTGCACATCTACCAGAAAGGCGGCCACGGCCTCGGCCTGGGCAGCTCCCAATGGGATCCGGCGAAGCGCCATCCCTGGAGCGCCGACCTGGTGTATTGGCTGAGGGCGCAGGGATTCGCCAAGAACAATCAGTGAGCTAGTGTACCCCCTCAGTCTTGGGTCGGAGCGCCGAGTTGTACTCCGCTTACAGGAGTCCGTCGGCTCGCTAAAGCCGATTAGAAATCGGCGCTCCGACCCAAGACTGAGGCAATACGAGTTAGCGAGTCGGTGAGTTAACGAACGGTTGGGTTCGGAAGTTGTGGCGCGGACAGCGGCGGTCTTCCTCAATGGCGGCGCCGGCGGGGACAACGATGAGGCCCCAACCCGGGCGGCAGATAACCCGGGAGGAGCGTAGACGCTGAATACAGGCTCGGTTTATGGACAGGAAATATCTCATAGTGAATGCGGACGATTTCGGCCTAAGCGAGGGCGTGAATCGGGGGATCATTGAGGCGGGCGAGCGCGGCATTGTCACCAGTGCGAGCCTGATGGTGCGCCAACCGGCGGCGGAGTCCGCCGCGAGGTACGCGCGCGGCCATGCCGGGATGAGCGTCGGGCTGCACCTGGACCTGGGAGAGTGGGTGTTTCGCGATGGTGAATGGGTGCCACTATACGCGGTGGTGCCACCAGAAGATGCGAACCAAGTAGCGGGCGAGGTCGCGCGGCAATTGGCCGAATTCCGCAGGCTGGTGGGCCGCGATCCGACCCACATCGATTCGCACCAGCACGTTCACCGGCAGGAACCGGCGCGGGCGATCGTATTGGACCTGGCGAGAGAGATGTCTATCCCGGTGCGGGACTGCACGGAAGGAATTGTCTACTGCGGCGACTTTTATGGTCAGACCGGGGAGGGCGAAAGGATCGAGGAGGCGTTAACCTGCGCGGGTTTGGAACGGATCCTGGATTCGCTGCCAAAGGGGATTACGGAACTCGGATGTCATCCCGGTTACGGAGAAGGGTTGGCGACATCCTACCGGGACGAACGGGTCCTGGAACTGTCGGTACTGTGCGCGCCGGAGATCCGCAACGCCTTGGACGCTCGCGGCATCCGCTTGTGCTCATTCGATGGGATTTCGCGGCTGGTCCAGGCGTTGCGCACGGCTTAGATCGAGCCGAGGTCGCCCGACAAAAAAACGGCCGCGCTACGGGAAAGCGCGGCCGTTTATTTGGGTGGGTTGGGTCAGTAAACCAGGACCCGGTAGTACAAGGTGTCTGTGGGCACGTATCTGGTATCGGTAATCGTCACGTCCTGGTTTATGCCGGTGATATTGTCCTGGACGGATTGCCAGTTGGAGAGATCCGTTGAAGCCTCGACGCGGTAAGTGCGGTTGAGGGAGGTGCTGAAGGTGACTTGCCAGCGACCATCGGGCAGGCGTGACATGGTGCGGACCACAAACTTGGAGGCCGCATTGGTCGGGTTCGTGTTCGCACGATATTCCTGCCAGGCCAGCATGCCGTCGCCGTCGGTGTCCGTGACTTCCGCGTTGGTGTAGTTCCCCGAGTATCCGTAGGAGATTAGCCAGGGGACGGGCGTGCCATAGGGCAGCAAGGGGAAGCTCTTGAGGAAGTCGTTGGTGTTCTCAATCCGGAAGCTGGGCGCCCTCGGATTCATGTTCGTGTAGAGAGTATTGTCGATGGAGAACAGGCTGAAAGCATTGGTCGGATTGATGACATCTTTGAAGGCAAATGTGACCAGTTTGCCAAAGGAGGCAAACGGGATGCAGGTCAGGGGGTTGGTGGGGTTCGGGCTGCTGAGCAGCATCCAGTTGCCGCCGGCGCCATCGTTGGTCTCCACCAGGCTCCAGCCGCTGAGGATTTCGCCCGCGCCGGTATTCTGAATCAGCGGGGTGCAGGGCCAATTCGGGACATAATGAATCCGGAGCTGGCTGATGTTGCGGGGCGCGTAGGTGGCACGGAGGTCCAACGCCGTGGGCAATACTTCTTTGTTGGGCACCATCCTGAGGGTGCCGACGGTGACGTCGCCCTCGTAAGTTTTCGGCACGTACGGGCCGATGATGAAGTTGGTGATATAATTGGTGACAAACATTGTTGGCGGATCGTTGGTATCGGCAGGGTCGGGCTGGATGTCTTCGGCGACCGGGTTGGTGGGGGAGGTTGCCATGAGTCCAGCGTAGCTGATGATAAACGAAGGCATGAAGGCGGTCGAGGAACGTTTCAAGGTCGCCCACCGGAGGATATATTGCCCCTTGGCGGATTTGGTGATTTCGGCGAACTGCGACGCGAGGGCCGAGGGATCGCTGCCTGCGGGGAAGTAACGTCCCTGGGTCTGGGAAGTGATATTTTGAAGCGTGGTGGGATCCAGTTCGCTACCGAAGCCAAGGGCGAACACCTTGACGGCGGCGGTGGTGGCCTGGGCGATGACGTTGGTCAGGACGGCCGTGCTGGACTCGTCGCGACCGTCGGAGACGAAGACGACGAAGTGCTGTTCGTCACGGTTGGAAGTTCCGAGGGCAGTGACGGAGGCGGCGAGCGCATCCCAGCAACGGGAACCGGAGTAGAAACCCTTAACATAATTGGTGTAGATCCCTGCGATGGCCTGATTCAACAGCACCTTGTCAGTGGTGAGGGCGACGACGTTGGAGGGCGCCATATCGTCGCGGTGAAATTCGATCACGCCGATCTGGGTGTCATAGGGCTGCTGGTTGACGAAATCCTGGGCGCCCGCGACCATGAACTCCACAGCGTCGGAGATTCCATTATTGTTTGTATCCCCGTTGACGAGGGACGCGATACTGGCGGTGAAGTCGAGCACGAGGTAAACCTTAACGACCTTGCTATTGCCTTCGACGATGAACGAGCCGGTCTCGATCGCGCTGTTGGTGACTCCGTCTTCCATACAGGTGGCCGAAAGGAGCTTGGGATCGACGACGACGCCTGAGGCCGGAGCATTCGGGTCCGCGGGATCGCCGTTAACAGTGTACAGCGAGAACTGGAAATCGAGCAGGTAAGGTTTCGAGTAATTGAACGTGACGCTGCCGATGTTGAGGTTATTCAGTTGCGCGTTCTGGAACGCGAAATGCAGATTGGCGGAGGCGGTGCCCCAGTTGTTGCTGGCCCAAATCGTCGAGTCGAAGGTGCCGGCATAAGTGGGCGAGCCGGAGATTAAGCCCGTGAGAGGGTCGACGCTAAGACCGACGGGAAGATCCATCGCACCGAACAAGACCGGCGAGGCCGTGGCGGTGATTTGGTAAGTGAAAGGCTGGCCTTCGATACCGGTGGCGGTCGGGGCGCTGGTGATGGTGGGCAGCGAGGGGGCGATAGTCAGGACGAGGGTTTCGGTATCGGAGCTGCACGCGTTCACCGCGGTGATCAGCGCTCCAAAAGTTCCGCTCTCCGCTGGCGTGCCGGAGATGACACCCGTGTTGGTGTCGACCAGCAATCCGGAGGGGAGGTATTTTGCGAGGAAGTTGGTAGGAGTGTGCAGGGCCTGGATGGCGTAAGTGAAGGGCACGCCCTGGGCACCGGCGGCGGTGAGCGCACTGGTGATCGCGGGAGGCTCGACCGTCACCGTCAACTGGGAAGAGGACGAAACTGAGCCGTAAGGGTTATTGGCGGTGATTGTGTATTGTCCCGCCTGGGCCTGGGTCACATTTGTGACGGTGAGGCTGGTGGTGGTGGCGCCGCGGATCGGGGTACCCTGGTACTGCCACTGGAACGTAAACGGCGAGGAGCCGCCGAAGGATGCCTGGAACACTGTGGAGTCACCGCAGATGACAGTCTGGTTGGTGAGGGCGGTGACGATAATTGGCATGCCGCCGACGGCTTCGAGGACCGCGACAGCGCTGGTGATCGATCCAAAATCATTCGCGACCGTGACCGTGTACGGACCGGCATTCGTGGGCTGAACGTTGGCGATGGAGAATGTGGAACTTGTCGCGCCGGCGAGATTCGTCCCGAACTGGCGCCATTGGTAACGCAGCGGAGCTGTGCCGGTGGCGATGACCTGGAAACTCGCGCTCTTGCTGATGAGCACTTTTTGGCTGGCAGGTTGGGACAGGATGAACGGGTGGCCGTCGCCGCGGATCGCCAGTCCGTGATATCCACCGGCGGCCACGGCGATAAAGCCGTTATCGGCAGGGTTCACCACCGTCTGGCCCAGAGAGTTGTCCCCCCACGCCGCGAGGCTGCCATCGGTTTTGAGGGCCAGGCTGTGCAGCGCGCCGCCGGCGATTCCCACTGCGTTCAGGCCAGATGGAACGGTTGCCTGCCCGCGATCATTGCGGCCCCAGGCCACTACAGTTCCCCCTTGCTGCAGTGCCAGGCAATGATCCGCTCCGGCCGCGATGGCGATGACGTTGGCCAGGCCGACCGGGACGTTCGTCTTACCATAGCTGTTGCTGCCCCAGGCGACCACCGTGCCATCGTTCTTTAGTGCGAGGCTGTTTTCATTTCCTGCCGCGATCGCAACCACGTTCTGCAGGCCCTCGGGAACGAAGGTCTGGCTGCCCCAGGAAACGACCGTTTGGTCGCTGAGCAGCGCGAGGCAGTGCGACCATCCCGCGGCAATGGCGGTGACATTCGCCAAGCCGGCGGGCGGAGCCGGGATCCCGCCCCACACGGCGACCGTGCCGTTGGTCCGGAGGGCCATGCTGAAGGTGGAGCCCGCGGAAATAGCCCGCGCCCACAAATTGGTCGGAACGTTCGTCTGGCCCGACACGTAGTAACCCCAGGCGCGCACGCTGCCATCGGACAACAACGCCATGCTATGCGCGGAGCCGCCGGAGACAGCGACCACGTCCGCCATGGGCGGCGACTGGAGTTGAAGTGAGGAGTTGTCGCCCCAAGCCAAAACCGTGCCGGCGCCCTGCGAGGTGATCACCGCCTGCTGGCACAGCAAAACCACCGTGCAACAGCCCACCCAAAACCTGGGGGTCATTGGTTTGCGGAATGGAGAACGTGGAACATTCATATGTGAATTCAAACTTGCTCTTCTAGCACACCCTACCCCGGCGCAAATTCGGCGCATCGAACCCGCCCCGGTCACCATCACTCAACCGCCTGAGGCCGCACTGAACGCACCCAGCGGGCCAACGCAACCGTTCCCCGGCTCGTAAATCTGCCGGACGCCTACACACTGCTCTGGCCGCCAGAGTTTGACAAGAGTATTCTGTCTGAGGCAGCGCGTATGCATGAAAGGGGTGGGGACGGCTTCGTCCCCATCTGGAGCTGCTATCATTTCAACCAACGCAGGGACGAGGCCGTCCCCACCCCCTTCTGAGGCTTCATGCATACGCGCTGTGTCTGAGGCTGGAACGGCGTAAGGTTGCGGGCTGCGGCAGGCACCAGCCTCCACGGCGTGGGGTCGGAGAAGCCACCTCTTGAACACAGGCTGGCGTCCAGCGACGACATCAGCCATATTCAGCGCAGAAGAAAAGTGCCGACGGGCCAGCCAATTTACTATTTCGACAACAACGCGACCACGCGGGTCACGCCGGAGGTGCTGGCGGCAATGCTGCCCTTTTTCACTGAACACTGGGGTAACCCGTCGAGCGCTTATGCTTTTGGGCACGAATTGGGGCGTCACCTGGACGAAGCGCGCATGCGGGTGGCGGGACTAATCAATGCCGACCCGAGGGAGATCGTCTTTACCAGTTGCGGGACCGAGAGCATCAATACGGCGCTCCACAGCGCCCTGGCCAGCCGGCCCGAAAAGCAGCACATCGTCACGACCGCGGTGGAGCACTCGGCGACGCTCAAGTTCTGCCAATTTCAGCAAAAGCGAGGCTCGGAGGTGACCTACCTGCCCGTCAACAATGACGGCGCGCTGGACCTGCGGAGACTTGAGCAAGCGATTCGGCCGGATACGGCGGCAGTTTCGGTGATGTGGGCCAACAACGAAACGGGCGTGCTGTTTCCAATCGCGGACATTGCAGCGATGTGCCGCGCGAAGGGCGTTTTGTTTCATACCGATGCGGTCCAAGCCGCCGGCAAAGTTCCGCTTGATGTGCGCGAGGCGGACGTGGATTTCCTGTCGCTGTCCGCGCACAAACTACACGCACCCAAAGGCGTCGGGCTGCTTTACGTCAAACGGCATACGCGTTTTCCACCGTATTTGCTG
>DATDCV010000622.1:0-5902 GCA_036524155.1 Verrucomicrobiia bacterium
TCAGCACCGTGGTCACCGATTTACAGCCGGGCACCACCTATCATTACCGGAGCGTCGCGTTCAACCAGTTCGGCACCGCTTACGGCGAAGACCAGACCTTCACCACGCTGGTCCTGGGCGTTGGCTGGCCGACGTCCACCAAGGTTACCGGTGGCTGGAGCGACTCGCCCAGGCACGCGGTCGATGCCGAGGGCAACGTCTACGTCGCCGGTCGCTTTACCGGCTCGGCAACGTTCAAGACCACAATCACCTCCGAGAACGGCAGTCCTGACGCGTTTGTAGCGAAGCTCGGGCGGGGCGCGGACTGGCTCTGGGAGAATCGGGTAGTGATCAACACCGGCGGGTCCGTTGATATCCACGCGCTGGCCGTGGACCAGGCACGGAACGTTTACGTCGTCGGCGAGTTCAGCGGTACCTCCACCCTGGGCACCAACGTCCTCACGGCAGCCGGACAGACCGACGGTTTCGTGGCGAAACTCAACAGCGCGGGCAACACCTGGTTGTGGGCGCGGGCTGTGGGCGCCGCCCAGCCGGACAGCGCCAACGCGCTGGCGGTCACTCCCGCCGGCACCGTATTCATTGCGGGGCATTTCCGCGGCACGGTGGAGCTGGGCACCAACCAACTGGTCTCCGCCGCCAACAGCCAGGATATCTTCGTGGCCAAACTCGATACTTCCGGGAACTGGCTCTGGACGCGGGAAGCCGGCGGCACGAATCAGAACGACGACGCCCTGGCGCTGGCGCTTAACGGCGAACAGGAGGACGTTTTTGTGACCGGGCGATTTCAGGGCACCAACGCCACTTTTGGCACCACAACTCTCCGCGCCGTGGGGGGGATCAGCGACACGGATCTCTTCATCGCGCGGATCAGCACCGACGGGCTCTGGTTGCTGGCGCGGCGGGGCGGCGGCAGCGGCGCCGACACCGGCACCGGCCTGGCTCTCGACGCGGCGGGACAGATTTATCTGCTTGGCCAATTCGGCGGCCCGGCCGATTACAGCGGCACGGTAAGCAACCTGAACGCGGGCGGAGGCACGAATCTGTTTGTAGCCAGGCTCAATCCGAACGCGAATCTGCTCTGGTACGCGCAGGCCGGTGCGGGCTTTGCCGATGCCATTACCGTGGACCGCGCGGGACGGGTTTATGTCTCGGGCGACTTCACTATTTCGACCAGTTTCGGTTCCCCCGCGGCCTTCTCCGTGGTCTCAGGCGGCAACTCCGACATATTCATCGCCCGGCTGGACGCGGCGTCCGGCGCGTGGGTGTGGGCGAAGCGCATCGGTTCCACCGGAGACGAAACGCGCGGAACCATCGCCGTGGACGGCTCAGGCGGCGTGGTGGTGTCGGGCACGTTCCAGAGTACGGTGGCAGTGGGTTATGTCCTGCTCACCACGGCGAATGAACGCGACATCTTCCTGGTCCGGCTCGATTCCGACGCTCTCTTCGAGCACAACACTTACGTGGTAGGCCAGCCGATTCCGGTGCCCGTCGAAGCGCAGGATCCCGGCCGCGAGGACGGCGGCGCGTTGGGCCAGCCGGTCATCACGATTCTCGAGAAGGAGCAGTCGGACAGCAGCAACTTGAACTCCTTTCTCTGGAGCCTCTCGGAACGCAAGCTTTACCCGGTGCGGCCCGTCACGGCGATCCTGAAATGGCCGCTAACGACCGACGTGACGAACACCACCAGCGTCGCCACCGCCGTCGGCCGCTGTGTCTTCCCGGCGCAACCGCAGATTCACGTCGCCGAGGCGCCCGTGGAACTCGAACCCGCCCTACCAGGCTTTCCGTTCCGGTTCCTGAACCTCGCTTTCACGACGATAGACGGCGCGAACGTCGACTCACGGAGCAAGCAGTTCAGAGCCGCGCAACCGGGCTGGACGGTGCTGCAATTTCTCGACACCGGCGGCGAACTGCCCAATCCCGCGATCCATCCCAGCCGATTCGAGGTGGTGCGCACGGTTTTGTGGAACGATCCGGCCCATCTGGTGGACGATCAGCCCGCCGCTATCGGCACGGTGTTGACACATCCCGCGCACAACGACCCGACCGGAAAGAACGGCCATATCGTTTTCGAGAAAGCGTTTTACGACGGTACGGGCGAAGAACGGGCTTACGACCGCGCCAACCGCACCGGCGTAATTCTCCCGGTGAACAAGGACAGTTCCGCCGCCGACGATGATCTCGTGATCGTCTGGTACCGCACGAACGAGGTGACGGGTGTCGCCTGGCCGTCATTGCCGGTGCGGTATCAGGCGTATTGGCCGGCGGAACCGAGCGAATTGGTGCTCGCCAGCGGCGCGGGTTCGGGAGTGCTTGACCCGAGCAAGTATCCCAGCAAGCGCGTTTACAGCCAGCCCGACCCCGCCTTGCCCGGCTGTAATCCCAACGAGGAACACGCCGCGCTCTACGGCGATGTGCTCTACGCGTTGCGCAATGATCTCAACGCGGTGGCCGATGTGTCCGAGCCGTACACGCTCCTGAAATATCGTGACCCGCTCACGAGCCAATGGACCATGAAGGTCTTCAAAGTCGTGACGACGAACGCGACATCTCAGTTCGTTTACCCGGCTGTCGCCGGACAGCTTTTGGCGATGCCCGCGCCGTTGAGCCTCCTGGGCCTTTGCGGCACCAGTAATCGATGCCTTTCCGGTCCCGGTTTCCAGGACCATCTGGGCCGGATCTACGCCCGCGCCGCGGGAACGGACAACGGCCCGGACACCATCGTGGTCCGCTACTGGTATCCGTTGCAGGCTGACTTCTTCTACGACCTCGATCGCAACGGCCAGCCCGATGCGCCCGCCGGCCAGTGCGTGCCGTGGCTGGACCGGCGTCCCGGCGGCGCGCTTGGCGTGCCCGTCGACGTCACCTACAATGTCGTGTGGCCGGAGCAGACCCCGACGCTGCAAATCGGCGAGACGCTGCTGGGGGCGAAATTCGGTCTGCCCGATCTCCGTAACTTCGCTCATGCCAGCGTCATCTTCGATGAAGGTGACCCCGCCGGCACTAACGGCGTCGCTTCGCTGGTGCGGATGTTCGATCCGCTCGCCCCACGGACGCTGCAGTTGCGCCCGATCGGCGCCACCAATTTGATCGCCGGAGCCGGTTACGGCGTGTTTAGCGTGGCCGATGCCGACGCCCTGTTCGCCGGACTCGCCACGGCCCACGATGCGGGGCTGACCGTGTTTAGCGATTTGCCGTTCGCGCTCCGCTCGCGGCTGCGTTACGATGCGCTGAACAAAAACCTGATCTTCCGCGGGCTTCTCGACGAAAGCCAGCGTTACGGCGGCCCCGATAATCCGCTGCTGCTGCTCAACACGCTCTCGCCGCGCGAACGCGACCGTCTCAAGCAGCTCGCCGCCAGCCCGGGCTTCGGGGACATGATCGACGCGCTCTACGACCTCACGCGGAATCCGAACCGGCTCGACCTCGATCGCAATCAACTGCCTGACAAAGCGCTCCTGGTGGGATTAACCACGAATGAGGCCGGCCAGGTCGTCCCCGAAGTGCTCGGGGCCGGACCCAAGCTGGTGTCGGCGGGCCAGGCGCGATCCAGCGGCTACGTGACCATCGTCGAGAACAACGATCCTTCGCTCGGCGGTCTGCCGGTGACGCTGCACATCATTCGCGTGGAAGGCGGCCCGGTGCGCGGCGACATCAAAGTGATCCAGTCCGAAAACGTGTTTGACGAAAAATTGACGCTGCGGCACAGCGCCGATTTTGGCGGCGAGCCGCAACGGTTCGCGTTTGAGTGGTTTTACCGGCCTGTGGAGGCGGGCACCGATCCCAGCGTCTTCCCGACGGTCCTGACTAACGGGAACGTGGATGAGTTGCGTGGTTGGACACAATTCCTCGCTTCACCGCCGGACCCGGCCGGGCTGAACGACATCACTCTGGGCGACGGCGGGATGTCGAGCCTGCTCGTTCTGGCCGATAATTATTTCATCTGCCGCTATCGCGGTTACGTCATGAATGGCCGGACGAACTGGAGCGACTGGGTGGGCGTCATCGGTGGTGGCCAGGCACAACTGGCTGAAGGCTGGGTCAAGCGGGTGCGCGACGGGCTAAATCCATTCGAGGCGCGCACCCGGGACTTTCACGCGAACGAGACGGTCACCTTCGCCAGCATGCTCGAGCAGGCCGGCGCCCGTTACGAAGGCGATATCGCCTTTAATCCTGAGGGCGGAAACATCAACCAGATCGGCTTGATCGAGGCCTACGAAACCGTGCTGCGCCGCGCCAAAAGGCTGAGCGTGGAAGCCCAGCCGCCGATCAACTACCAACCGGCGAACGACGCCCTGCTGCTCGCGGCGGGGTTTATTGCCGACCTGTACCTTCTGCTCGGCAACGAGGCCGTCGCCGACGCCGCGGATCCGACGATCGGTTTCCGCACCACCAGCTCCGGCTATGGCACGCTCGCTCCATCCATCTTTACGTTCCAGAACCAGCTCGATTCGCTGCTGGAAGAAGAGCTCGCCTTGTTGCGCGGGCGGGACGACAGCTCGGCCACTGTGCGCCTGCCGCCGGTCTATAACCGCCTGTTCTGGAACTTCACCCGCGACGAAGGCGAGGTCGCCTACGCGCAAGCCTACAACATCACCGACCACAACGGCGACGGATTCGTTGATGCGACCGACGCGCGCATCATGTACCCGCAGGCGCACGGTGATGCCTGGGGACATTACCTCACGGCCACCAAGACCTATTACGCTCTGCTGCAGAACCCGCACTTCGACTGGATCCCGCGCAGTGAGCCGATTCTGCTCTCCGGCGTGCCCGTGCTGGTGGATTATCTGGACGAGCGCAAGTTCGCCCGTGCCGCCGCCGCGAAGGCCAAGGTCGGCGCGGAAATCGTCGATCTGACCTACCGGTTGAGTTACGTGGACGATCCCGCCGGGCAGTACCAGGGCTACAAGGACACGGACACGGCGCGCGGCTGGGGCGTGTCCGAATGGGCGCGACGGGCGGGTTCGTCGGCGCTGTTCGACTGGGTGGTTGCCAACGCCGTCCTGCCGGCCGTTGATCCGAACCCGGCGCATACCGGGATTACCAGGATCGACCGGATGACCGTACCGGAACTCACCGAGATCGTCGCCGGCTACGAAAGCGTGCAAAGCCAGATGGACAAGGCGGACGCCGGCCTGAATCCCTTGGGCGTCGCGAAGAACTCCGTGCCCTTTGACATTGATCCGTCGCTCATCGCCTCCGGTAAAACGCACTTTGAGCAGATCCACGACCGCGCCCTCGAAGCGATGAAGAACACCGTCACGGTGTTCAACCACGCGAACCAGATGTCGCAGGCGTTGCGCGGGCTGCAGGACACGGTCAATCAGTTTTCGCAGAATGTCGCGCAGCAGGAACGCGACTTGAAAAACCGGATGATCGAGCTCTTTGGCTACCCGTACGCGGGCGATATCGGGCCGGGAAAGACCTACCCCGCGGGTTACGACGGCCCGGACATTTATCACTACATGTATGTCAACACCACGGAACTCAACGGCGAACCGGTGTACGGGGTGGCCACCAATATCGTGGCCCACTACACCGCCATCAGCGAGGCCTTCGGGCTCGCTAACCTGGCGTCCGGGCTTGCCGGGTTCTTCTTCCCGTCCGACCTGCCGACCAGCCTGGTCACCACCAACACGCAAAACGTGATGCAGGTTACCTATCCGCTGGCCGCCGGCAGCTACGGCCTGGTCGCCCCGTCCGGGTGGGGGCAGCGCCGGGCGCCCGGCGAGCTTCAGCAGGCGCTCTCCGACCAGCTCCAAAGCCAGGCGCGCTTGAAACAGTCTCTGGCCAATTACAACGCCCTGGTCGGGCAGATCAACGACGCCGAAGAAATGTTGCTGGCGAAATACAACTTGCGCGCGGACACCATCAATATCCGCAATGCCGCGGACGGGAC
>DATDCV010000623.1:0-6544 GCA_036524155.1 Verrucomicrobiia bacterium
GTTGGCCAGCGCCAGGTTTGTGGTTCCGGCCGGCTCGTACACCTCCATTTCGTCGAGGCAAGGTTGCCCGCCCTCTGCCTCCTGAATGGTGAGGCGGATGAATCGCGCCGTGGTCGGCGGGAAGGTGAGGCTGTTTGGCTGCTCAGGCTGGAACCTGAAGTGCAGGAGTCGCTTCACCGGCGCGGCCGGTACTTCCTGCGCCATCAAGGGTTGCGTTGGCAGGCTCACCACGGCCAGCATGGTCACTCGGGTAACCAGCGCGCTTCGGCGGATGGGCAAACGCGACTTCATCTCTATGTTCAACTGGAGTTGCTGGTCCCAGTGTGGACGGTTCCGTCCGGATTTCAAGAGTTTGCCGGACGCCTTTCTCAAACGAAGATGTCCTGGACCGCGTTCGTCGTTCGTCGTAGAGAGGAAACGTAATGGTGCGGTATAAAACAATTGACGAGGATAAATGAGCACGCCAAACAACAATCGAATCGTTCAACCCTATCTATTCTTCAGCGGCAGGTGTGAGGAGGCCGTTAAGTTTTACCAAAAAGCACTCGGCGCCGAAGTGGAGATGATGATGCGCTACAACGAGAGCCCTGAGCCGCCACCGCCCGGCAGGCTCCCGCCTGGGTTCGAGAACAAGATCATGCACACGAGTTTCCGCGTCGGGGGCACCACAGTGATGGCGTCCGACGGTTGCTCCGCTGATAAGCCTGGCTTCGAGGGCTTTTCCCTCTCGCTTTCGGTGGGCAGCGAAAGCGAAGCCAATCAGGTCTTCGCCGCGCTGGCAGACGGCGGACAGGTGCGAATGCCGCTCGCGAAGACGTTTTGGTCGCCCCGGTTTGGCATGGTGGAAGACCGCTTTGGCGTCGGCTGGATGGTCAGCGTGCCCCATGCCGGCGAGCAACCGTCTTGAGAGCGGCATCCAGTTCGCCGCGACATCGCGCAAATGAAAGTGTCTGCGACCAGGACTCGGCAGAAGATTACGCCCTTCCTATGTCATGGCAGATTGTGCCGACGATTCTAGGCGAACTGCTGAGAACGGCGGCTGACCGCGGCCTTTTTCAACGATTCCCGGGTCCCGAAGCGGATCACCGGGAAGGGTATTTTCGTTTCCTGGAACTCCCAATTACGAAGAAAGCTCCACCGTGAGATTTTCCCCGGCCTTCACGGACACGGGTGGTTTGAACGAGACGCGAGCCAGGCCGGCTTCCATGGCGAGCTCGGTAGTAAGACTCTTGCCGCCGAGGTCGGCTTTGGCCTGGAGAACCGCGCCGGCTGGAGAAAGCGTCAGGGAAGCCAGTTCCAGGCGCCCGGCCACCAAACGAAACTCGTTGGTCTGGCTTTGTTCTCGGCGTGATTGCCGCGCGCTTCCCCAGCCTTCCGGACCGGTGAAGAAGCTCTTGAACTCTCCCGGCGTGTATCGCGGCGTGAAGCGCAGCAACTTGCCGGGTCCGTCGTATTCCCAACCGGAGAGCGCCAGCAGCAACGCCCAGGAAGACATCGCGCGGGCGTAATGGCCGCCGCATTCGATCTCATTCCAGGGATTTCGCTGGATGGGTTGTCGCGGGATGCCATCGTAACGCTCGCGCGCGGCCTTCACGATTGCCAGTCCTTCGTCGATCAGCCCTTCGAATATCATGTGGCTGGCTACCTGGTATTCGATGCCTGTCCAGACCTCGTCCGAATACAGCATCACGCCCGCGGGGCGGCCGCCCTTTGGCCACGTGCAGATGATGAGCCCTTTATCTTTGTCGCCGGCAAATGCGCGCGGCATGTGCTTCCAGCCGGTGAGATCGGATTTGAAATTGTATCTGAAAACGGCGCGCAGGGCAGCGACAACCATGTCTTTCGGCAGAATATATCCCAGCCCAAGCTGGTGGGCCCACCACTGGCCGATGAGTTGATCGGACATGCAACCCGGGCCCACTTCACCCTGCCGCTGCAAATAATCAGGAAGATGCTGTTCAAAGTACTCCTGGTTCCAGCACAGCTCCACCAGCCGCTTCTGACCCTTCTCGAAGACCGCATGGAAACGCGCGGCGGTGTCGGCCTCGCCCATCCTCCGCGCCCATTCCTCGCCGGCGCGCAATGCGGCCAGGTAATAGCCACTGATAAACGTGGTGACCCCATGCAAGGCCTCGTCGTAAGTATTCCACTGGTCGTCCTGCAAAATCCCGGCGGCTTCACCGTTGGAGGTTTTGGCGTCCCGGCTGATCAGATACTCAACGCCGCGCTTCACCGCCGGCCAATACTCCTTCAGAAACGCGTCGCCACGGCTGTTCAGCGCCTCCCTGTAGGCCTTTAGGATGCAGCTCGCGTGGCCGTCGGCGAACGGTTGTTCCCCGGTGGGCCGCGGCGGCGAAGGTACGTCAGTGCGGTTGTTGACGCCGCCATCGGGACGCTGCTGGTGCGTGAAATCGATCCGGCGCATCTCTCTTTCCAGGTCCGGAAACAACCTCGAGAGCGTCTGTTCATAACCCCAAACGTGCGTGCAGGTCGGCGTGCAACAGCCATTCGAGCCTTCCCAGCCATAAACGTCGCCATTAGCAATCCGGAAAACGACGCCGATGTGGCGAATGATCGCCGCGTTGGCGGTCAGGCAATCCAGCAGCCAATATGGCAGCGTGCTGCTGTAGAAGGTGGTCCGGAACTTTTCAGTGCGCTCGAGCAGCGAGTTGAAGTCGCGCGCCGCTTCCCTCATCACCGCGCGCGCATCCGGCCACCGAGTGGCGTAGTGGCAGCCCATCCAGGCTCCACTCGCCGCGTATTTGTTCGGGTAGTGCCACGTGAGCAGGAAGGGAACCTCGACGGTCTTGCCCGGCGGTACTGTCACCATCGCCGACACTGCACCGTAAACCGTCGACCCGCGGTCAGTAGGCGGGCCGGCCTTTACTCCCTTTAGCGCCGAGAAAGAACCATTGGCGGCGAAGGTCTCCCAGGCCTGGCGCAAATCGGCCACTGCGGGCAGCACGGTTGGATTGGGAGCAAGCGTTGCCAAAGCGAGCGTGCCAAAACCCGGTGCTTGGGGGTGTGGACCTGCCGGGAGCTTCTGGTCCATGCCGGCCAGTTCGCAAAGGAGGGCATAAGCCTGTCCCCGGCAGTTTGAGATCGCGGCCTCGGAAGGCTCCAGCACTGGGCCGCCGACGACCGCCACCTTGCCTTTGCCCAAAGGCCGCGTGAACAGACTCAGTCCGTTTCGGGTCCGTGTTTCTTCCGCACCGGGCTGCAACACCAGGTTTTCAAATCGGAGCGATTTTCCGCGGCGCTCCGGACCGGCTGCGGCGCGCACGGCGCTGAAACGCGCCGGCAGCAATTCCTCGAGCACAGCCATCAACTCCCGCTCACCAGGGAGATCGGAGAACGCGATCTGATCAATGTTGATGTGACCCCAGGGGCCCTTCTGGTCGTCCACGATCTCAAGATGCGCGCTCTGGCCCTCCCATTGTGCCACGTCCCATACGGCCGGTTCGAGCAGCTCGTTGTCCTTGCCTGAAGTGGCGCGGACCACCTTGTCCCCGACGATTAGCCGTATTTGGGTCTGGGCATGCCGGCCACCACCCACCAGGAACCGGATGAACCGGCGCTCGATTGTAAACGATTTGCTGGTCAGACGGCCGGTCGTGTCGTCGCCGCTCAGGTAAGTGTTCACCAAACCCCGCCCGACAAACCCCGAAACCCGCTGCTGGTTCGGCAATGTGCCGTGGGCAGGTTCGGCGCCAAAGGCAGTTCCTTCGACCTTCCAGTTCTCATAGCCGCGCTCGAAATCTTCAAACAAAACGTCGGGGCGGGCGTTGACATCGCCAATCGGTTTGCCGCCGGTCCACGAGGCGTAGGCCTCGAGCAGCGGCACCGAGCTGCCGGAGAAAAGTAATACGGCGCCTTTCTTAACGGCCTCGCCCGCGGCGGTCAGAAAGCGCGCGGGGAGCGTCGCAAGCGGCGCCTCCAGCCAGATGATGGTGTTGGCCGAGTCGGGGAGGCCCTCGCTCAACGCGGGCTGGTCACCAAGGGTTTCGATGCTGAGGCCCCGGGGCCGATCGGGAGGAGGCTCGTTCAGCCCTCGGAGATTCGCGAGAGTATAGACCTGCAGCGGTTTCTGCAGGGGACGCGTTTCTCCGGCCAAGGCTCGCATCAGGAGTCCGCCGGCTTCGCCCTCCTCAAGGGGTTCATCGACATTGCCTCCAAAGGCCGGGTGACGGCCCGTCTTGTTTTCCCCAACCGCTTCGTAGCCCACCGGGTTTTGCATCAAGGCCGCCAGCGATACTGTCTGTGGCTGCGGGGTGGGATTGCTCACCTGAAAAACAAATGCGGCGAGCGGCATCGACGAAATGCTCGCGTCCAGCGGTTCGAACGGGCTGAATGCTTTCAAGTTCAGCCCAACGGGTAGGTCAGCATCCTGGAACCTCAACTCGGCGACGGGATACTCTCCCGTCATTTCAATTTGGCCAACTCGCGGCCAATCCGGCCCTCCCGCGGTCTGCAGCAGTTTTGTGCTCTGGCCAACCTTGACCAGGAAATGAAACGGCACCTCGCCGTCGCGCAAGGTGTTGAAGAGTTGCCAAGTGGTGAACTGGCCATCCGCGCCGATCTCGAAGTTGCCGGTGCCAATCCCGCCAAGGTGAAAGCGTGCGTCCTTGTGCGTGCTGGACAGATACCGGAGCGGAGTGGTCGGCGCGTGGAGCGATCGTTTCCACTGTTCGAGCTGGTCGGCCGGCAGATCGAACGCAGCCCATGCGGGCGTCGCCATGAGCGCGGCGCTGCCGGCGCCCAGCAGGCCGAGGAACTCCCGGCGGCTTAAATCATAGGTGGCAGGCGCGCAGTTGCCGGCGCAGTGACATTTGCGCATCGGCAGATCCTGTGAATTCGAAGCAGGCATATGTGCCGAAACTAGGCACTGCCGTCGGAAAGGTCAAATCGGCTCAGGAATGTTCGTCGAGTACGAAAGAGGCAGGCGGGCGATCTTTTCATCGATTTTTTATCGGCTGGCACCGGAGACCTCAAATGACATAGAATCCGCTCTCCGTATGCAGCGCATGGCGTCGAACAACCACAACCTCCTGCTCGCCGGGATCCTTGCCGTGGGCCTCCTCCCGCTGCTCGCCGGCTGCTCCTTCAAACGTTTCGCCGTCAACAAGGTCGGCAATGCCCTCGCCGGCAGCGATTCGTCCTTTGCCTCCGACGATGACTCCGACCTCGTCAAAGCCGCTGCACCGTTCAGCCTCAAACTCATGGAAAGCCTCCTGGCCGAAAACCCCAACCACAAAGGCCTGCTGCTCTCCTCCGCTTCCGGCTTTACCGAGTACGCCTTCGCCTTTGTCCAGCAGGATGCGGATGAACTTGAAGACTCCGATTTTGCCGCCGCCGAAAACCTCCGTGGCCGCGCCCGCCGTCTGTATATCCGCGCCCGCAACTACGGCCTGCGCGGCCTGGAAGTGGCCCACCCCGGCTTCGAAAAGAACCTCCGTGCTGACGCTAAGGCGACCCTTCAGGCTGCCCGCATCAAAGACGTCCCGCTCCTTTATTGGACCGCCGCCGCCTGGGCAGCCGCCATCTCACTCTCCAAAGATAATCCTGACATGCTCGCCGATCTGCCGTTTCCCGAGGCCCTGATCGACCGCGCTCTCGCGCTCGATGAGTCCTTCGCCGATGGCGCCATCCATTCTTTCCTCATCACCTACGAAATGAGCCGTCCCAACGCTTCCGCCGACGCCGAGGCCCGCTCGAGGCAGCACTTCGAGCGCGCGATGCAACTTACTCATGGTCTCCAGGCCGGCCCTCTCGTTGCCCTCGCCGAAGCCGTCGCCGTCCAAAAACAGGACCTCAAAGAATTTGAATCCCTCCTCCGGCGCGCCCTCGCGGTCAACCCCGACACCAAGCCCGAGTTCCGCCTCGCCAATCTGGTGATGCAGCGCCGCGCCAGGTGGCTGCTCTCGCGCACCGACCAACTCTTCCTGCAACCCAGCCAGGCGCAACCCAAGTTATAGCCCGTCAGCATCGCGACACTCCCTTTGTATGCACGCCTCTTACACTCTACGATCTGCAATCCGCACCGCCACGTTTGGCCTCGCGCTCCTGGCTGTGGGGTTGGGCCCGCTCCACGCCGCCGATAAACCCATCCGCCTCAAACTCGGCACCATCGCGCCGGCAGGCACCTCCTACCACAAAGCCTTGCAGGCCATGGGCGAGAAATGGCGCAAACTCTCGAACGGTTCAATCCAACTCACCATCTTTGCCGGCGGCACCCAGGGCTCCGAAGCCGACATGGTCGGCCTGATGCAAACCGGGAACCTCGATGCCGCTCTCGTCACCACCGCGGGTCTCTCCGAAATTGACCCCGGCGCGCTCGCCCTCGAAGTCATGCCCATGTTCTTCAGCAACCTTGACAATGGGCACTGTTTAAAGATATCTGCAAAAGTCACCCAGTTAGCCTTCTCTTCTATAATTTTAACTATACTTTTCACTTCTTTTAATTGGTTATTAAACCCTATTAAGTATTCTCTCCTTTTAAGAAAAGGTATCTGTCACTAGCTTCAAAATTTCAACTGGGAATGGG
>DATDCV010000624.1:0-12493 GCA_036524155.1 Verrucomicrobiia bacterium
CGGGCGGCGGCTGGATCAAACAGATCCACACTGTGCCGGGGTTGCGGGTCGTATTGGGTCTGCTCATAGGCCTGTTCATAGACCACATCGACGCTGAGCTGATCCCATATCTCCGGCAGGCCCTCCTTGGCTTTGGTCAGGGTCTGGCCCAGCCGCAGTAAAGGTGCCTCCGGCCACGTGACGGTATACACTACGGGGATTGGCGCATCCAGACCGTCGTTGTGATCGGATAGGCGTGGGAGCCATGGGACTTGAGCGCCTGTCAGATACCGCGCCTGGTCGCTCGGGTCGGGAAAGAAGAAGCTCGCCTGCATCTCATAGTAGAAATGCATGCGGGCCTCGGCAGTCCCGCCGTCGGCTCCGGCGGAAACCGCCCACCAGCCGTTCTTGCGATCACACCAGGCCGGTGGTTGCGTACAACTGGTATTACTGGCACATAACGGCATCTCCGCCAACGGCGTCGGCGGCAGAATCGGTTTGCCGGCCGAGACGCTGCGATGGAACGTGTAGAGATTGTTCGTCTCGAGGACGCTGAAAAGTTGCATCTTCGGGTGTGCCGTGGCCGGGTCGAGGTAGTCGACGAGCACGAAGCGATCGGACGTGTAGCCGTCGCCGTTGGTGATATTCAAGTCGTCCCGCAGGGCGTAGGCAATGCCGCCCAGGACCAGTGCATGCTCCTCGTTGGGGTTATAGCCAGGCGCGGCGGGATCGTTTTGATGGTAGATTGAGGGCGCGGCTAACGCCAGCGGACTCGCAAGCACCGGCCGGCCCTGGCCAACCCAGGTCGCATCGCCTATCGTGCCGTTCAGTCGATTAGGCCCTAAATCCTGCAGCACCGAGGAACCGGCCCCGTCGTTGAACGGATAATACGCCACCAGGCCAGGCTCGTTCCCAACCAGCCGCGTGTGCCAGGTCGCCGCAATCTGCTCCGCGCTCCGCGTTTTGTTCCAGATCCGCACCTCTCCGATGCACCCCGTCGTGTACATGGACATAGTCCAGGATGGCCGTCCGATGTACAGATCGGAAGTCGAGGTCCTGATGCGCTCACCAATCGCGTAAGGCCAGGCATAGATGCGCTTCCCATTGACGTACGTGATGATTGAATCGGGATTGTTCGCGTTAAATGTGTAAGCGATGTGCGTCCATTCATTCGTGGGTACGACGCCATACTTCTTATCACCGTACAGACTGCGTTTTGTTCCGGCGCCAGTCCAAAACTCCACATCAATCGCGTTTGCATAAACACCCAGCACATAACCGGAATAGGCATTGGAGATGGTATTCATCCAGGAGATGATCTTGTTGTTGCCGCCGGGATTGGGCAAATAGACCCACGCTTCGAGGGTCAACTCGTTGCCGACGTCCATTGCCGGATTGTTGCTGGCGATGACGCAGCTCGTGGACGTGCCTTTAAAATAGAGCGCATCTTCGGTCGGCATGAGCGAGTCCCCGCTGCTGCCCAGGCCGCTGGCAATCACGATCTGTGGGGTCACAGAAGGCCACACATTCGTGTACCGCACGACTTGCGAAGGGTAATAAACGGGCGGCATGCCGGGTTGGCGACTACGGTGGGCCCACCAAACCTCGAGCTGACCGGTGTTGACGGCGAAGATGTAAGAGTTGGCTCCCTGGTTGAGCTCGGTAGGGTAAGAGTAGACACCGATATTGTAGCGATCGTTGTTCGCCTCGCCTGGCGCAAGGTAAATGTACCCCGGAAAGCCCGACCAGTCCTGCCCGGGGACAACCCGGCCGTAGCACCAGAACGCGCCGGCGCAGGCGGTTGCGTCTTTATCGCCGGCGTTGTTGTGCGCGACCTGGCCGTAGCCTTCATTGAACGAAAAGTCGGCTACCAGCCTCCCGGCGGTTTCGACCCGGTTGGTTTCCGCCCCCGCACGCACCTGGTCCCAGCTCAAAGCGGTGGTCCAGATCCGTAAGCTATCCACCTTGCCGTAAAAGAAACTGTCTACGTCAAAAGACGCGGGCACACCCGGGCTTCCAGTACAAGAGCCTCCTAGTACCGCGATCTTCTCACCATCAAAATTGACGCGGGGCAAGCCTGTGGCGGTCCACGTCTCGTTATCCAGATAGATGCGAAGACTTCCGCCGGTGTCGCTGCCCCCGGAATAAACGAGCGTGAGGTAGTGCCAGGGCCCGGGCACGAGCGGCGCGTTCGTCCAGGTTCGCGAGGTGGTATGCGTCGTCCTGGTCTTATTGTAGGTGCTGACCACCAGGTTGGTATAGTCCTGCTTGATATAGAACATCGTGCTGGGGTCGCCCTCAGAGTAGAGAACCGCCTTGCGCGAATCCCCCGCTTTGAACCAGAGCGAAATGGTCCAGTTCGTTCGCTGATTTACGAAACTGTCGCTGATGGCGACGTAATCAGCGAGACCGTCAAAACCCATGGCGTAGGTCTGATCGCCACCTGGCGTGAGTTCCTCTCCAATCGGCCATTCACGCGGCTCGAGATCAAAATAATACGCATTCGTGGAGTAGATCGTGCGAACAACGTCAAACCAGACATCGTCGTAGGAAGTGTATTTAACCAGGCAGACGCCCGGTTCAGTAGCGGTGAAGGACCGGCCGCTAACAGAGATCTGTGCGTGGTAGGGCGGGTCGGCGTCTTCCTGGATTTGCGCGTTAAGCTCCGTCGGTATCAAAGCTGCAACTGGTGTCGCGTCTGAGGCTGCGGCAATGAACACCTGGGGATACGCCGGCCAATCGCAAGAGTACCAGTCCACTTCGTAAGGCCATTCTACGCCCATGAGGCCGCGATGCTGCCAGTAAATTTCGAGTGCCCAGGGCTCAAAGTAAGTCCGTCTAATGGCAAAAGCCCAATTGTTCTTCGGCCCAGCCTTGTCATGAATGTAGGCCGTTTCATTGAGGCCCCGAGTGACATTCGGGATGACGCCATTGACGCGGTCCATCTCGGCCCAATAGGTATCCAGCGGCATCAAACGTCCTCCCACATCGGCATGCAGGACCTGGACGGTGGGCTCTAACACCTGGACGATCTCGATGCCCACCGGCTGCACCTGGGTCTTGTAGCTGCCGGTCTGGTAGTACTCCAGGATGAACGTGCCGCTGACGTTCTTGGCGTGGAGTTGTTTTGTCTCCTCGTCGATCCACACGCCGGCTTCATTGGTTGTAATCACGCCCTGGTTGTTGGTGGTGTAAAAGGTGGTTGGCGGAATCACCTGGTCGTTGTAGTGGATAGCCGCAAACAAGCCGTCGAGGCTCACCCCGGGGGCATCATAGGGCGATTCGGTCCAGAACAGCCGTGCTGGCCGGGTTCTCGGGACCGAGTCTACATTAAGGCTTTGAACATGGAGCGTGTGATTGGTGGTGACCCAGTAGATGGTGATGTTGTTCGCCTGGCCGGCGATGATCTGGCGGGTCGAAGGCACCCAGAAAGTGCCATCGTTCGTGGACTGGTAGTACGCATTGGTGCAATCGCCTACCTGCACCGCAATAAAATTAGCCGGCGGTACATTCGTGTTGGCATCCGGCGGCGGCTGGATAACGTCGCCCAGAGCGAGGTCAGACTGTATGCTCTCGACCGGCTGTCCAAAAGAAGACCAGGGCAGGCCGAAGTTGCCGGCGGCTGGAAAATTACTGTCGGTATTGCCGAGGACATGTCCACCATAGGTCAAAGTCGAGGCATTGGTGAGGCTGCTACCAAAGTAGTTGGTAAAATTCCCTGTCGGCCCGTTTGTGGTTCGGAACCAATAGCTTTCATAAGCGGTCGTCAGGTTGTAGGCGCCCGCCCACGTGAGCAGGGGCACACAGCAGACCAGGACCCCAAAGAATGCTCCCCAGCGCGGGGCGCTCCAGTGCCGTCTTGGCCGTCCTCTCCGGAACCGGTTTGGTCCCGCGACCGCGCTGAGCAAGACTGCCCGAGCCCGTAATTTCCAAACAGTCACCATAAGCCTGTCCTTTCTCCAGTCGAGGTGCGCAGGTATTGCAGGGCAAAGTCACTTTACGCGCATGATGTAGCAGAGCGCGTAATACGGTGGCCGGTTCTCGTGACTCTGTCCGCCACCGGCCGAAGCGGTGCTACCCGTACTCGTGCTTTGCCAGAAGTTATGCAATGTTCCGCCGCCATCGTTCAAACCTGAGTAGTACGTGAGGCCGTGAACGTGGGCTGGTATCTGGTTGCTGGTAAGGGTCACGGAGTTCGTGCCGCCCGTGGCGCCAACCGCGTAGTAGTTAGTGCCAATTCCCGCCCCTACGACGAACCGGCTGCGCAGGTCCGGCGTCGAGTGAGTGCCGTCGCAGATCAGCCAGCCAGTCGGAATGTTATTGGTCGCCCCCGACCACAGGATGATGCCGCCGATGGGAATCGTGCCGAAGCCGACAAAGGCGTTCGCCGTAACGTTGCTGGTGACCGTGATCTCATTGGCAGTGAGTAACCCACTGGCAGTCAGTGTTCCGGAAACAGCGAGCGTTCCGCTGGGAATGCTGAGTGAGCCTCCGGAGATAGTAAGGCCACCGTTCAGTACCTGTGTCTGTGCCGGCTTGTTCAGCATCAGAAAATCATTGGTGTTATAGCCGGCGAACCGCCCCGAGTTTGTGGCGTAAGTGACATTTTTTGCTGTGTCGGCATAGGCCGCGGTAGTCGCGGCCGTGGCCACCTCCGCTTTGTATGCGTTATAGCTATGAATCGCGAACGGCGCGCTGACCAACCGTTGGCGTGGCATAATCTCCGGCTCGTTGGGGGTTTCGGCGTCGGGTGTCTGGACAATCGTCAGCCCCAGGAACCGGTCCGGCCCATCAAAGGCGGTTAACAACGGGTTGGTGCCATCGCCCGACAACAGCACATTGAACATGCCGTTGGTGACGACGTGGATTGGAAAGACCCGGCTCCAGACCAAGTCACCGGGCAAATCGTTCTCGGCAACTTTCCAGATTTTGAATTTGACCTGATAGAGGCCCGATTTGACTGGCTCGCCGCGCTCAGTGGTGAGCTTGCCCTGATAGTTGATCGCGTCAGGCACAGATCCGGTTTGACCATGCGCCACGCCGAGGAGTCCGGCAAAGAGGACGACGACCAACACTGGCGACCAAAAGGAACGCGGAACTCGGGGCGAGTTGAGATTTGGAATGAGCAATGACTTGGTATTCATGGTGTGATTCTGTTAATGCGGCTGATTCGCTGCAGACTAAACTCGCCTTGCACGCGGAGCGGTTGCGCGCGCAAGCCGGAAAACGTTTCGCGATAGATCCCCTGGACGGCATCGACTCCCCAGAATGGATTCGCCGGGGCGTTGGTATTGGGCGTGAATTCGAGCGCCACATCGCGCTGAATACTGCGCGTCTCGACCGGTTCCGAATACGCCTTGAAGCTCCAGTCTTTGTTGTCGTGCCGCGGATGATAGCGATGGAGAAAGGGATTAACCGGATCATCGAAGCGGACGGCGAAAGCGGCGGTTAGCTGGCTGCCAAAAATGCCGGTATTAGTGACACTGTTCGTCAATGCGACGGGAGCCATAACAGGGAACGCTGCGGAACTGATGCGGGTGACATCTGTGGCGTCGGCAGGCAAGTCCGCCTCTTGGGCAAAGAGTGCATAGGCGCCGTTGGTGTGCGGCGGTTCGACCAGCGTGTTGTCCCAGGCCAGCACTGCCTGCTGCAGCAGGCAGGCGCGGCCATTTCCGTCGACATGCACCAGCAGGCGGAAGGAAAACGGGGCGGGCGTCGTTAGCAGCTCTTCCGTGTACGCCGGAGCATTGACCTGGTTGACTGTGGCCTGGCCCACCCAGAGGCCTTCACTGGTGTCAACCCCCTCCATCGCCCCCGTTGTGCTCTTAGCCAACCCGTCGGCCTCTTGGGCAACCACCGGCACGCGAATGAGCAGGGACTCCGCAGTGTCTGTGATCTCCAGCACACTGGCATAAGCAAAGCCATTGGTCCCTTGCGGCGTGTAGGGTGTAAAATTCTGCCGGCGCACACCCAATTGCACGATCCATTCTTCCTTCGGCGCCAACGCGCGCGTCAACCCATTGGTGGGGAACTCGGCCCACACCCAATTGTTGCTGGTGTCTTGCGTGAGGACCGACAACGGCACCGGTCCGGCCACTTCAGGAAACCCGCCGGTCAGTGGGGCACTTTCGGAGGCACGCTGCTGCAGACGGACACTTATCGTGCGGGTCGGGTGCGGATTCCGGATCGAAAGTTCATTCCGAGAGAGCAGGGTGCCGAAGTCCACCGCCCCTCCTTGCGGTTTGGCATGAATGGTGGACATTTGTGCCGGGCGGCGCGCACAGCCTACCCAATAGGCCACGCCCGGCTGCGGGCGGTCGCGGGCGGGCTGCACGATCTGCTGACCTCGTCCGGCGCTGTCCAGGCGATAGAGCTGGTTGCCGTATCCCAAGGTCGTGTCAACCTCGGACGTAAAGGCAAAGAACTCGCTGAAAGTCGGCGGGTTTTTCGAATTGATTGGCAGGCCAACCAGGTTGAGACTGTGCGGATACCACTCCGGCCGCGGAATAATTACGCGTCCTTTGACAGGGAGTGTGAACGGCGCGGCACCTGCAGCCACTTTAATGAGGTAGGCCTGGCAACCCTGCAGCTCGAACAAACGGTTGAGGAAAGCGCGCGAGTCCGATGGCGGCAGCCACATCAGCCAATCGGGGTTTTCGGGCAGCATCGTAGTCGGATCGACATTGAACTGGAACGTCGAGAAGCGCCGGTCCCATTTCCAGACGCTCTGCACCGGGCGATTGCGAAAGACTTCATCGCACGACCGTGGCTCGGGTTGCACTTCCAGGTAAACAGCGTTCCAGCCGGGAACCAGCGGGATTTGTTGCGTCAGCCATTGCGCCAGGCAAGGGACCGGCAGAGCCAACAACAACAATGGCAACGAGCGGATCAAGGCAGACTTCGTTCTCATGATTTGAGTCCGGTTTCATCTTCCGCGACGTCCGCGCCCACTGGCCGTTACCGCACCCTGTTGAACCCTACCAACGGCCGCGTTTCCCGGCACATCGTGGAAAACAGAGGCGGAGTCTGCGGCGGCAGATCGAAAATTGGAATAGAGGTGACTACTCGCCAGGCATAGGGGTTTCTACTCAGGAGCGTCGGCACCGACGGGCGGTACCGAGTAGATCCAGCCTGTGAGAGATTCGGCCGAGTGCGCCCTGCCCTCTTGCACTCAAGTTCTCGCGAAAGAGCGGTCCACAACTACAACCGCGATTTGTTTTCGTAGGCAAACTTCACCAGGCTGTGGATCCCGTGAACGTCCAGCTTGGCGCACATATTCGTGCGATGGTTTTCCACCGTGCGCGGACTTAAACCCAGTTGGTCGGCGATCTCCTTGCTGGTCCTGTCTTCCGCGATGAGCTTCAGGATGCGGCGTTCAGCCGAGGTGAGGCGGTCCAGCCCGGGCTTGCTCTCCCGCAACCCGTTGCTGCCAGCCCGGCGCGTGAGCAGGAAATCGGAAAGGGCCGGGCTGATGTAACGATGTCCTGCCATGACCGCTTTGATGGCCTCGAGAATATCGTTCACCGCGCTTTCCTTGAGCACGTATCCCTTCACCTCGAGGTCCATCGCCGCGTTGAACAGGTCCTCTTCCTTGTACATGGTGAGAATGATCACTTCAGCTCGCAACCGCTGTGCCCGCATTTGCCGCACCACCGCCAAGCCGTCCAAGGCTGGCATGTTGACGTCCAGGACGCAGAGGTCGGGTTTGAGTTCGCGGATGGCGTGCAGGGTGGCCTGCCCGTCTCCCGCCTCGCGAACGACGTGAAAGATCGGTTCCGTTTCGATGGTTTTGCGTAGCCCTTGGCGGAAGAGCGGATGGTCGTCAGCGATCAGAATCTTCAGCGTAGGTTTCATGAGGTTTGTTGCCGCGTCACGGGGATGACAATAGTCCAACGGGTGCCCTCCTTGGGCTGGGAGTCACAATGCAGCGTCCCCTCGAGGATGAGGACCCGCTCCGCGACGTCCCCCAGGCCCATCCCGCACGGTTCAGCCTTCCTTTCCTTGAGCGCGGCAGGGTCGAAGCCGCAGCCGTCGTCTTCAACCACCAATGCAATCCTGGAATCACGGACGCGGGCCGATAGCCGCGCTTCGCTCGCACGGGAGTGTTTCACGACGTTGTTAAGCAGTTCCTGCACGATGCGGTAGAAGTGAATCTCCATCGGCGCCGCCACCAGCCCATCGAGCGAGTCGAAATGCGCCACACAGCGAACTCCGGAGGCGGCAGACACACTCGTCACCATCCCCTGCAAGGCCTTGGTCAGACCGAGCCGGTCCAACTGATACGGGCGCAGGTTGTGTGAAATCTGACGCACCTCTGCCAGGCTAGTCGTCGCCATGCTTGAGATCTCCCCGAATTGCTCGGTGGACCGGGATGTCGCCGCCTCATCTTGCAGACCCAACAGCGCCCGATTCTTGATCACCAGCAGGTCTTGCCCAAGGCTGTCGTGCAGCTCCGCCGCAATGCGCTTCCGCTCCGCCTCCTGGGTTTCCATCAACCGGCGCGAGAGAGCCCGTTGCGCGGCATGTTCCCGCTTGACACGGCGAACTCGGGCTTCGACCCACGAGAAGATCACGCCGGCAGCCGCGATCACCGCCAGGGCTCGGAACCACCAGGTTCCCCACCACGGCGGCAGAACTACGACGGCCAGTTCCGCGCCTTGTTCGTGCCATACGCCGTCGTTGTTGCAAGCCGTGACCCGGAACCGGTATTGCCCGGCCGGGACCCGTGTGTAGTGGGCAGTCCGGCTCACTCCGGCTTCCATCCAATCCGCGTCGTAATCTTCCAGCCGATAGCGGAATCGCACTTTCTCCGGCGCCACCAAGCTGAGTCCTGTGAAGCGAAATTCCACGGCGTGGATGCCCGGAGGCACCGTGAGGCGCATCAGACCGTGGGTCTTGAGCGGCGCAACATCTGGGCGCGCGGGAGCACCCACTTCGCTGTCCGGCTTCTGGAGATCATACGTCCGGTCATCCAAGGTTACTTCTTCCATAATCACCGGTGGCGGAAGTCGATTCGCAGGCAACTGAGTCGGGTCCACCACCGCCAGGCCTTTGACGGTGGCAAACCAGAGTTTGCCGTCTCGTGTCTTGCAGGAGGAAGGTTGCCCGTTGCCCGTGCAGGACACCGTGCTTAGGCCATCCGACCGTGTGAACACTGCGCAAGGCAACGTCCGCCGCCGGCCGTCGGCGTACTGGTTCAGCTCCTGCCGGCTGATTCGAATCAAGCCACGATTTGAGCCCATCCAGAGGAAGCCCAAGTCGTCTTCGAGGAGCGTGCCGATCGAGTTTGATGGCAGACCGTCCTTCATAGTGATATTCACAAAACGGCCTGCTTTAAACCGGCTTAACCCACCATTGGCGGTCCCGATCCAGACTGTATTCTCGGCGTCGGCGTAGACCACGGACACATGATTATCAGCCAGGCCCTCGCGTTCCGTGAAGCTGGTAAACCGGCCCTCGCGCAGGCAATTCAATCCGCCCCCGCTGGTGCCGATGTAGAGCGTGCCGTGACGATCTTCAGCCAGCGCGTGAACTCCGTCGTGCGACAGACCGTCCTGGCGCGTGTAGCGCCTGAAACGGCCTTCCTGATACCGGTGCAGGCCATGGTCGGTTCCCAGCCAGACCGCCCCTGCGCGATCCTCTAACAGCGCCTGGGGTGTCAACCTCGCCAGGGTTTCCACCAGGACGTGCAGTGTGACCTTGCCGTCCTGCAATCGCAACGCGCTCCGCCCATAGAGACCGATCCACAACGCATCGTGCTGCGTCGCCAGGACCGAGTAAATAAGCGGGTACGCGCGCAGTTCAGGCGGGTCGGTGACGCGCGCCAATCCTTCAGGTGTCCAATAGTGCAGACCGCCGCCGGTGACTCCAACCCAGAGCCGCCTCTGCCGATCTTCCGCAACGGACGCAATCACGTTGCCTCCCGGGCTGCCTGGTGCATCGTACATCCGAACTGACCGGGGCTTGAACCGGTGCAGACCTCCCTGGCCGGTGCCAACCCAAATGTTTCCCTCGCGATCACAAAACAGAGCGGAGACATGATTATCCGCCAGCCCTGAGCCCTTGCCAAAGAACTGGCTGTGTCCGTCCTGGCCACGCCGGACCAAACCTGACTCTGGCGCACCGAGCCAGACGTTTCCTTGTGCGTCCTCCAACGCGAATGGGCATGGCGTTTTCGGTTCAAAACCCAGTGCGGCCCAAAGCCTCAGTCCCCCGGAGTCGAGTCGGTAGACTCCCCCCGTGGTGCTCAGCCAATAGCCCCCTGTCCGCGTCGGTGCGGCGGCCTCCACGTGTAAGTCTGCGCTGGTTATATTGGTACCGCCTTGGCTCGAGATAGTGAATGCCCGTCGCGACGAAGGCATGGCCTTCGCTCCTTCCCGGACCCAGGCCCGGCCGTCGGCCTCGCGCAACAGTTCGGCTCCAGGCCGTGCGCTGCTCTCCTCCGGCGGGAGCAAGCGATCGGCGTTCAGTGGGTGCAGTCCCAGTTCCTGATCCACCACCAGCAGCCGCCCAACCGCATCCCGCACCAGGACCAACGCCCCCTTCTGTCCCAGGCTCTCATTCTGCTGGTAGGCGGCAAACTGTCCTCCAGCCATTTGTACCAGTCCGCCCGCCTCCGTGACTATCCACAGAATACCCCTGGAGTCGACATCCAGCCGGATGATGCGGCTGCTGCCCAGCACCGGGGTGTTGCCCTCATCAAACACCGTGAATCGCACCCCGTCGAAGCGCACCAAACCGTTGAAGGTCCCTAACCATAGGTAACCGTCTGGCGTCTGAGCGATTGAAGTCACCGAAACCTGCGGCAAGCCTTCTTCGACCTGCCAGCCCTCGACGATGTATTCGCCCGTTTCAGTGGAAAGCATGGCCCCCCGCGCCAACGGCACCCTCAGCATCAGAGTCAGCCCGAGGCCCATCAGAACCGGGATACTCCATCGTTGAAACCGGGCAACTGATTTCCAGCCGACTTCCACCTCGGTCCGGGTAGCCCCTCTCGAACCACCATTTCTCAAGCGATGAAAGTCCATGCCCGCTCCCTCCACGTTCAATGAGCGGCCGCCGGGCTCTGCGGTACCGGCGGGATCAAGGCCGCGACGACGTTGCTGTTGAACCGGCAAGAGGCGGCCTTGGCGTTTTCCGCCAGCTCGAACAATCCCTTCACGGCCACGTCACGCGTTGGCCGCTCGCCTTTCTGGTTCCAATAGTCCACGACCTGCTTGAATTCTTCCGGCCTTGGGATTGTCAGGACGCAGGAGGTGGAATTGACGTTCTTGTGCGGCCACCATGCCCAACCGATGTGGTTCTTCTCCACCAGAGCGACACACTCCCGAAACCATTGGTTGTTGTTCTCGCCACTCTCGCCGAGCCAGAGCGGCAGATGATAGGTGTCGCGGAGAGTGAGGAAGCGCGCGATGGCTTCCTGCGTGTTCGGGTTCCAGTACTTGTGGAAGCTGAGCACCAGGTTATCCTCCCAGGGCCCGGGGAAGCCGTTGTAGTTGTTACCCCAGCCATTGCCCTCAAGGACGATAATATGATTGGTATCGACACTTCGGACGGCTTTGGTAATCGCCTGGTAAAGGTCCCAGATGGGCTTGTTCAGGGTATCTTCTTTTCCGTTCTTATCTTTGCCTTCGAAGGTCCAGTTGGGCTCGTTGAGCAAATCGTACCCGCCAATCCACGGTTCGTTGGCGTAGCGTTCAGCCAGCTTGCGCCAGAGAGCGATGGTCTTCTGTTGGTTCGCGGAGCTTTCCCACAGGGAGGGCTTTGCGGGGTCGTAATCCGAGATGTTGGCGTCCTTGCCTTGACCACCCGGGGCGGCGTGCAAATCCAGGATCAAATACATCCGGTTCGCCCCGCACCAGGCGAGGAGGTTGTCGGTGAGGTTAAACCCCGTGGTGAGCCACGTGTTCTGGCCCTTCACTGGCTCGTCCTCGATGGACAGGGTGAAGAGATTGTAGTGCATTGGCAAGCGGACCGAGTTGAACCCCGACCGCGCCAGCAAATCCACGTCGGCGCTTGTCATGTGGTTCTGTAACCACAGTTGATAGAATTTGGCGCAGTCCTCCTTCCCGATAAGTTCGGTGATGCGCGCCTGGATCGAGTGTTGGGTGCCTTCCTTGTTGATGCCCAGCATGTAGCCCTCTTGCAGCATCCAGCCCCCGAGACCCATACCTCGCAAAGTGACTTCGCGGCCTTCACCATCCACGATCCGCGCATCTTTAGCCCGCAGAAAACCCGCCGCCGGGGCCTGGCCGATAGCCACAGTTAGTAGAGATACGAGCAAGAGACGGATCAGGTTTCTCATAGATCGGTGGGTAGGCTTTGCACCAGCGCATTATGCTCGAGCGTCCGGCCCCTAGCCAGACAATTAGGACCAATGCCTTTTAGGAATTCCTCAGAACAACATAAGCATTTGGAATTTATAAATCATTGAGGTAAAGTAGTTTAGGATTGTACTTTTTCGCTGGGCACCCCATTAAGCTGGGGATGAAGCACAAAACCAGCGTTCCGGCCA
>DATDCV010000625.1:0-3678 GCA_036524155.1 Verrucomicrobiia bacterium
TCCCCACAACTCAGCTATTCCGCCTGGCTGATTCCTTGCGCCGCCAAATCAAACAGGAAATCGGCCCCATGACCTTCACCACACCGGTCTCCCAAATCCCTAAGGACGAATACGTCGATGTCGTCCACGATTGGAAACCGTGATTCGGTAAACAAATGGTCAACACCGGTAAACCCGCCGCCTCTTTCGCACGTTGTTCGGTGGCGCCGCCTCTCCGAGGTGGCCGCCTCACCTCCCGGTCGTCACGAACCCGTATTCCTGGGTCCCTTCTTGCCAGACCATTAGCTCGCCGCCTCGCCCGTCGCGCCAACCGGCCCCTCGGGCCGTCAACCAGGCGTCCCGATTACCTCAGTATCATCTGCCGCGCGCTCAACGAGGTCATTAGGCTGGACAGAAACCTGGTTCCTTACATGGAACAACAGCGCGAACTGCTTGAACATTCTCTCCGCAACCAGGAAGTTAGGGTTTTCCTCGATAAGGTTTACGGTCCTTCCGAACCAGGGGCCGCCGAGATGCCACCGTCTCAGCCCTACGGGCCGCCGGTCAACCCTCGCCAGCTCCTGAAAGACGAACAAGCGCTGCTGAAGACGCAACTTCGTCTCGTCGCTCTGAAATCAAAACTCCATTCAAATTGGTAAACAAACGGTCAACCGCTGGAAAACGCAACCCTGCCCAGGTCGCCTTTCGGGCCGCGGACAGAAACGTCCGCCGCCATTTGTACCTCTATTTCAGCGGCGCGCCGGCTGCGCCCGCCACCTCGTACATCCCCAGGAATTTAACCCAAAGACGCCAGGACGCAGAGACACGAGAGGAAGTGAAATCCGAAGGCCGAAACCGCGGAATACACGGAATACGGAATCGGAAGGGGAGCAGAACGTCGGCCAGGCCGTGGTTTAGTACTGTTGGTAGAAATGCGCGCTCCCATTCCCCCCCTGTTTTTTATGGGCATGGGGCATCGCGCTGCGTCGCACGCCACACCCGTCCGTGGTCGCGGAGCGTATGGAGTGCGTCCAGCTTGCTGGCGCTTTTGATTGGCGGTGGCGCGTTCGAACGACGGCGGCACTTTTGACCGGCGGCTGCACGCACCAAAGCAGGAGCAAGCTCCACGCACTCCACACGCTCCGCGCTCCGTTGCCATCCCTCTTCTACCGTGCTGATGATTCCGCAATTGCACCCGCCCGGTTCCATTTTGTTGGTAGAAACGCGCGCGCCCATTTACCCCCTGTTTTCTTCTCAGCCTATTAGTCCCGGTCTTGCGTTTGCGCCCATGCCAGTGTATTATTCGTGTATGGCCTTTAAGACGCTCACAATCTCCGAAGAAGCCCACGCACGGCTGAGAAAACACAAGCTGCCAGGCGAAAGCTTCACGCAGGTGATTCTGCGCGAGCTTCCGGACCCCCTCCAAACCGCCGGCGAAGTGCTCGATTACCTCAGGGTCCAGCCGCCCCCGCGGTTGGACCGCACGGCCATCGAGGCATTGCGTCAGGGCAGGGGACGCCGCTCCAACCGGAGATGATTTGCGACACGAGCTTTCTGAGTGATCTGTATGATGAGCAGCAGGCCGGTCTGCGAGGCCCCGCGGCCGGCTTCCTGGCTCGCCACCGGCGCGCTCCTTTCTTCGTCACCGTGATCTCGATTGGCGAGGTCGCCGTGATTTTCGCGGAGCAGAGCGATGCCAGGCGATTCCTTTCCCGCTATCGGACCCTGCGGCTCACGCCGGAAGTGGCCTACACCGCCGCCCTGATCGACCGAGAACTCATCGCTGCCGGGGGGCGTCTTGGGGAGAATGACAACTGGCTCGCAGCGTTCTGCCGGTACTACGGTCAACCCCTCATCAGCCGGGACCAGGCATTCGACCGCGTCCGCGGCCTCCGGCGACTGCCTTATTAACACCTTTCCCGCTTTCATTCCGCTGGCGGTCCCGCAATCGCGCCGTCATGTGCTTCTTCAAAAATCGTCGTCCACTTTTACCCGGTCGATTTTGAAGCGGTAGATCGTCTTGACCTGGGCTGGGGACGCGGTTCGTTCGAACCAGGCCGCCGAGCACCAGCGATACTGATTGGCCACGGGCACCAGGCCGTGCTTCACCGCGTTTCGATGCACGTAGTTCAGGCGCGCCAGGTAGGAATATTGGTAGGTCAGCCGTGTGTCGCGGAAGTTGTGCCATACCGCGCGATTTCGTAGCCCGTCCATGCGGTTGAGTTCAATTGCTGACCGCGAGTGCAGTTCCTTCAGAAACCCCTGCATGGGCGCGGAATCGGGCGCGCCGCGGGCGACGAAGTGATAGTGGTTTGCCAATACCGCCCATGCCTCAAGCTGCCAGCCCCATTTTCTGGCCAGAGACAGGAGCATCCGCTCCAGCAGGTCCAGCTTGGCCGGTGTGTCAAAGAGGCGCTGTTTGTGGAGCGTACCAGAGGTGACGAAATAGATGCCGTGTTCGGTCAGCCGATGAACCGGGGCATGCGGCCAATCTTTTGGTGGGAGAGCCTGGCTGACTTCTTTATTGACTGCTGGCTTGAGAGAAAAACTTCCTGGTCCACGCGGCAGGTAGCTGTCCATGACGGTTCTTGATAGCAGGCACAAGGCGTCGATGGAAGCAGAATCAACAGCACCAGCGGATGAGGCGGGCGATGTCGCGCAGCGTATGGAGTGCGACCAGCTTGCTGGCGCTTTTGATTGGCAGTGGCGTTTTCGAAAGCCGGCGGCACTTTTGACCGGCGGCTGGACGTACGAAAGCGGGAGCAAGCTCCACGCACTCCATACGCTTCGCGCGGTTCAAGCGCGTCACTCTCCTCCTACCGGCTGCTGGCTAATATTGCCTGGCTGGTTCCGCTTGCAGAAGCAGTAGCGCCAGGGGGTGAGGCGGACGATGTCGCGCAGCGTATGGAGTGCGACCAGCTTGCTGGCGCTTTTGATCGGCAGTGGCGCGTTCGAACGACGGCGGCACTTTTAGCGGTTCCAGGCTAGAACCACGAAAACTTCTCGGGGACGAAGATGATGTCCTGGGGCCTGAGTTTGAACTGCACATCGGATCCGCCCTCGAGGACGTTCTTGAGGTTGAGGATATGGTGTTTCGTTTGGCCGCTTTCGTTCCGGATGACCCGGACCTTCTTGAGGTTGGCTTTGTTGTGGTCGATGCCGGCTTCCATGATGGCTTCGAGAGCGGTGAGCGGTCGGTCGGCATTGATCCGGCCGGGGCGCAGCACGGCGCCGGTGACGTAGATCGGGAACGCGGAGGCTTCGACGGCGACGTTGACTTCCTTGGTCTGGAGTTGCGGGCCGTAGAGCTTCAGCAGTTCCTTTTCCAGGTCAACCGGGGTGAGGCCGGCAGCCGGGAGTTCGCCGACGAGCGGCATCGTGATACGACCGTCACGGCGGATTTGCTGCACGGTATTAAGGTTGGGCGCGCCGGGAAACGAAACTCGGACGGTGTCACCCTCGCGCAGGACGATGACATCGGGCTTGGCTGCTTCCAGTTCAGCTTTTGAGGGGGGCACCTGGTTGAAATCTTTCGGCAGGCTGGTGCGGCAGGCGGTAAAGTTCGCCAGGCCGAGCAGCAGGAATGTGAGCGCGGCAGGCCGGGCGAAGCGCGCGAGTTGGGACGGGCGTTGTGGCGGTGTCGAGAAGTTGATTTGCGGCGTCATAAATCGCGGTTCTTGGTTTTGATTCGGGTTTCGA
>DATDCV010000626.1:0-24332 GCA_036524155.1 Verrucomicrobiia bacterium
GCCAGAATCTCCTGAGTCCGGCCCAGCGCGAAGGTCGGGATCAGGATCGAGCCTTTGCGTTTGAGCGAGCGCAGGAGGGCCTCGGTCAGCCGCTCGATTTCAGCCTGGCGTGTGAAGCCGGGCTGCCGCGTGCGGTTGCCCCTCGTCGTCTCGATCAGCAGCACTCCGGCTTTGACCTCGCCAAAACGCGCGGCGCGCAGGATGGTCTGATCGTGGAAACAGACGTCGCCCGTGTAAAACAGGCGTTCCTGCTGGCCGCTGACCAGGATGCCGGCGGAGCCCAGTGCGTGGCCCGCATCGTAAAACTCAAGTGTGGGCGACAGGAAACCCGCGCGGGTCTTGTGAAACCCGGCCCAGTCGATCTCGCGGTTGTATCTGAACCCCTGGAACAGCGGTTCGATCTCATCCACCTCGTCGTGGCTGAACAGCGGGTATTCTTTGATCCCCAACTCGTCCCGCTGGCGGGTCATCACGTTCACCGAATTGTGCAGCACCCGCTCCGCCAGAAAGTAGCTTAGCTCGCTCATCAGCACATGCGCTTTGGGAAAGTGTCGTATGGCGATCGGCAGCGACCCGGCGTGGTCGTGGTGGCAGTGCGAGACCGCGATCGCGTCCAAATCATGCGCCTTCACCAGGTCATAGAGCGGCAGGCCCGAACGACCCTCCCGCTTCGGATGCACTCCCGCATCCAACAGCAGCTTGTGCCCCTCGAACTCCACAAACCAGGCCGACGCCCCGATAGCCGCGTCCGGGTTCAGATTGGTGATTTGCATGGCTTCATCATACCTGCCGAAACCCAGCGGGGCAAAGGCCAACCCTGCCTTTGTTTCGCCAGGTTCCTGCTCGCCTCAAATCGTCAGGCCGGATTCCGGTTTCTCCGAATCCGCGCGATGCCGGTACTTTCGCGATGCGTTTTCCAGCAATGCCCGTTCCTGCGGATTCAGGCTTTCCAGCCCGTCGCGGCCGACCTTCTCGAGAATCGCGTCGATTTCCAATTCTTCTCGCCGGTGGTCGGGCAATTCCGCGCGGTCCGTTCGGCGCTGGGGGCGCCGTGTGAAGACAGCACCACCCGGCAACAACAGCGGATTGACCCACAGGAAAACCAGCAATGCTGTGGCTAAGCCGAGCACGATTGCGAAGACCTTCACGTTATTGCGAGCGGCGGTCGGATAAAGGGCAGCGGTGATTAGGAGTCCCAGGATTGCTCCGCCGAGGTGGGCGTCATGCCCGACATTGCCCCGGCCAGCCTTCATCGCGTAGAAAGATCCGACCATGAAGCCGATAGCATACAGCCAGCCGGGAACCGCCACGGGAATCATGAAGAACCCGACCCTGCTGCCGGGAAAGACCAGGATGTAGGCAAAAATGATGCCGCACACGCCGCCCGAAGCCCCGTAAGCCCGGTATTCATGGTGGCGGTGCACATACAGCGAAAGCAGGCTTCCCCCGACAATGCTGCCAAAGTAAATCAGCAGAAAATGCGCCGCCCCCAGCGCCCGCTCCAGGCTGTCGCCAAAGAGGTAAAGACTAATCATGTTCAAGCCCAGGTGCGCCCAGTCCGCGTGCAAAAATCCTGAAGTGACGATTCGATAGTACTCCTTCAACGCCAGGATCCGCTCCGGCTCGAAAATGTAGTCCTCCTCCACCTTGCGATTCCTGAATCCCAGGTATGAACTCAAGATCGTCAACGCAATGATGCCGAGCGTGCAGGGGCCGATCGTTCCGTGCATAGCAAGCAATAACTAACCCTCTAAGACAGTCGCCGCGCAAGCCTCGCTGGGCCGCGCTCCGGCTGCGCCCAGGCTCGCGCTCTTATTATGCGGGTAAATAGACCCGGGCGCAAACCAGCATCAACCCAACGGCGTACTGGATTCCTCAAACCTCAGAACGTGGTGCAAACTGGTCTAGTTTCGCTGCGATGGCACCAGAGCGGAAATGATACCCGGCACGGTCGCTCGTTGCTCTTGGGTTGTCATTCAGCGCGTATGCATGAAAGGGGTGGGGACGGCCTCGTCCCCATCTGGAGCTGCTATCATTTCAACCAACGCAGGGACGAGGCCGTCCCCGCCCCCTTCTGAGGCTTCATGCATACGCGCGGGTTGTCATTGAGCACTGTGCATTGAGCATTGAGGATCTGTCATTCCAAAGTACCAACCTATTTCAGGACGGGACCCAAATACTCAATGCTCGATACTCAATGAGCAAATTGGCTCGCCAGGTGTTTTCGGGACTTGACTCGGCACTAACGTAGCGGTATCCGCTTTACTATCACCAAACCACCAGAGGACCTGAACTGAGCAATCGGTTTGTCGAGTCGAATTTGGAATGAGACGTTGATATGAAACGATTATCCAGCACGACCACGTCGGTTTTCCTGGCGGGGTTGGCGTTGGTCTGCTTTGGAGAGGTGGGCTGCGCCCAGAACAAAGTCACCAAACCGCCAACCGCCGCCGTCACCAACACCGCGGCAACCCCAAAGAAACCCGACGTGATCTTCGTACCGACCCCCCAGGCAGTTGTGGATAAAATGCTGGAAATGGCCGAGGTCAAACCCGGCGACATCGTCTATGACCTGGGCTGCGGAGACGGGCGGATTGTGGTTACCGCGGCCAAAAAATACGGCGTCCACGCCACCGGCGTCGATATCGATCCCAAGCGCGTGCAGGAGTCGCTCGAAAACGTGCGGACGAACAAAGTGGGCCATCTCGTAACCATCAAGCAGGCGGACATTTTCGAGTTGGATTTCAGCGACGCAACCGTGGTGACATTGTATCTGTTGCCCGACCTCAACGTGCGCCTCATGCCTAAGCTGGCGAAACTGAAACCCGGAACGCGGATTGTGTCCAATGACTTCGACATGCGCGGCGCAAAGCCGAAGGAAGTTGTGCACGTTCAGGCGGAGTACGACGATAACAGCGGCCGGGAGCACACTATCTACAAATGGACCGTTCCCTGGGAACGCGAGTAACTGCAGACATCCAGATTTATGAAAGCGGGCGGGAAGAAGAGGGGCCAATCGACGGCAGGAGCGGGTTTCACCCTCATTGAATTGCTGGTCGTCATTGCCATCATCGCTATTCTGGCGGCATTGCTGCTGCCGGCGCTCCGGGCCGCCAAGATGAAGGCTCAAGGGATCGGGTGCCTCAACAACGGCCGCCAAATCTCGCTGGCGTGGCGCATGTACGCCGAGGACAACCGCGATCGCCTCTGCTTCGCGAGCGATAACGGAAATGGCCCTTCCGATCCGTTGAACCTTTACTCGTGGACGATGACCCACCTGGACTATACTCCGAGCCCCGCCAATTGGGACTTCAATTGGGAACTGTCGCAATACTTGCCGGGCACGCCGCCGCTTTGGCCGTATATGGGGAAGAGCACCGGCATCCTGCGTTGTCCTGCCGACCATTCTACCGTGAACGTGAACGGCACGCGGAAGCCGCGCATACGGAGCATTTCAATCAATCTCTTCCTGGGCGGTTTCACGGGCCACATCAACTATTCCGCCGCCCAGCCCTACCAGATCTTCCGGACCATGAGCCAGATCACCGTCGCCAACGGGCTCGGCCCGGCTCGCTGCTGGCTCTTCCTCGACCAGCGGGAAGACCGCATCAACTGGGGCAACTATATGGTCGACATGAGTGGCTATCCCAACAACCCCGCGGCCTTCAGATTTGACCAGGACATGCCCGGCTTCTACCACAACGGCGCTTGCGGCTTTTCCTTCTGCGACGGTCATTCCGAAATTCACCGCTGGCGCGACTCGCGGACCACACCGCCCATGCAGGAAGGCGTCCATCTGATCGATGTCGTCCCCTCTCCCCGCAACATGGATATCGCCTGGATGCAGGAACGCACCACGCGCCGCAAACAATAGTGAGCGCATCCTGACCCGTTATCCCAGACGTGGTGTGCACCTCATTTTTCGGACTCTCGCGGTAAGTGTAACCATATTCCCCCTCACCCCGGCCCTCTCCGTGAGGAGAGGGAGAATCCTCTGCGCTCGCTCGCGTTTTTCGGTGCGGTTCCAATGCAGTCACCACGCGGAATCCAGTTAGAATATCTCGCGGCGCGCCGGCGAGGTACAGATTGTAGGCGCCGACGTAAGGCGAAACGCTGGCAGACTCGGTAGTTTTCGCCTCCTTACGTCGGCGGCTACAGCCGCCATGAAATAATGGGGCCAGGTTTGCCGCTACTTCTTCTCTCCCTGTTCCTGCATCTTGCTCATCATGCCCTGCATCAGTTCCTGCGGGCTGTTGTACTGGGTGTAACCGGAGGGCGGCTCGAAGTCCTTCGCGTCGGGCTTCGTTAACTGCACGTTCGAAAACCGGATGATCGACGTGTTCTCTTTTTCCTGCGTCCGAATTTGGATTGGGAAGTCCTTCAAGTCGCTCGCATTCCAAGTCGTCGCCTCGACATCCTGGCCTTTGCCGTCGCTGATCACCACCTTGGTCTTGGCGCACGGGTGGCCGTCGATGGTCTCCTTGCCGAGCGCCGTTTTGGTCACCTTGGCTTCTTCCTCTTTCGGGAGCGGCAACGACATCAGCACCTTGCTTTCGGGATAGATGACATACGCCAGTTTCTTGTCGGGCCGAACGACGCTGGTGACCTGGGTCATGCCCATCTTCTTAAGCTGGTCGATCGCCCCAGGCGGCATGCTGCTGCTCTTCATCTGAGCCATGTCGATCTGCACCCGCATTTTGCCATCGAGGAACGCAAAATCCATCGGCATCTTCACCATTTCCTTCTGTGAGCTGTCGAGGACCTGGGTCTCGGCTTTGGCGCTGAAGCCTTTAATGTCCCCGAAAAGCTTCGCCATGGCGGCTGTCATCCCCGCGGGACCGCCCGCGCCCGGCATCTGGGCGTGGGCCGCCAGACCCGACAGGAAAAGACCCAGAACAACGTTGATTTGCAGTTTATTCAGCAACGAACAGGTTCTCATAAGTGTCGAAATCAGGGTGGAGAATAGCTTGTGCACCGGCGTAAGCGAGCGAAATCTCGGTTATAAAGGCCTCGTTGTTTTATAGCTGCGCACGGGAATCGCTCCGCGCATAGTTGACAGCATATGAACCAGTTGTTAAGGATGCTACATCGCTCGGAGTTGCAGACATACATCAGGCTGATCTGGGATATGAAAATGCGCTCTCTTTTGGCCGTGCTGGCGACCTTCGCGGTTGCGGCGGTGGGCAATTCGCGGCTGGCCGCCGCCGAGGATGACGGCGTGGCCCTGGCGATCATTTACGATACTTCCGGTAGCATGAAGGATAGAGTCGCCTCTGCCTCCGGCCGGTCGGCCCCCAAATACGAGATCGCCAACCGCGCCTTGATCGCCGTGACGAAACAGATTGAGACCTTCGCGGCAAACAAAGCGGCAGGCGGTGCCCGCACGATCCACGTCGGCTTGTTTGTCTTCGACGGCGAGCGCGCCAGGGAAGTCGTAAAATTCGGTCCCTTCGACGCGACCGCGCTCGAGAGCTTTGCGAAACGATTTGCGAACCCGAATGGCAACACGCCCCTGGGCAACTCGCTGAACACTGCCGCCAAAACCGTCCTGGATTCTCCGTTACCCCGAAAACACGTCCTCATCATCACGGACGGACTGAACACCGCCGGACCGAAACCGGAGGTTGTGCTCCCTCGGGTGAAGCAGCAAGCCGCCACCAAGCAGACGTCGGTGTCGGTTCATTTCGTGGCTTTTGATGTCGATGCCAGGCAATTCGACACGCTGAAAAAGCAGGGGGCGACGGTCGTCGCCGCCGCGGACGAGAACCAGCTCAATGCTCAACTGCAATTTATTTTGCAGAAGAAGATCCTGCTCGAAGACGAAGAACCACCACAAAAAAAGTAACTAACCGAAAGGCAACCCTATGTTCAGAGCGGTAAAACGATTGTTCATCTGGCTGGGCTTGATGGCCGAGAAAGCCACCGAAACCGATGCCATTAACCAGGCGGTCGTCGAACGTGGCATCCGCGATTCCAAAGCGAAGGCCGACAAGGCGCATTATGCCAACGGCCAGTTGGCCGGGCAGATTGCCCTGCTCAAAGACCAGGTCAAACGCCAGGAACGGCAGCGGCAGGAACTCCAAAGCCTGCTGCAGGCGGCGGCGGCCGCCAACGATGATGCCAATGGCGCCCACTACGCCGAGGAACTGGCAACCATCGAACAGGACCTCAACGATAACAAGGCCCAGGCGGACAACCTCGAACAGCTTTACAAGCAAAATACCGAGATCATCGCGGAGAGCTTGCGTGAAATTCAGCGGTTCCAGCGTGAGTTCGAAGCGGTCAAGGCCAGGGTGGCTATTGGCCGCTCGCTGGAGAACCTCGCCGGAATGATGAAAAGCTCGATCTCCGAACTCCAGGGCATGATGGGCGGCGAACTCGGGCAATCCATGCAGCAATTGCGGCAGTCGGCCGCCTCAGGCGAAGGTCAGATGCGCGCGACGCTCGACCTGGCCAAAGAAATGGGCTCGGGCATCGCTCGCCAGCAGGAGGCGCGCAAAGCCCGGGGGGCGATGCTGTTCCAGGAATACAAGAAGAAGATGGGCATGGTGCAGCCCGAGGTGGCCGCCACGGCGGCGCCTCAGCCCACGCCCCCACAACCGGAGAGGCAGAAGATCCCGGAAAAGTGAGCCCCACGGCGGATTAGTGGATTACTGGATTGGTGGATTGATGGACAGGCAACTCCAACAAAACGTCATGGAATATACGAAACGCCGCAATCTAAATCGTGGGTACATGAAATTGGACGTGTGGCAGCGGGGCATGGACCTCTTTGGACTGTCGTTTCGGTTGGCCTCACGCCTGTCTGACCTGAAACTCAGGTCCCAATTCTGTGATTCAGCGCAATCCGTCGCCGCCAACATCGCCGAGGGATATGGGCGAAGGTCCCTCCCGGAATACCTTCAGTTCCTGTACACAGCGAAGGGGTCTCTCGGAGAAGCCTTGACGCGTGCTTGCGGGCTGCTCGCTGTGAAAGTGATCAGCGCCAAGGAATTTGAGGGATTCGACCAGTTACATTACGAGGTCGAGAACAAACTTCTCGGCCTCATTCATTCACTCGAAATGAAACGGAGCACAGGTTCCTGGGTCGATTCACTGCCCCAAGGCCCAGTAGTTTCCCCGCGTGCAGTCGACCGATCCAACAGTCCAATAATCCAATAATCCAATAATCCATTAATCCCCTCTGGGAGGTCCTATGACAACACGAGGCAAAATTGTTCTGACAGTCCTGTTACTGGCGGTCGTTGGGTTTGGCGTGTATCGCTGGTGGGATAAGATTGCGCCGCAGACCAAGCCGCAGAGCCACGCGGTGAATGTGGACGAGGTCCGCAAGGCGATTCAAGAGGCCAAGGCGGTGCCGGCGGATATCCCGCTGCTAATCGGAACGAACCCCGCCAGCCTCGTCGAGCGCTCGGGCATTCCCGCCGTCAGTGGCGTCAGCGACTACGCGAAACCGACCAAAGACGGCAAGCTCGTCATCGAGTTCCCGATTAACGTTTGGCCGGGGTGGGCGCCGATCATTGTCGCGAACCAGGGCATGGAGCCGAATGACCAGAGCATCTTTGCGAAGAAGTACGGCTTCTTCGTGCGCCTGAGCATCGTCGATGACCCGGTCAAGGCGCGTGACCTGTTCGCCAGCGGCCAGAGCCACATCCTTTGGGGAACCCTCGACATGATTGCCCTGTTCGCCCCCGAGTTGGTCAAAGACGTGCGTACGGTGCCCGTCGTGTGTCAGCAGATCGACTTTTCCGGTGGCGGTGATGGCATCGTCGCGCGGGGAGAGATTCGCAGTATCAACGATTTCCGCGCCAGCACGGGAAAGCGCAAAAAGGTGGTCCTGGCGCAGAACTCGCCGAGCCATTATTTCATCATGTCGATGCTCATCGATGCGGGGATCGATCCCAACGACATCGATTTCAAGTGGTCCGCGGACGCGCCCTCGGCCGCGAAGATTTTTGTGCTGGACCCGTCGTATGACGCGTTTGTCGGCTGGTCGCCGGACATCTACAACGTCACGGACAAACTGAAAGGCTCGAGACTGGTGGTGACAACCAGCACCGCCAACCATTTGATCGCCGACGTTTGGGCCGTGCGCAACGACTTCTACCGGGACAACCCGGCGATCGTCTCCGGCCTGGTGCGCGGCATCTTCGAAGGCATGGACATGGTTCGCAAGGATCCCAAGACCGGCGCGCGCGCGCTGGCCAAAGCCTTCAACCTCCCCGAAGAGGACTGTGGCAAGATGATCGGGGACGATGGCGGCATCGCTTCCGGTGACGCCCATCTGACGAATTACCGCGAGAACGCCAAATTCTTCCTCGACCCCTTCAACCCGGCGAACTTCGAAGTGGTCTGGAAGAGCGCCTCGACTATCTACAAATCGCTAGGCACCATCAACAGCACGGTCCCCGCCGCCAAGGTCAAAGCCCACACCGTCCTGGCCGCGATGTCCGAGGAATACAAGGACGTGCGTGACCTCTCGCAGCCGACCTTCAAGCCGGATGCGCTCATGAAGCTCAGCCCGGAAGCCAATGCCGGCCAGGTGCTCACCAAGGCCGTCATGATCTCCTTCGAGCCGAACCGCGCGGTGCTCAACCCGGAGTACGACAACACCATCCCCACGACGCTCGAGGAGATTGGCAAGCTGTCAGGAAGATTCGGCAATGCCTACATCATCATCGAAGGCAACGCCGATGCCAGCAAGAAAGGGCTCGTGCCGTCCGACCTCGTGCGCACGCTTTCTTATGAGCGCGCGGACGCCGTCCGCAAGGCGATCATGGAGAAATACAAATTCGATCCGAACAAGTTCAAGGTGGTGGGCAATGGCTGGGATAATCCGCTGCCCGGCTGCACCGACCCGAGCAACGCGGAAAACAACAAGAAGAACCGGCGAGTCGAGGTGAAGGTCTTCCCGTTGGAAGGGTGAAGACCGGTCTTGATCCGTTGCACCGGCCCAGCAACCGGCCTGACCGGCAGAACCCAGGCCCCGGCAGGTAATCGCGATGCCTCTGAACCTGTGAACCGATTATGCCCGGATTCTTGAAATTCTTTGTTTTCGCCCTCGCGTTCGTGCTGGCGCTGACAGCGGTTGTGCGCTTCGCGAAACTGCGAGTTAACTCCGAGTTGAGGGCCGCGCGCGCGCTGGGGCTCACCGCCTTATTTGTCGGCGTGCTGCTGGTGGTGTGGTGGTTTGTCACCCGCGGCGAGCCCAGCGAGAGGTTGGTGCAACCCCTAATTCTCCCCGCACCAATCGAGGTCCTGAAGGCCTTCGGACCGCTGCATTTTGAGCAGGGCCTGGTTCGCAGCGCGCTTTATTCCTGGCTCCGGGTCACGGGCGGCTTCTGCCTGGCTGCGCTGGTGGCCATTCCGCTGGGCGTTTACATGGCCACGTTCCCGGCGGTGTCGGCGTTCTTTCGGCCACTCGCGCTTGCCGGCGCCTACGTGCCAATCGTCGTTTTCATTCCCCTGAGCCTCACCTGGTTCGGCACACAGGAAACCCAAAAAATTGGCTTTCTGTTCATCGCCTGCTTTGTCGCGTTGCTGCCGTTGGTCATCAAAGACATTTCCGACGTGCCGTCGGCGTTTCTCGATGTGGCGGTGACCAAGGGCGCGTCGCAGTGGCAACTGGTGCGCCATGTACTGTTCCCCGTTGCCAAGGCGAACATCTGGGACCACCTGCGGGGCGTCTACGGAGTCGGTTGGGGATGGATCATCATGGCCGAAATCGTCGTCCGGCCGGAATACGGCCTGGGCGGCCTCATCGCTGTGTCCGAACGGCGCAGTCACACGGAATCAATCTACGCGGTGATCGTAGTGATCGTGCTAATCGCCATCGCCTGCGACCAGCTCTGGCGATTGGGCGGCGAGATCTTGTTCCCGTATCGCAGAACCAGGTGACTATGAGCGAGACCGCCCCGATACCTCCCGGCCAGCCCGGACCCGCCGTCAAGCCGTCGGTTCCCGCCGTTGGCACTGCCCCGGTTACTCCTGGCTCGCGACCAGACGTCGTTGTATTCAAGAATGTCACGAAATGTTTCGGCCAGGGGTCGGACATCAAGGTGGCAATTCAGGAGGTGTCGTTCGTCGTCGAGGATGCGCCTGATGTCGGCGAGTTGGTGACCATCGTTGGGCCTTCCGGCTGCGGCAAATCCACCCTGCTAAGAATCATCGCCGGGTTGAAGCCTCATTTCCCTCCGACGCGAGGTGAGGTGCGGGTATTCGCCAAACCAATCGAAGAACCCGGCCCTGACCGCGGCCTGGTCGATCAGAAGTACTCGATGCTGCCTCACCTCAACGTCATCGATAACATTGGTTTCGGGCTCAAACTGAGGGGCGTGGGGCGTTCCGAGCGCCTCGACCGCGCCCGGGATTGGGTCGGCAAAGTCGGTCTGGAGGGATCCGAAAAGAAATTCCCTAACGAACTTTCGGGCGGCATGCAGCAACGCGTCGCCATCGCCGCGACCTTGATTCTGCAACCGCGAATTCTGCTGATGGACGAGCCGTTTGGGGCCTTGGACCCTGGCATTCGGCTTCGCATGCAGGAGCTTCTCATCAAACTGTGGAATGAACAGCAGGGGACCGTCTTCCTGGTGACACACTCGGTCGAGGAAGCCGTATACCTCGGGGACCGTGTCTTCTTGATGGCCTCCCAGCCCGGCCGCCTGGTTGAGGTCTTGAAAGTGCCGCGCCCGGCGGAACCGCCGGAGGAAAGCAGGCGGAAACCCTGGTTCATTAATTTCTCGCAGGCGCTCCTGCGGCGGCTGGAAGACGAATCCGCTGCTCCTGCGGCCTTGAAAAGGTAAACGCTCCGCTGTTAAGCAACGGGCGGAGCGTGGCGACTGTTCAGGCCGGCTGGGCGTGAAATGATTATAAAGAGCGCCAGATTTTGGATGTGCGTAATCAGGTTCTCCAGCTAAACTGACCTGGAGCTAACAGCATGGACGACCAAACGCCAAATTATCGCCGGGAGTTCTTCAAGAGCCCGCACCATGCGATCCTGGGCTTCGTGACGCTGGGTCTGGGATTTCTTAGCGCCCAATTCCTTGGCCTGATCGTGGGTGTTACCGCGTATGTGCTGGGCTGGATTTACCTTCCCGACCTCCCCCTGTTCCGCAATTGGGTGGACCGGCGCGGTACCGCCGCCCGGAAAGCCCAGGAGGCTGCCAAAATTGCGGAGTTTGTTCAACGCCGCGATACGCTCTTGCGGTCGCTTTCGCCTGAGCGTCGCGAGCGCTACGGCCGGCTGACCCAGGTCTGCCGCGACATTGAGAGCGCCGGCACGGATAGCCCCCTGGCGTCCGCCGATTCCTCCACTGATCCGCGTCTCAAGAAGCTCGACGAATTGATGTGGACCTACCTCCGTTTGCTGGGCATCGAAGAATCGCTCAAGCGTTTTGTTGAAACCGAGGAGGGCGATAATCTGCCTGCGCTCGTAACCGAGGCGCAGGCTGAAGCCACGCGCCTCAACGCCGAGCTCGAGGCGCTCAAGGACAAGGGCGACACCGGCACCTTCGAGACCCGGCAACGGTATCTCAACTCCCGCCTCGAACGCCTGGAAGTCCTCCGCAAACGCCAGCAGCGCGCCGAGCAGGCCAAGGCCAACCTCGAACTGGTCGTCTCGGAACAGGATCGCCTGGACCAGCAAATCAAGTTGCTCCGCGCCGACTCGGTCGCCACCAAGAACGCCGAGACCCTGACCGCGCGCATCGATGCCACGGTCGAACACCTTGACCAGACGAACAAATGGCTTTCCGAGCTGGACGAGTTTAAGGATCTGGTTGGTGATATGCCCGCGACCGACGTACGCGTCGGGTACCAGGCAAATCCGTGGACCCCCTCTCAGCCGCAACAGCCGCCGGTCCTCCCAACCTCCGGCGTCCGCAAAGCAGCGCCCCTGCGTCAGAAACAGGGCTGAAATGAAAACTGAATCGCCCTCGAAGCCCGCCCTTCCCCCGGTTAAGACCAACGGCGAAATCGCGCGCCTGCCGCTCAGCGGTTGGGCTCTGGAGTTGGCCCGGCGCTGGAACGGCGGCACTTATTCGCTCTTCGTCCTGCACGGAAACATTTTTGACCTGTTCCCCGTTCAGGAATCCTCCGGCCTGACCTATGTGCCGCTCAAGAGTTTTCTCGCTCGCCGGTTGTTCCCGGAGCGCTCATGCCTGCTCTTTTACGATATCAGCGACGGCCTGACTTTCGGCTCGTCCGCCATGCAGAAGAACTTCTTCGAATGGCTCCAGGTTTACGACGACGTCGAGGGCACCAATTTTCATCAGGCAGGACCGCCGCGCGAGTTTATCCGTCTGGCGCCGCTGCTCCGCCGCTTCTTCCTGCGCGTCGCGGAGGAAAAGGAAGAGTGGAAGGGCATCACCCTGATCATCGACTTCCCCGAAAAATTGATCCCGGCTTCCGAGGAAGCCAATGCCAGTGCCGACGAGCGCCTCAATGTGGTGACCTTCCTGAAATGGGCCGCCGCGCCGGAGATGGCCAAGCTGGATATTGGCGTCGTCCTGGTGGCCGAATCCGCCGCCGAATTAAATGCGCGCCTGTTGCAGAACCCCGACGTCGCCCAGGTGCGGATCGACTTGCCTGACGCGGAAGAACGTCTGCGCTTCCTAAAGTCAGGATGGGCCGAGACGATGGCGCAAGGGAAAGCCTTCCCTGAGTGGAGCGATTTTACTCCCGAAGATCTCGCCGCGCGCACTTCCGGTTTGAACCTGCTGCGCATCCGACATTTCCTGGCGGAGGCGATCCGGAACGGAACCCGCGTGACCCAGGAACATGTCACGGCGAGCAAGAAACGCCTCATCGAAGAGTACTGCCAGGGCCTCGTGCGCTTCAAGGACCCCAAACCCGGCGTCAGTCTCGACCGCGTCGCGACCCACACCGCCGCAAAAAAGCGCCTGCGCGAGCTGGCCTGGCTCATCAAAAACGGCAAGAGCGATGTGCTCGAACGGGGCCTGCTGGTGCCCGGCCGCGTCGGCGTCGGCAAATCTTTTCTTGTCGATTGCTTCGCCAGCGAGTGCGGTTTGCCCGTAATGGAAATGGGAGATTTCCGGTCGAAATGGGTTGGCGACACGGAGCGGCAGCAGACCCGTATTCTAATGACCATCCGCGCCCTCGGACCGGTCATTGTGGTAGTGGACGAGGCCGACGCGGTGTTCGGAACTCGTGAGGCCGATGGCGACAGCGGCGTCTCCGGGCGGGTGTTCGCGGCGTTTGCGGCGCACATCGGGGATTCCACGTTGCGCGGCCGCGAGCTCTGGTTCGCCATGACGTCCCGTCCCGATCTGCTCTCGATTGACATGAAACGCCAGGGCCGCTTTGGGCTCTGCATTCCGCTGTTCCCCGCGCAATGCCCGGACGAGGTGCTTGAATTATTCACCACCGTCGCTCGCGTGAAGGGCATCACTCTCTCCGGCCCGATTCTTGCCTACATCCGCGAAAACCTCGGCGGCCAACCGCTTACCGGCAGCGATGTGGAATCGATTCTCATCCGAAGCAAGGAACGGGCGGTGTTGGCAAACCGGGATACCGACGTGCAGCGCCAGGACATCGAGGATGCCGTCAGTTCCTTCGTCGACCCCCTCGATCCGCAATTGCTGGCCCTCCAGGAACTGGCGGCCGTGCTCGCGTGCTCCGACCGCCGGTACCTTCCCGAACGATATCGCACCGCCGATCGCGCCGAACTCCTGGATCAGTTCGCCCGGTTGAAGCTGCGGGCGGGCCACCGCTGAACCGTTCACCAGTTGAGCGTAATTACTTTTACGACGGATTTTGGCGCGCGGGACGGGTTTGTCGGTACCATGAAGGGTGTGATCCTCGGGATCAATTCTGCTGCCAGGATTGTTGATCTCACTCACGAAATCCCGCCTGGTGACCTCCGCGGAGGTGCCTTTGCGCTCGCCACAAGCTTCCGGTTTTTCCCCAAAGGAACCGTCCACCTGGCCGTCGTTGATCCCGGCGTCGGCACGGCGAGACGAGCAATCGCCGTTAAAACGTCGCGCTTCTTTTTTGTCGGACCGGACAACGGGGTGTTATCGTGGGCCCTCGCGCGTGAAGACATCGTCGCCATCCACGAACTTCAGAACACAGCCTTTTTTCTACGGCCTGTCAGCCGGACGTTCCATGGTCGGGACGTGTTTGCACCCGCTGCTGCCCATCTCAGCCGAGGTGTGCCGCTTCGCCGACTCGGACCGGCCCTGGAAGAGATCGTACGATTGCCTTGGCCTGAACCGCGCAGGGCAGGGGACCAGTTACGGGGCGAGGTGGTTTACGTTGACCGTTTTGGCAACGCGATTACCAACATCGACCCAGGCGCGCTCGGACGTTTTAGCGGTGCGGGATTTCGAGTGTTTCGCCAGGGCAAGCGGCTTTGCGACGTGGCAGAGTGTTATGCCGCAGTGGCCGCCGGCCACGCGGTAGCGATCATGGGCTCGACCGGCTTTCTCGAGATCGCCGTTAATGGTGGCAACGCCAGCAGACAACTGAACCTTCCGGTCGGAACGGTTGTCAGCGTCAGATGTCGATGACACCGGGCAGTCGGCGGGGCCGCTTCGCGGGCAGGGACGCTCCAAAGCCGAACAGAAAACCTCCGACGTGCGCCCACCAGGCCACGCCGCTGAAACTTGACTCCCGTGCGCCCAGGCTGAGTGTGCCGTTGAAGAACTGAAGAAAGAACCACCAGCCCAGGAACAATATTGCCGGCAGGACAATCGTTGGACCGAAAAAGAAGGGAGGGATTAGCGTCTCGACTTTGGCAAACGGGTAAAACCTGAAATAACTTCCCATCACCGCCGCGATCGCGCCGCTCGCCCCGATGGTGGGAACCGGCGAGCCGGCGTTGGTAAGAATATGCAGCACCGCCGCCGCGATGCCGCCCGCCAAATAAAGCCCCACGTAGCGGAGCCGTCCCAACCGATCTTCCACGTTGTCCCCAAAAATCCAGAGGGTCCACATGTTCCCGATCAGATGCAGCCAGCCGCCATGCAAAAACATCGAACTGAAAAGCGCGGCGACTTGTTCGCGCAATGAAAAGAGGTTCGCGACCTCCCCGATCGTGTACCGTGCGGGAACCACGCCATGGGTGAGCAGGTAGTCCTGCAGGGTGCCTCCCAGGCGCAGTTCGTGTAGAAAGAAGACCGCATTAAGGACAATGATCCCCAGAGTCACCGCCGGGAACCGAGAGGACGGAATATTATCTCTGAGGGGCAACATAACCGCGAACCCGTGTGCTTAGGCCGCGCGCTGCGCTTCAGTCGCGGGGAGTAAAGCGCGATTCCTTCGCCAATTGCTCCCAGAGCTTGCGCTCGCTCTCTCCGATCCGCGGCGGCACCTCGATCCGCGCAACGACGATCAAATCGCCGCTGCCTCCACCGTGCTGAGGCAGGCCGCGTCCCCGGACCCTGAGCTTCTGGCCGCTGTGTGTCCCGGGAGGGATCTTAATGTTCACCCCGCCGTTCAGTGTCGGCACCTTGATATTGGCCCCGAGAACAGCTTCCCACGGGGCGATCGGTGTTTCATGGACCAGGTTGTGTTCTTCCACTTCGAAATCGGGATGCTTGGCGAAACGGACGCGCAAGTAAAGGTCGCCAGCCTCGCCGCCGCCCGGACTGGCTTCGCCTCGCCCGGCGACGCGCAGTCTTTGGCCCTCCGCGACGCCCGCCGGGATCTTCACCTGGTATGTCTCGGTCTTTGCTACCTGGCCCGTCCCGCCACACACGTTGCACACGTGCCGGGCCCTCTGGCCCGTGCCGCCGCAGTGCTCACAGGGAACACCGCGCCGGACCGAAACGGAACGCACTGACCCCCGCATCGCTTCTTCCAGCGTGACCATAATGTCCCCCTCGATGTCCCGTCCGCGCTCCGCGGCATACTCCTCCTCCGGAAAGCCGCCTCGACGGCTGAAAGCCCCGCCGGTGCGTCCGCCACGACCCCCGAACAGTTGCTCAAAAAAGTCGCTGAAGCCGGTCCCGCCAAAATGAAACTCGAACTCCTCGCCGCGCGAACCCCGTCTGGGAAAACCGCCGCGACCACCACCAAACTGCTCATAACCGGGTGGCGGGCGAAAATCGGCGCCCGCGCTCCAATTCGGCCCCAACTCGTCATACTTCTTCCGCTTCGCCGGATCCCCCAGAACTTCGTAAGCCTCGTTGATCTCCTTGAATCTCTCTTCCGCCTGCTTTTTGTTCTTCGCCACGTCCGGATGAAATTCGCGGGCGAGCTTCCGAAAGGCCTTCTTGATGTCGGCCTCGCTGGCGGTTCGCGCAACGCCCAGGGTTTCGTAATAGTCTTTGTATTTGACGGGCATAATTGGCCTATCCCGGAAGGTGGCCGGGTGCCGGCCGCCCTTACATCATTACGAAGTCGTGCCCGCCACCGCAAGCACGCGTGCCGCCGACCGCTGTTGTCGCGCCGCGTACCGTTTCCGGTCCGTTTCGTGGCGCAAGGCCGACTTCAGCACCCCCAATTCCCGCAACAACGCTTTCACCGCCTGGTCGAAAGCGGGCACCGGGTCCGCCCCGGACTTTTCCGCCCGCAATTGGTTCGAAGGAACTCGCAAGGTCAAGCCCGCCCCAAACAGCGCTTTTTTCGGATGTTTCTCCAGGTGAACCTCCAGGAATACCGCGTCTGCGGGGAAATGTTCCAGGTGGTTCTCCAGCTTCCGAATCTTCTGCCGTAGCTTTTGCCTTAACTGGCTGTGCGGTCGCAGTCCCTTTGCTGTCAGGCTCCAGTTCAGTCTCATAGACGTGACCAGATGGGGCGCGGCGTGCGGCTTTATGAGGCCGCTGCTGAAACTGTTCCTCGCGCGCCCCGGTTGTTACTTGTTGCTTTGGTTCTCGACTACAATATAGCGCGTGCCTCCCGGCCCTCCTCCCGCCCGGCTCCAGACTCGCAGCAGTACGCGTTCGCCCTTCACCTTCTCGCTCAAGGCTACCGCGTCGTCCGCGTTTCTGACCGGCTGGCCTTTGATCTCGACGATAATATCACCCTGCCTTAGTCCCGCCTCGGCCGCGGTCGAATTGGGGTCCACGTTGACCACCAGCGCTCCGCGCAGGCTGCGCGGAATGTTCAGCTCCTGGCGCGAGGCCTGGTCGATGTCCGACACCTCGACGCCGTCCAGCGCATCCATGTTCTGTTTCCCGCCGTCTTCATCCGAAGTATCGCGGCCTCGCATCGCCGCCAGCGCGTCTTTGGGAAGCTCCCCCAGGGTGGCCGTGATGGTTTTGCGTACCGCCTTCTCGCCACGCTCGCTCCGCAGCACCTGCAAGGTGACTTTCGTTCCCGGCGCAATCTGCGCCACCTGCAACTGCAGGCTGCGCGGATCGGCCAGCTTCTTCCCGTTCAATTCGGTGATGACATCGCCGTCCTTCAACCCCGCCTTCGCGGCCGCGCTGTTGGGCGTGATGCCACCCACCAGCACCCCGCTGCTCTCATCCGGCAGATTGAACTCCTTCGCCAGCTCCGGGCTCAACGGCTGGATGCTGATGCCCAGGTAACCCCGGCTGACTTTCCCCGTCGTGATGAGTCGGTCCATGACGAACCGAGCCAGGTTGATCGGCACCGCGAAGCCGACTCCCTGAAACCCGCCTGTGCGGCTCACAATGGCCGTGTTGATCCCCACTAGACGCCCCTCGGCATCCACCAGGGCCCCGCCCGAGTTTCCCGGGTTAATCGCCGCATCGGTCTGGATGAAATCCTCATAGCCGGTAATTCCAAATCCGCCCCGGCCGAGCGCACTGATGATCCCCAGTGTCAGGGTTTGCCCCACCTCAAATGGATTGCCAACCGCCAGCACCACATCACCGACCTCCAGCTTGTCGCTATCCGCCAGCGTTAACGCCGGCAGACTCGTGCTGACTTCGACCTTCAACACCGCAATGTCCGTCGGCGGGTCTGTGCCGATAACCTTTGCCTCGTATTCTCTGGTGCCCGACGCGAGCGAGACCTTTACCTTGTCCGCCCCTTCCACCACGTGGTTCGCGGTGAGGATGTAACCATCCGGCGAAATAATCACCCCGGAACCCAGGCTCTGCGCCTTTCGTTCCCGGGGCTGGCCCTCGCCATAGCGATCCCCGAAGAACCGCCGGAAAAAGGGGTCATTAAGGAACGGGTTTGGCCGTTCCTTGATCGTCATCGTCGAGTAGATGTTCACCACGCTCGGGCCCACTTTTTTCGCCACGGGCGAAAAGCTGATCGGTGCTTTCAGTTCGCGGTTGAGCGGCGTGTCCTGGACGGTGACTTTGGGTGGCGCGCCTGATGTCGGCTTCGAGGCCGCGATGGCCGAAACTCCCGACCACCAGCACGGCATGATTGCCACCGCAAGTGCAATCCGCGACCACACGGCCATCGTCACGCCAGACGATTCAATAGTTGTCTTCATGATTTCGTAAACTCAATCCACACTCGGTTATATAGGTATATAGCACAATCGAGCCTTTCTGCATGCCGGGAGTTAATCTGCTTCCTGCGCGAAGCGGGGGCCGAATAAGAGACGTGGTAAACCAGGTTTATTCCGGCCCGGTTTTCGGCGCCGGTGAGTTGGTTGCCCCCGCTGGCGCGGCCGGAGACTCTTTCAGGAACCGGTCAAGAATCGCCAGATAACCGTCCAGAGCAAAACCGGCGTCAGGCCCAAGTTCCTTCTTCAGCGCCCGCACCTGGTCGGCGGCAGATCTTGCCTCCCGTTGGAGATCTTGAAGCGTCACTGTCCCGCTCAGCATCCCCGAGACCAGGTCGTTGAACTTTTGCTGCGCCGCGGGATCGGCGCCGGCGAGGAATTGGCGCTGCACTTGTTGGATCAGGTTCGAGTGCGAGGCCAGGTCGGCGAGAGCGGGATCAACTGGCCGGGCAGATCCGGCTTTGCGCAGCGAGTTCGTGGCCGGGGCGGCTGCGGTTTTTGCCAGTTCGGCGCCCAGCGTTACGACCGCCACCTTGTCTCGCGGCAGGGCGATCTTTCCGAGCACCGCGTTGTCCAGGATGAGCGACTTCCCATCCAGCGAGAGGACCTTCCCGTTATAACGGTCCCCGTTTTGCATTTCCACCTGGTCGGCCGAGCTGGCGACGACGGTCGCGGTCAAAATCGCGCCGGCAACCAGCAGGCGGAGCCATTCAGAGCCGAAGAGCTTCATACTGCTATCCTAATCCCGGCGATTCATCGCTGCAATGCTGCGGTCCACGCGCGCTTCAAGATCTCTGAGTACCTTCGGGACCGGCGCGCGGACTTCAGTCCGCAGCAATGCACAAACACCAACTGTGTCTGAATACGTGAGCCGCCAGACTTTGCACCTGGCTGCGGACTGAAGTCCGCGCGCCGGTCGGAGATCCAGGCCACGCTCTCAGCCGGGGTAGAGACTTTCGCTGAGGACAAGATTCAGATCGTGAACGGCGATCGTCAGATCGGCGTAAATCTCGGCCAGCGTTGCATCCGTCGTGCTTGCTTCAAGGCGCTCTCGCGTCCGCCGAAAACGGGTAGCGAGGGGCATTTCCTCGTTTGTATCGCCAAGCCTCCTGAGCAAGGCGCGCACTTTCTCCGCCTGCTCTTTTGCGAGTCGGATTTCGCGCAACGCGGCGGTTGGATTGATCCGGCCACGCCGAAACTTCTTGAGCAACAGGCATTCAAAGTCCCGGCAATGGACGGGTCTGGACCCGTAGATCCGGCAGCGCGATCCATCAAAAGCAACGCACGGTTGGCAGAATTTCCCGCGCCCGGTTGCAGTCACCCGGGCCGATGCTCCCCGGCCTGATTTGAGCTTCTCGGCCGGCGCAATATTCAACCGCAACCCCTGCCTTTGCAGTTGCATCGCATCATCCCCAGGCCGGAGTTGCACATCGTCAAAAATGACGCCGTCGCAGCAAAGGCCGCATGCAAGACACAAGTGCCCCGGGGCCGTCCAGGTTGGTCGCGAATCGCTCAAGCACCTCAAGATAGGAACCCTGGGCGCCGAAGGCAAATGGATGCCCCGGCACCAGAAATGCTGCGTTCTATCGTGCGTATGAATGGCGCCACGGGAGTTTCGGGAAAGACCATACTTTTGGTGGAGGACGACCAGGCGGTGCGTGAATCGATCAAAATGCTTCTCGCCATCGATCGGCATGCGGTCAGCGAAGCGGCAGGTGGGTACGAGGCGCTGCAGCTTTTTGCCAACTCCAAATTCGACCTGGTGATTACAGATTACCTCATGCCCGAGATGCGGGGTGACGAACTGGCACGGAACCTCAAACACCTTGCGCCAGCGCAGCCTATCCTGATGGTGACAGCCTATATGGAAAAGCTCGCTCAAGCGGGCAAACCGGCCGATGTCCTCCTGCCCAAGCCCTTTGACCTGGAGGCCCTGCGCCAGGCGATCGCTCGGCCGATCCTCAAGAGTCCCCCCGCCAGGGCAGCGCTGGGCAGCCGCTCGGGTGACAGTTTGAAGTCGGCTCGTGAGAATCTCGCTGCTGCCGCCGCTGCCATCGCCGCGGTCGAGATCACCCCGCGTGATGCTCGCGAGCATGTCGATTCGGGGACGCTCACGCTCTGGGTCCAACAGGAGGTGGAGTCTCTGGACGGATGTGCCTCCTCCTGCAACCCCACCGAAACCCATGCCGCCGCGATGCTGCAGTTGCTGGTTTTCGCGTATGCCTGCAACGTGCTGGCAAGCGACCAGGTAGTAGTTGCCTGCGAGGTTGACCCGGACTTTCGATTTCTCTGCCCTGCGTCGCCTCCTTTCACCTCTGAGATCGTGGCTTTCAGGCGACGCCACCGTTCCCAAGTCGAACGTGCCTTAGCACGCACGCTGGCCAGGGCAATTAACCGCAACGCAAGCGGCACGCTAGCCGGCATCGAACCGACCTGGCTTGAGGTCGCCCGTGAGCGCCTGGACGTTTCCCGACATCTCGACACTTTGGCTTAGGCTAAACTCCGCCGCTGTCTTGGCTTTACGGCACCTTCTTCCACTTCAGCTTGGTGCGCTGAAACTGGCAGCTCGGCTATGAACCGGAAAACTGAAAACCCCTCGCACAAACGGAAAGGATCGGAAATTGACGACCATTGGTGCGCATAGCAGGACTTGAAGGGGCTTTCGGTCGGCGCGTGTTTTCACGAACACGCACCGGACCCGCATAAATACGGGCTACTTTTCACTTCGCCCATTTTCCCCTCATACCCTTTTTGCGCAAATTTATACTGCCTCGCTGTCAGAAATTGTCAGAACTTTTTCTGACTCACGGAGGTTCAAGCAGCAACCGCAGCCTTTTCCGCAGCCGGCCGCTGTTGAGCCTGACGCAATCTCTCCGAAATCTCTTGCGCAGTCAACCTCGCCGCGGGATTGTCGCTGAGCTGCTCCACCAGACCCGACACGGTCGTAAAGACGCCCGCCTCCTTCTGGTGTTCCATCAGCCACTTCACAAACTGCGCGTCGGCGGCCTGTCCCTGTGGCGTAGTCGTAAGGATGGCCCGCGCCGTCTCCACGCCCTGGACAAGCGCCTCGTTCACCTTCCGGTTCCGAACCTGCCGGTACCCATGGTACAGCCCACCGAGCGCCAAGGCGACGATGCTGCCAATGCCGGGCATGAAGGTATTGATAAGTGAGCCAGTGGCCTCGATTGTCGCCAGTGCTTCCGGCTTGGCTACCAGGTTAGTCACCGGCACCTGCACCAGGTTGGTGTAGAAGACCGCAACGAAGTTGGTCACTACGGCGGCGACCATGTTCGTCGCCACCGGCTCACGACTTGCATAGCCAGACACCGCACCAGTTCCCGGATCAGTGACATAAACGACATTCGTCCGCTCCGTCACTACCGGCACTGTGTTGGTCACCACCACCGTATTCGTGAACACATGGACCACTGGCGCATTTGTCCAGGTGACCTCCTGCTTGTACGCCCGGTCCAGCGTCGAGCAACCGCTCACCCCGCCGACCGCCAACAAAGCCGCAACAAAGATTACGGCCGCTCCAGACCAAACACCGCGCTTCGTTCTGTTCATTTTCTATTTCTCCTGCGGGAGCACCTGAGTTCATCCCGGCACTCCTCCAAAACTTTTGTGTTGTTGTCGAGGCACACCACCAGCTTGGCATTCGTGGCGCTCTGCTCAGCCACGACACCGCGCAGGCTCTCCTGGTAACACTCCCGCGCTTGCTTATGGTCATCGAGTAACCGCTCGTGCTGCTTCACGAAATAGCGCACCACCCAGACTCCAAACATGCCGAGCAGCACCAAGCTGGCGATAAAGAGCCAGCGGTCATTTTGAGCCGCCGCATGGTCCACCCCCCTCAAGAATTCAGCCGTGTTCATATTCGTCATGGTTTCATTCACTCCTAGACAACCCACCGCCGGTAGGGCCGAATGATGGCGCTCACTTGCGGCAAGAGCGGAAGTTGACTGAAGACAAGATAGGTGCCCCCGCTGGGCCAGTGGCGGATGAGACCAAGCTTGTCCCGATTCTGAAACCAAGCCGCGACCTGCTCGACCGCCGCCGACTCGAGATCTGCAGGCAGCGCAGTCTGACCCGCACCAGGCGTTGCGTCCGGCATAACGTAGCCGCCCGTGTAAGTTACCCTGCCAAGCTGTGGGCCAGTCCATGAGACTTGCGGAACGAAAGACAAAGGCATCGCGAGCGAAATCACGCAGCCTTGCCGCAGAACGTAACCGACCCCAGTCCGCTCCACCCACCCCTCGGCTTCCGTGGTTCTGAGCTCGAACTTGCTCACCGTTTCAACCGGATAGCATCGAGCGACGATTTCCGTCTCCGCCGGTCCAAACTCCTCCACGGCGCCGACAGTTCGCGCCAACGTGCGGTTGCACTCGCGGTCGAACCTAGCGCTCACCGCCTCCACGGCCCGAGTCAGCAAACTGTCGTACTGGACGTCCGTGTCCAGGAGCCCGAGTCGCGCTTTTACGGTTGCAAGTTGGGTTAGCATTGCGCAGTAGAGCCAGGCCCCCGGCCACACTTGGCCAGGGGCCCGCTTTGCTTAGCTCGCGGCCGTCAGCAAAGACGCCGTTGCATCGACAGCGCAGTAATCAAAGTCGATTTCCTCGATGAACCTCACGGCCAACTGGTCGTTGGCGAACCACACGTGCTCCGAGGTATCAATCCGCGGGCTGCCGTGCTCGCCCATCCACCAGAAACTCAGCGCCCCGAACACAGCAATAGGCTTGTCCGCGCTGGCACTCGTCCCGTAAGGCTCCAGCACGTCCGTCCAGATGATGGGGTAGCCATCGAGAATTGCGGAGCCGTCCGGCAGCCGCTGATACACCAGCGGCTCAGCAGTGGTGCGGAACCCGGGCAACGCCGTCTCCCACGTGGTGTCGAGGTAATAAGCCGACAGCCGCCCGTTCAGGGCCGCCTTATTGACCTTCGTCCGGAGATTGCGGAAGTCCGCCAGCGTTGCGTCGCTCGGCTTGGTCTTCGTGCTCGCCAGCGAGAGAGTCAACGCATTGTCGCGCGCAATCTGCACCACACCCTTCACGCTCTCATACGTGCTGTTGCCGTCGGCCAGAAAACCCCACTTGTCCTCAGCCCTGGCAAACTCCACAGCGCCGTATCGCGCCAGGAACTGCCCCATCGCAACGATGCTCTGCTCGTCGATTTCGCGCGGCAGTCGAACGATGCCACCAACCTTGTGCGACTCCAGAGAGGCGAAACTAATCGTCGGCGATTTTTCCGGGAATGCCGCAGACATCGCGATCGAACCGAACGCCGGCCGAGTGCCCATGCGCGCCGGACGGCACGTGCCCATCCCAATCGGATAAGGGCTCATGCATCGCCGGACGACCCCGAACTCAGAAATAAGCTCGCGAATTTCACCGCTGTAATTGGTCGGCAGCGGGATGTCGGAAGTGCCCAAGGCCGCCCGAGTACTCAGGTTCAGTGTATCACGCGCAAAGGCGGTGAGCGCGTCCCGCTGCGCCGGAACGGGGCAAAGCGCATCCATCTTGTCGCTCCGCTCACAATGCGCTACGAACGTCGCGGCCAGGTGCCGCGCGCAATCATCCGACACCGCGCCACGGCGCCTCGGCCAAGCCACACCTATACGCGAGGCAAGCTGGCGCCTCACGTCCTTCAGGTCCGTGGCCAGCCTGTCAGCGCCCTCACGCAAGGCCTTCACCTCAGTAGGCAGAGCGCTCACGCCAGACCAGCCGCCCTTGATTTCAGTCAGGAGGTTTTGAATCTCCATCGTTTGTTCGGTCATATTTTTCCTCTTTCTCTCTGACCGGCTGCACGCGGGCCGGTCTGGTTAAGTGGCGCTCACGCCTTCCGCATGACGCGCCCAAGCTCGCGTGCTAAATCCATCCATTGGTTCCGCTGCTCCGCCGACCTCACACCCACGAGCGCGCGAAGAAGCTCCGCCGCATCC
>DATDCV010000627.1:0-2502 GCA_036524155.1 Verrucomicrobiia bacterium
AAAGTGATCATGCCCTGACAGATACAGTTGGCAGTGGGCGTTGCTGAGGCTGTTCCAGAAAACATCGCGGTTCGTCACATAGGTGCCCAGGCAGTCGTTGTGATAGACCTTGAACGCAGGCACGTGGCCGATGACAAACACGTGCGGCTGTGCGTTGGTCGCCAGCACCTGGTCCACCCAGGTCTGGTTGAGCCGGTAAAGGTTGCTGGGGGCAAAATTGTTGATCATCAGCAACAACGCGTTGCTGTAAGTCAGCGCGTAGGTCGTCCGCTCCTCTCCCGGCGGTCCGTTGGTGGGAACATTCGCGGCGACGATATTGGTGTAGGCGGACATGTCGGCCAGATCATGGTTCCCGACTACGGGGAAGACGGGGATCCCGGCCTCGCAAAGCGGGCTGGCCGCATTGGTCCAGGCCTGCAGACCGGCGGCATCTCCCCAAAACGAGAAATCGCCAGCCAAAACCAGAAATGCCACACGCTCATTCGCCACCGCTGCAGCCAGCTCCCGAACGATGTTGGTGTTGACTCCCGGGTCTGCGTAGGTAATGCAATCGCCAAACACGGCAAACTTCCACGCCGCTGGTTGCGCGGCCAGCACGGCCGGCCACGCCAGCCCCGGCCCGCACGCCAGCAGCATTACCCAAAAACGGCTGTTTTTCGCCATACGGTTGCGGCCGCACCTTGTCAAAAACCGCGGCGAAAGAAAACGATATACTGGACGCCATAAATGCTCTCGCCGCGTGAGGGCACGCGGCCCGCAGTCCCTTGTAGGCCGCGTGCCCTCACGCGGCGCGCCTTATGTCGGTGCGTATAAGGGGCAAATAAAAAAGAGCGGCTCGAAACCGGCGAGCCGCCCTTCAACTCAACTCCAACCACAACAGAAAGGTCAAACTGCGTGCGTATACTGCCACCATGGCCGGCAGACCACAACCCGGACGAATCCCGGTAATGAACCCGGGGGATCCCCAAAAGCAAGAGGCGGCCCGGTCTTGCGACCGAGCCGCCCAACCCAACCTGAACCAGCTACCATGAAAAGCAGGATGGCGCGACACACCACCCTGATCGGTCTCTCGATGAGAGGCCCAACTCCCATCAGACGCCCAGCCGAGCCGGTTTATTCAAGCCCTTGACCAGCAAAAAGGCACGCAGCCTCGTCGGCCGCGTGCCTCTCTCTTGTCCGTCCGTCAGTTAGTGTCGCCGAGATTCACGCTCGTCATGAAACTCGTACGTTCTCCTCTGGACAGTGATATGCACCGGGTTCGACGTCGTTACGGCGCCAAGGTTGTCTGTAGCCTTTGCACTGATGTCGTACTCGCCCGCCGAAACGCCGATCCATTCCAGGTAATACAGCCCGGAACCTCCCTCGTGGTCATCCCCGCCACCGGGCTCTTCCCCGTCATCGTCATGGAATGGGACGCCGGCGCCGATTCTTGTCCCACCGGCGAAGAATTCTACGCTCGCCACGCTCCCGTCCGAATCGGTCGCCTGGGCGACCAACAGAATCCGGGAACGGGTCGAATACCTCGCGTTATTCGCCGGCGCAACCATCTGGACCACCGGCGGCAAGTTCCCAGTGGTGCTACTGGTCACTGTTACCCTGACGGTCTGTGACAGCGCCGTGTGCCCCTGCGTGTCGGTCACTTGGGCGGTCAACATATGCTCGCCTACCGTAACCAGGGTGGCCGTCAATGTGTACGGCGATGCCGTGACCGTGCCCAGCGAGGTTGTGCCGTCAAAGAACTGCACGTTGGCAATCCCCGTAGTCGGGTTCACCGTCGCCGCAAGAGTCACGTCCGCCGGCGTCACAAACGTCGCGCCAGCGGTGGGACTGTCCAGCGTAATAGACAAGGTCACCACCGGGTTGACCGTCAGCATCGCCGCCGCGCTGGTAACCGAGCCGCCGGTGTTGCTCACCCGCACGGTGTAGCTGCCGGCATCGGTCGCCGTGACGTTGTTCAGCGTCAGCGTCGCCGTCGTGGCGCCCGCGATGTTGCCGCCGTTCTTCATCCATTGGTAGCTCAACGGCGCAGTGCCTGTGGCGACTACGCTAAAGCTGACGCTGGTTCCCGCCGTGACCGTCCGGTTGGCTGGTTGCGTCGTGATTGTCGGGCCGGTGACCACTGGGTTGACCGTCAGCATCGCCGCGGAGCTGGTAACATTGCCGCCGGCGTTGGTCACTCGCACGGTGTAGCTGCCGGCGTCGGTCGCCGTCACGGCGTTGAGCGTCAGCGTCGCCGTCGTGGCGCCCGCGATGTTGCCGCCATTCTTCATCCATTGGTAGCTCAACGGCGCAGTGCCGGTGGCGACCACAGTGAAGCTCACATTTGCTCCCGCCAAAACTGTCTGGCTGGCGGGCTGCGTCGTGATCGCCGGGCCGACGATCACCGGGTTGACCGTCAGCATCGCCGCGGAGCTGGTAACATTGCCGCCGGCGTTGGTCACTCGCACGGTGTAGCTGCCGGCGTCGGTCGCCGTCACGGCGTTGAGCGTCAGCGTCGCGGTG
>DATDCV010000628.1:0-1975 GCA_036524155.1 Verrucomicrobiia bacterium
GTAGTCCGGTACATTGGCTTGGGTCCAGGAGGCTCCCGCATCGCGCGAAACAAAGATGGGGCCGCCGGTTCCGCTGAGTGGGCCGCTGCTGACGGCCACCAGCTTCGACCCTTCTGCAGAACAAGCGACCGCATGCCACCACTGGACCGGTGCACTTGTTGGCGCCCAAGTGGCACCGGAGTTGGTGGACCTGTAGACTTGCCCGCCGTAGTAGTCCGCCGCTGCGAGCGTCGCCCCGTCCGCAGAAGAGGCAATAGAGTACCATGATGTGCTCGGCGCGGGCGTTTGCGTCCAGCTCTGAGCTAATACTCGGACGCCCGGAAGGCTGAGCAGAATCACAGCAGCCGCTGAGTAACGCAAATTCATGAGGTTGTAAGATCGCTGCCGAATCGCGGGTTAACTATTATTGAACGAGGGGTTCGTATATTGCACAATAGACGAACGGTTCGTGTATTGAACAGCTTTCATTTTGGTGGGAAGTGAATAGCTGTGAGTAGCTTATACCCGAAAACGCGGAATGGTCAACCTTGAAGAACACCTTTGGCGTCGGCTGGGCATTCCTGTTCGGGTTCACCGCTGGGATAGCGCAAGGCGCGGGATCGGAGCGGGATAGCCGATACTCAATAGAGGATTGACAATGGACAGTAGGGCGGGAGCGGGGTGGGACGGCGCCGGGGCGAGGAGGAGGACGAGGAGGAGGAAGAGGAAGAGGAAGAGAACGAGAACGAGGAGGAGGAGGATTTCGCTGGCGGGGATTCAGTCGGCGGGATCGGAATCGTGGTTCTTTGGCTCGGATTGGAGGACGCGATAACGGTGGGTCCAGGGATCAATGCGGCAGATCCAGCGGTACGCGCACTGGTCGCAGGCCGTAGCATTGCCTTTGCGGTAAGGGTCGAGGCTGGCCATGCCCAGGTAAACCTTCCGGCCCATATCGGCCAGGTGTCTTTTGACCGCATCAAGCAGTCCGATGAACTCCGCGGACGCCTGGGGCTCGCGGCAGCTTTTGTGCATGCGCCCATCTTTCAACACCCGGAAGTTGAATTGGTCGCCTTTTCGCGGGCCTGTCCGGGAGTCCAGATAAGGGAGCGCTTCGACATCAAATCTCCCGGCGTGCCGATAGGCGAGTTTGCGGTCTCGCTCCTGGTCAGCCAGCGCGTCGGTCCGGTTCTTTCCAGGGGAATACCTGCCGCGCAAGTTGACGTAGAAGACACCGGAGGGTACCAGCCGGGAAACGCCAAACAGGTCCTCCGGGTGCGGCCAGTCGCGAAGCACGTTGAGGTAAGTGAGCAACTGTAGCTGAAGGCCATGCGCCATGAGCACCTCATCGAGTCGTTTCTGGCTCGATTTGTAATCGACCACTACGCAGAGCGCTTCGGCCGCGCCGGGTTTGCGAAAGAGGTCCACCCGGTCAATGCGTCCGTAGAGCTGGAGTTGGTGCTGTTGCCCGAGATCGATCGTCCAGGCGGGTTGTGCCTCGTTTTCTCCGAACGGCAGCTCGACGTGAACCGGATCGAAAGCATACTGCTGCAACATCCAGACGACGAGGATTTCAACAAAGTCTTGCAGTGACTCAGTCATGGCCCGGGCCATGAACCTTGTTTGGTCGTTGGCGTCGAGCAAACCTTCCCGGTAGGTTGCCACCAGCGCGGCGGCGGCAGCGGCCACTCGCGCCCGCGCTTCCGCCGGCGTCAGATCACGCCAGCGTTTATGTTCGCTCCGCAGTTGCTCATGAAAGAGCGCCAGCACATCGTGTTGAAACGAACCTTGCTCTTTGACATCCAACTCAAAAAGCCTCCGCTCTTCGGCTCGCATCCCCGAGTGGACAAAGAACTTGAAAGGACAGGCTGCAAACTGCTCCATGCGGCTGACCGACGTGCGCAAGACCTGGCCGTAAAGGCGCTCAGCCAAAATCGGTGAGAGCCGCTCCTGTGGCGCCGGCTCGCGGAGAGCGTTCAGAGAACTCCACACGGCTGCT
>DATDCV010000629.1:0-4108 GCA_036524155.1 Verrucomicrobiia bacterium
GGGAATATCCGGCCAATGGTGCTGGGACAGACCGTGTCGCCGATCCAACCCGCGAATATTGTGACACCCTGGAAGGCTACTTTATTCCGGCGAGCAACGGCGATTATGTCATCATAACCGCTGGCGCCGACAATGTTTACACCTTCTTGAGCACGGATTCGGATCCGGCAAACATGAAGCGCGTCTCGGAGGTTCCCGGTGGTTGGACCAATCCTCGCGACTGGCTCCGGCCGCAGGCAAACACCCCCGGCGGGAATGATGCCCAAACCAACAGTATGCGGTCTGACTATTTTGTTAACACCGGTTGGCCGACGCTTGACCCTGTCAAGGGCGGAGCCCTCATCAGCCTTACGGCTGGCCAGAAGTACTACATGCTTACGGTTCATTATGATCACAGTTGGTCCGGTGGTGACGATTTTGCCGCGACCTTTATCAAGTCCGGGGACCCTATACCCACCGGCGCGCCGGCTTTCACCGGTAACCTCGTCGGCACTTACCTGGACCCGACTGGTGCCAGCGTCACGTTCAACCAACAGCCGGCGGACGTCACCATTCTCCAGGGCCGCAAGGCCACGTTCACGGCGGTGGTAACAGGCACCTCCGCTTATGGCGGCACGGTCACTTACCAGTGGCAAGCCGCGCCTGCCGGCAGCACGACCTTCACGGACATTCCTGGCGCCAACTCGGCGTCCTACACTACCGCGGCGCTCGGGTTGGCCGACACTGGTCGGCAATACAAGTTGCTCGCCAGCGTGCCGAGCGTGACGGACCCCAGCCGCGTGGCCACCGTCACAGTCAATGCTGACACGATTCCGCCGCACCTCGTCGCCGCTTCAGCAATTGCAAGTTCAAGCGGCGCTACGTTCGACGTCGGGGTAACCTTCGATGAGCCGCTGGATGCAACCTCCGCAGGCACGCTCGCCAACTACACCATCTCGGCGGGATCGATCAGTGCGGTCAAGTTCTATCCCCAATCTCCCGGCGTGGTGTTGACGGTTTCCGGACTCACGGTTGGCAGCAGCTACACTGTCACTGCAGTCAATGTTGGTGACCCTTACGGAAACCACATGCCCTCTGGCAACGTTTCCCTTACCGTCGGCAACCTGCATTGGGGCGAGGTGGGCGCTGACGAATTGGGGCTCGGTTACGGCGTTCTCCCCGTCGGCACCAACAGCTTCGACCTTTACAGCGATGGCATCGGCGAATGGGCTTCCTATGACGAATCGACATTCGTCTATGAGCAGATCACCGGCGACTTCGACAAGGAACTGCGCGTGGAATTCCAGGATGCCTCCAGTCAATGGGCACGCGCTGGCCTTATCGCCCGCGACGTCACGAACTTTGGAGTGAACCGGGCCGCGCAGGAAGGTGGCGCGGCTGGGCGCTATCAGAAAATCCACGTCCAACCTGTGGCTACCGCGATGGGCACGCCGGGCGCCAACGATTATGAAGGAAACCGCCGCCTCACAAGCGGCGGCGCAACCGACGGTCCTGGTCTGAGTCCGAATGGTGCCCCCGCATATCCTAATGCCTGGTGCCGTTTGCAACGGGTGGGCCAGACGTTTAACTTCTTCCGCAGCAGCGACGGTGTGAACTGGACCCAAATGAGCCCATCCAGTACTTTCGACGCGACCATGCCGGCTACGCTGTACGTCGGACCGGAGTTCGCTCCGGAGAACGGCAACGTCACGGCGAGTCTGCGGTCCGTCTGGGTGGCCAAAATCCGGGACTACCGAACCCACTCGGCAATCGTGCCTCCTCCGGCGATGAGCTACGTGCGCACGCCGACAGGTCTGAGCATAACCTTCGAGGGCACGCTCCAATCCGCTGATAGCCTTACGGGCACGTGGTCTGACGTGACCGGCGCCTCTAATCCCTATCCGGTTACCGCAACCGGTCCGCAGAAGTTCTACCGCGCCAAGCGGTAATTCGTCAGCTTACCTGAATCGCGAAGAGGTCGGGCCTGCGCCCGGCCTCTTTTTTTGCCTCAGCACGCCCCCGCAAGGAATTGACAGTCCCGATTCCGCCATTCGCGAAATCTTCCCCAGCGCTCGCCGGATCCCTCAGTGTCCTCCAAGACGCTTTGGCGCAGGTTTTGCACATTGTCCGTGGACCGAGCTCGATGCGGATGGCGACATTACACCATATAACCGTGCGGGACCCGCTCCGGTTACGGTTTCGCCCTCACCGCCTACCCTCGCGCGTGCGACTCATCTCACAACCTTGAGTTCGCCCTCGGGATTCAGCGAAACCTCGCGGACGTCTGGCGGGAGCTTCGCAATGGTAGTCCGGCCACCCGGCCACCGCACCAATACTGCGACAGGAATCTGCGCCATGCCCAACACCTGCGCGGTGCCGTCTTGCGACCAGTAGCCTGAGCCGCCGTGCATTTCGCGGGATGGCCCTAACCGGTCGCCGTAGTCCACGCGTATCACCGCCCCAATCCCGCGAGGATTGCCGTCGGGGCCCGCCAACCGCACGCGCAGGCCCGGTTTGGCGCCGGCATTGCGGTAGAGGCGCGTCTCGCCGCCGTTCTGGGTAACGACTAGATCAATCCGGCCGTCATGATTATAATCACACAAAGCCGCGCCGCGTTGCTCGCCATAGATCTTGATTCCGCTCTCCTGCCCGGGCGCCGCCCGGAACTCGCCGCGGCCGTCGCCGCGCAGCCACAGGCCCCGTCCGGCATCGCAACGCGGCGTCTTGGGCTCGGTGGCAAAACAATTCTGGCTCAGGAACACATCTTCGCAGCCATCACCATCGTAATCGCCGACGCATACAGCGAAGGCCGGGGCAAACTGCGCCTCACGGGGGAGCGGAATAGCGACCCAGCCATTGGTACGATTGAGAAACACCATCGAATCGAACGTATTGGCTTCGACCTTGCTTGCGGCTTTGAACGCATCCCCGAGCACCTCGGCAAGAGTTGCTTGGCCGTAGGCGGCATACGAAGAAAAACGACCGCGGATGAACGGGAGTCCGACTGCCACTGAATCGAGATCGCGGTCGGGCACCTCTCTTCCAGATGTTTCGTCGCGGCAGGCCTCCACCAGGTCGAGCCGGCCCTGCTGAGCGAGATCGCCATAGTAGATACGACGAGGAGATCCCGGACTCGCACGGTATTTCGTGTTCCTGCCCCAGTTGCACGCGACGATATCGAGGCGGCCATCCCCGTCCAGGTCACCCGTCGTTACGCCGTTCCACCACCCCGTCAGATGCCGAATTGCGCCCGGAGACGGACGCACTCCCCCAGCAAACCGGATCGGCAGATCCATTTCGTTGAGCCTGCCCCGGTCATTGTGGAATATGCGAATCGGACCCCACTCACACGCCAGGATCAGCTCCGGCCAACCGTCCCCGTCCAGGTCGCTCCACACCGCGCCGCTGACCAACCCCACCTCGCGTAACCCCGCGCTGTTGGTTTCGTCCAACACCAGCTTGCCCCCGCGCCCGTGATACAATCGCGAACTGGCCGCCGCCGGGTACTGCCCCGCCTTGACCCGCCCGCCCACAAACAAGTCCAGTTCGCCGTCGCCGTCATAATCCGCCACCGCCAGCGGCCCGGCACTGCTGTCCCAGGCCCCGGCCATCTCCACCGCCTGGCTTTGAGCCTGGTCGCAGGCGTTGACGGCAGTTCCGTTGGTCTGGCCATCCTCGTAGTTGGCGCTGCCTACCAGCACCGTGCCCTTCGTCCAACCCACAATCCCCGCCTGGTCGCGCGCCACCGGCGCCGTCCATGGTGCCACGCTCGAGCGCTTGAATCCGCCTTGGCGGTCGTTCAGGTAACACGCCAACTGGCCCCCTTTGCCGCTGCCGATGATCAAATCTTCCCAGCCGTCGCCATCCACATCCCACCAGCACACCCCCGGTCCTGACTGGCTCAGCCGTTTGGGCAGCAACGGCTGCCGCGCGAAATCATCAAAGGGCTCATCGAAATGCCGGTGTCCCAGTCGCTCGCTGACGTCCTCAAACACCGGCGCGAGCGCCGGGTTCGGCGGCGGGACAGGGGCTGGTGCGGCCGCGGCTTCAGCGATCTCATACAGGTAATTGGGGTGGGCGTCGGGCACGACGCTGCGCTTGCCGCTCCGCCAGGTGACTTCGATGCGCA
>DATDCV010000630.1:0-10331 GCA_036524155.1 Verrucomicrobiia bacterium
GCAATGCAGCTTGAAATCGTAGCTGCCCACCAGCACGCGCGTGCCCGAGCCTGATTTTGTCCAGTTGGGCGCCCCGATGATCTTGTCGCCTGTCTCATACTTCCAAGCCAACTTGCCATCCGCCGCCTCGAGCGCGTAAAGCACGCTGTCGCTCGACCCAACGAACACCTTTCCCCCCAGCGCCAGCGGCGAGGAATCAACCGCGCCGCCGGTTTTGTAAGTCCACAGCTTCTTCCCGGTGCCCAGCTCCAGCGCGTACACCAGGCCATCGCCCGAACCGATATACACCCGGCCCTGAACAATTGCGGCTGTGGACTTCACGGCGTCGCCGGTCTTGAACCTCCAAAGCAGTTTTGGTTTCTCCGGCAATGCGCCTGAGGCAGCCCCGGACAGCGCCGGGTCGCCGCGGAACATCGGCCAGTCGGCCGCCTGGCAACCCACGCCCAGAGCCGCAAGTTGCGCCAATAAACAAACTAACCGCATCGCTGCAGAGTCGAGCAGCAGGGCGGGACGCGCAAATCAAATCGGTGATCTGACGGGGCAACTGGGCAAAATAAATCCGAAGGACGAAACCCAAAGGCAGCAGGATATCTCCTGCTTTCTCCCACTTTGTCTTTCACTTTGTCCCTTCCTTCGTTCCACACTGTGCTTTTCTGAGAAACCTGGCCGCAAGAAAGCGCAGGCCAAAGTGAAAGACAAAGTGGTGGGAGGCTGAGGAATATTCTGCTGCTTTCGGCCTTCGGGCTTCGGGTTTCTTTCGGATTTCGGATTTCGGCCTTCGGATTTCCCTCACCCGTGCCGTTTTTGTCTCGCCTGTTTTGCGCGCCCCCGATAAGAAATCCGCATGCGTAACGTTCCCTCCACCGGATTAGGCCTTGTCACAAACGCCGAAACTATGCCTTCGTTGTTCCGCCGCAGACTCCCGCTGCTGCTGCTCATCCTTCTCGCGCTGCCGGCGGCGCTGCGGGCGGAGCTGAAGCTGCCGGCGATCATCAGCGACCATATGGTGCTCCAGCAGCAGCAGGCCAACCCGATTTGGGGTTGGGACACGCCCGGGACCAGGGTCACCGTGACGTTCGCCGGGCAGACCAAAACGGCCGAGGCCGGCCAGGACGGCAAGTGGACGGTAAAGCTGGATCCTGTTCCCGCCAACGCCACCGCCCAGACGCTCATCATTCGCGGCACGACCACCCGCGAGGTCCAGGATGTCCTGGTGGGCGAAGTCTGGATGTGCTCGGGCCAGTCCAATATGGGCTTCACGCTCGCCGGTGATTGGAACGGCGACCTCGAAGCCGCCGCCTCGAAGCTCTCCAACCTCCGGCTGATCAAAGTGCCGCAGGTCGGCACACAGCAGTTGCAGACCGACTTCAAAGGGGAATGGAAAGCTTCTACGCCCGAATCCGCCAGCGGCTTTAGCGCGGTGGGATTTTTCTTCGGCCGTTATCTTCACACCATTCTGGGCGTGCCCGTGGGTCTGATCGACAACGCCTGGGGCGGCTCGGCGGCCGAGGCGTGGGTGCGGCGTGAATCGCTCGAGAAGGACCCGCGCTTCGAGCGGCTGATGCGGAGCACCGTCCAGCAGGAAACCCGGCTGGACAGCGAGCAGGCCAAAGCTGATTACGAGGCCCAACTGGCGCGATGGAGGGAGGCATCCGAGAAAGCGAAGGCGGCGCAAAAGGCAGCTCCGCGCCGGCCGGCCTCGCCGCAGCAATGGCTCTCCGGCAACGCGCGTCCCGGCAACATTTTCTGCGGCGTGCTGTATCCGACGCTGGGCTACGGGATCAAGGGAGTGATTTGGTACCAGGGCGAATCAAACGCCGGCCGCGCCTGGGAGTACGCCGACCTGTTCCCGTTCATGATCGAGCAATGGCGGAAAGAATGGAACCAGGGCGACTTCCCGTTCTACTGGGTCCAGCTCGCCGATTTCCGGGCCGAAAAGCCCGAGCCGGGCGAGAGCGACTGGGCGGAGTTGCGCGAATCACAGACCCGGACGATGAAACTGCCGAACACCGGCCAGGCCGTGATTATCGACCTGGGCGAAGGCAAAGACATTCACCCCAAGAACAAGCGCGACGTCGCGGCACGGCTGGCGCGGTGGGCCCTGGTGAAAGACTACGGGATGAAGTTCGCCTACCGCAGCCCGGAGTACAAGAGCATGGAAATCTCGGGGAACAAAATCACGCTCACCCTCGAGTGTTTCGGCAGCAGCCTGCGCCCGTTCGACGTCAACGAGGCGATCGGCTTCGCGGTGTGCGGCGAGGACAAGGCGTGGCGCTGGGCCAAAGGGGTTCTCAAGGGTGGCGACCAGGTCGAAGTCTCGAGCGCGGAGGTCGAGAAACCGGTGGCGGTGCGCTACGCCTGGGCCGACAACCCGGTGTGCAACCTGTTCAGCAACGAAGGCCTGCCGGTGACTCCATTCCGCACCGACGACTTCGAGATGACCACCAAACCCAAACCCTAGCGCTACGGGTTGTTAATGCGCAACGTGTATTCGGGCGACAAAGCGCTGCCGGGCTGCGGCTTGCCGAACGCGTTGGCGTCGTAATCGAATTTGTAGCGGTAATTCACAGATTCAGTGGTGCCCGGCACTGGGATCAACCCTTCCCAGCGGTTGGTCATGAGCGGCGTCGGGCGCATCGGGTAAAATTCGCTGCCCACCATGATTTGCGGGCGGATGCTGTTCCAGCGCAGTGTTTGCTGGCGCGTAGTCAGGGCGACCTCGACGGAGTAGAGGTTGTTGGTGTTCCGTGTTTGCTGGAGAGGCGTAAGATTCGTGAATGTGGCGGTGCAGCCCGCCAGCAGCAATGGCGTCAATAGCAGCGGCAGAAATTTCTTCAGCATGGTGCCGAGCGTCGCAAACCGCTCTCGGGTTGTAAAGGGCATTTGGGGGGGCAGCAATTCTCATTTTGGCGTAGCGCGGGCGTCCTCGCCCCGCGGGTTGACGGGGCGTCTCGCCCCGTGAAGGTGCGAACGGCGGGACGCCGTCTGAACTCGCAGCCGGGACGGCTGCGCTACAATACCAAAATGAGAATTGCTGGGGGGCAGGGGCGGGCCGGCGGAAATCCGAAATCCGAGGGCCGAAAACCGAACCAGGCACCATACCCCTCACTTTGTCTTCCACTTTGTCCCTCCCTTCGTTCCATACTTCGCCTTTCTTAGAGAAATGTGAAGCAGGAAGGAGGGCGAAGAGAGACAAAGTGGAAGACAAAGTGAGGGACAAAGTGCCGAGTTCGGAACTCGGATTTCGGCCTTCGGATTTTTGGCGCTAGCTTTTGGTTTGACAATCCTCTGCGGAAGGGCAGAGCATGTGGCCATGAACGAACCTTCCTCTTCCACTTCCCGTCGTGAGTTCCTGAAGCACACCGGCGCGTTTGCCGCCGTATCAGCCCTGGCCGGGGTGGCGTTGCCACCCGTTCACGCCGCCGGATCGGACGTCATCCAGGTGGCGCTGATCGGCTGTGGCGGCCGCGGCACCGGCGCCGCCGGGAACGCCCTGTCGAACACCAGCGGCCCGACCCGGCTGGTCGCCATGGCGGATGTTTTCCGCCAGCGAGTGTCTAACAGCTTCGAAACCCTCAGCCGGAATTTCAGCGAAAAGCTGGACGTGCCTCCCGACCGGCGATTCGTCGGCTTCGATGCCTACCGCAAAGCGATGGATTGTCTCAAGCCGGGAGACGTCGCCATTTTCGCGACGCCGCCGGCCTTCCGCTGGGTGCATTTCGGGTATGAGATCCAGAAGGGGCTGAACGTCTTTATGGAAAAACCGGTGACCGTGGACGGGCCGACGACGCGGAAGATGTTTGCGCTGGCCGAGGAATCGGAAAAGAAGAACCTGAAGGTGGGAGTGGGCTTGATGGTGCGCCATTGCAAAGCCCGGCAGGAGCTGTATCGCCGGATCCGGGAGGGGGAAATCGGCGACCTGATTTTGTTGCGCGCCTACCGGACGGGCGGACGTTCCGCCACCGCGGGACCAAAGCCGGCCGACCTCACGGAAACCCTCTACCAGGTCCGCAGGTTCCATAGTTTCCTGTGGGGCAGCGGCGGGCTTTTCAGCGATTACAACATCCATCAGATCGACGAGTGCTGCTGGATGAAGGACGCCTGGCCGATTAAAGCCCACGCCACCGGCGGCCGCCATTCCCGCGGCGAGTCCCTCGACCAGAATTTTGACAATTACTCCGTCGAGTACACGTATCCTGACGGCACGAAACTGTATTTCACCGGACGCCACATGGACGGCTGCTACAACGAATTCGCCAGCTACGCGCACGGGAGCAAGGGCTCGGCGGTGATCTCCACCGCGTCGCACACCCCCGGGCGGTGCCGCACGTTCAAAGGCCAGAACATCACCCGAGCCGACATGACATGGGCGTTTCCGCCGCCTGAACCCAGCCCGTACCAGCTCGAGTGGGACGATCTCATCGCCGCGATCAAGGAAAACCGGCCCTACAACGAAGCCAAACGCGGCGCGATCGCCAGCCTCGTCACCTCCATGGGCCGCATGGCCGCCCATACCGGACAGGTGATCGAGTATGACCAAATCCTGAACTGCGCCCACGAATTCGCGCCGGATGCCGACAAGCTGACAAACGACGGCCCGGCGCCACTCCAGCTCGATGCCACCGGCAGATATCCTGTGCCGGAACCGGGGGTCAAGAAAGACAGAGAGTATTAGGACCCGGCAAGGATCGATCATGAGGCAGGCTGCGACCGAACGCGGGCCGGCGAAAACCCTGCTCGGCATCGAGATCGGCGGGACTAAGCTGCAACTGGTCCTGGGAGCCGCCGGCGGAAAGATCGTCCTACGCCGCAAGTTCGTTGTCGAACCGGAACGGGGCGCCGTCGGCATTCGCGCGCAGATCGAAACGGCGGTCCCGGAGCTGGCGCGCGGGCGGCATCTCAGCGGGGTCGGGGTTGGCTTCGGCGGGCCGGTGGACTGGAAGACGGGCAGGATTTGCCGCTCCCACCAGATCGAAGGCTGGTCGGAGTTCGACTTGAGCGGCTGGCTGGCCGGCCTCGCAGGCGCGCCGGTCCGGGTGGACAACGACGCCGATGTCGGCGCTTTGGGGGAGGCCAGCCATGGCGCCGGCGCCCGCTTCAACCCGGTGTTCTACGTCACGCTGGGCAGCGGGGTCGGAGGCGGACTGGTGGTGGACGGCAGAATTTACCATGGCGCCACCCCGGGGGAGGCTGAGATCGGTCATGTCCGGCTCGACCGGCGGGGCACGATCGTGGAACGGCGCTGCTCGGGCTGGGCCATTGATGCGAAAATTCGCCGCCTGCGGAGGACCGCGCCGGCCAGCCTGCTGGCGCGGCTCGCCGCCCGGGATCCGGGCGGCGAAGCGCGGCACCTGGCGGCTGCGCTCAAGCGGGGTGACGCCGCCGCGAAACGCATTTTAGAAACGGCAACGGGCGACCTGGCGTTCGCACTGTCGCACGTGGTGCACCTGTTTCACCCGGAAGTCATCATCCTGGGCGGCGGGCTATCGAAAGCGGGCGAGCCGCTGCGCCAGAGTGTTGAACACCACCTGCGCCGGTTCGTGATGGAGGCCTTTGCCCCCGGCCCTCGCGTATTGCTGGCGGCCCTGGGAGAGGATGCTGTTCCTATCGGCGCCCTCGAGTTAGCCGAGTTCAGTTCAGCGCTTTGACCTTCTGGACAATGGCGGCGGAATCGATGCCGTATTTGGCCAGCAATTCGTCGGGTTTGCCCGAGTGCGGCAGCTCGAAAACGGCCAGCTTGGTAACCTTGATACCTTCGGAGCTGAGTTCGCCGGCGACGGCGTCGCCCAGGCCGCCCTCGGGGTAATGGTCCTCGACCGTGAGCACCCGGTTGCCGGTCTTGCGCGCGGCGTCCAGGATCACATCCCGCGCCAGCGGCTTCACGCTGTAAGCGTCGATCACCGTGATGCCCACGCCTTCGGCTTTCAGCGCATCCGCCGCCTTGAGCGCCTCGGTGAGAGTCACCCCTGCGGCGACCACGGTCACTTTGTCGCCGGCCGCCTGGCGGAGTACTTTGGCGCCGCCGATCGGGAACTGTTCGTCGTTGCCGTAGAGGACGGCGGCCTTGGGCCGCGAAGTGCGCAGGAAACAGACACCGTTATGCAGCGCCATTTGCTCGACCAGCTTTTCGGCGCTGACGGCGTCGCTCGGATAGAGAACGGTGCTGCCGGCCACCGCTCGCATCATCGCCAGGTCCTCCAGCCCCATCTGCGACGGACCGTCTTCCCCGATGCTGACGCCCACATGCGAACCGACCAGTTTCAGGTTCGCACGCGAGATGCCCGCGACACGGACCTGGTCGAACGCGCGGGTGAAAAACGTGGCGAAGGTGGAAGCGAACGGTACTTTGCCACGCGTCGCAAAACCCGTCGCTACCCCCACCATGTTCTGCTCGGCGATGTAACATTCCGTGAAACGGTTGGGGAATTTCTTCAGGAATTTCTCGGAGAACGTCGAGTTCTTGGTGTCGCCATCGAACGCGACAATCCGCATATCGACCGCGCCCATCCGGGCCAGCGCATTGCCGAAGGCCTCGCGCGTCGCGACCATGTCGCCGGGTTTGTAGGGGAGCGACGGATAGCCGGCCGGCGCTTCGTTCTTGGGGGCCGGCAACGGGGTGGGCGCCGGGATGGGATGGCCGATGCCGGTCCTGGCGGTGGGTTGCAGCTCCGCGAGGGCCCTGGCTGCCTCCTCTTTCGAGAGGGCTTTGCCGTGCCACCCCTCGCGGTCCTGCAGGAACGAGACCCCGGCGCCTTTGAGCGTTTTAGCCAGGATCACCAGCGGCTGGTGGCCCAGGCCGACTGCCGCCAGCACTTCCAGAATCTCCTCGAAGTCGTGCCCGTCGATTTCCTCCGTGCGCCAGCCGAAGGCCTCGAACCGGCGCTTGAACGCGTTCAGGTTGTGGCCCAAGGGCGCTTCCTGGCTTTGGCCCAGGCGGTTGACATCCACCACCGCCACCAGGTTGTTTAGCTCGTTCAGGCCCGCCAGCGACGCCGCTTCCCACACGGAGCCTTCGGAACACTCGCCGTCGCCCAGCAGCACGTAAGTGCGATAATCCAGGTTATCCAGCCGCGCACACAGCGCCATGCCGACGCCGACGCTCAGGCCCTGGCCCAGCGAGCCGGTCGCGACGTCCGCGAACGGCAGGCGCGGCGTCGGGTGCCCTTCCAAATCGCTGCCCAACTGCCGCAGCTTCAGCAAGTCCTCCGCCGGGAACAGGCCCGTCTCCGCCCAGGCCGCGTACAGCAGCGGAGCCGCGTGCCCCTTCGACAGGATGAAACGGTCGTTGTTGTAATAATGCGGGTTCTTCGGGTCATAACGCATGTGGCCGAAGAACAACGCCGCGACAACATCCGCCGCGGAACAGCAGGAAGTCGGATGGCCGCTGCCGGCGGCGGTGGTGGCCGTGATGGAATGGATCCGTAGCTGGTTGGCTATCCCTCTTAGTATCTCTGTATCAAAGTCGTTCATGGACGTGACAAAACCCGAATAAACCAAAGACTCCGCTTTCACAGGCTGGCCTGCCGAGCCCTGGCTCGGAGCGAAGCGGACACATGCAGCCCGCCTTCGGCTCCGAAGAGGGCCACGACACCTTGCCACTGCGTACTGAGCCTACTATGCCTAATACTTTCCCCGCTGTAAATCCTGAGATTCATCATTTGTTCCAAGGTTTTGAGGTTCATTTCTTCCCTCCCTTTTTCTTCGGCTTGGACGGCGGCGGCAGTTGTTTGACGGGCATTGGATGCGCGTCCGGCCGGCCGGCGTTTGGTAGAGAATCAACTGTGATTCCCGTCGACCCCTATGTGTTGCGGATAGGCCTATCGGTGGGGGGGTGTCATCGAAATTGCTTTATGGGTGGCCGGGTTCCAAGGGCGTTGCCCTGGGCTGACGGGTTGCAGCCCTTGGGCCTGACATGGTCGCGAGAGCATCGAGTTTGCATAACCACCGTGTCGTGCTTGCGAACCCGGGGGCCAGGGCGGTCTACCGCGCCGAAGGCGCAGGGACTCTATAGCCCAGGGCAACGCCCTGGGAGCTCGGCCGAAACAAATCACCTGCGCCCTGAAGGGGCAAAACCCGGCCTCCACGCCATGCCTCGACCCACCACGCCGGGATTCGTATGGTCACACGCGTTCGCATTGTTTCAATCCCACACATATCGTTCGTCATAGGCGACCTTGTACCGTTCCAAAAACTTCCGGAACTCGTCCTGGAACGTCATCTTATGATGATGTTCCTCCTGGTTTTGGATGTAGCGAATCACAGCGTCGGCCTGCGATTCGCCAACCGAAAACGCGCCGTAGCCCGCCTGCCAGGTGAATGCGGGCACACCGCCGTTGGCCTTCATCCATTTGGAGGAACTCTTTTTCACGTCTTCCAACAGGTCGGCCGTAGAAATGGTGCGGCTCAAAGCGCAGAGGATGTGAATGTGGTCGGCCACGCCGCCTGTCTGGAGAGAGGGAGATTTGAGGTTGTCGAGAATGCCCACGATGTAGCCGTGGAGGCGCGGGCGGATGGCCGGGGAAATCACGGGTTCGCGATGTTTGGTGCTGAAAATCAGGTGAACCAGGATTTTGGCGAGGGATTGTGGCATAACGGGTTTCGCCCCTTCAGGGCTGGTGGTGGTTTTAGGGACCGAGTTCCCAGGGCGTTGCCCTGGGCTGGAGAGTCATTGCGCCTTTGGCGCGGCAAAATCTGCGCGTCACGCTACCTGTTTGTCGGGGCGTGTTCATATTTCCAACCTCACTGCCTTGTTCCGACAGGCCTTTCATTTCTTCCCTCCCCTTCTCTTCGGCCTGGGCTGTGGCGGCAATTGCCTGATGGCTTTGTCAAAATCCTTCTCGACCCGCGAAGGAACGGCAAGTTCGCGCTGGAGGAACTTCTCAGACTCCAGTTCCGCTTTCTTCAAAGCCTGCTCATGGGAAATCGTTCCCGCGTGGGTAAGCAGTTCACGTCCGCTGGCCTTGAGGAAATCATCCAGCTTTGCGATCCAGTCCCGCATCGTCATCGGCCGCCGCTCCAGCGCCTGGAGTTCCGCGTAGTCCAGATAGAGGCTCACGATGCGGTTGAGCACCTTCAGTTCGTCCTCGGTGAGATAGTTCTTGGCGATCGCCGCGTCCTCTCTCCGCACTTGCGCGCCGGGACGCGTGGTGAGCATTCCCATGAGCGGCTTTTCGGCATCGGCGCGTTCGTGAATCAATTCCGCCGCTGTCCGACCGTGCGTGGCCCAGTGCATCTTGTTCTGCACGGTGGCAAAGAATTGCTGCGACGCTTCCGTTGCCGGATCGTAGTCCACGCTCGTGGCATAAATCTCGAGCACCTTTTGGTAGAACCGCCGTTCGGAGGAGCGGATATCCCGAATGCGCTCCAGCAGCTCGTCGAAATAGTCCTTGTGGCCTTTGCCGGGGGGTTCTTCAGGCGCTCGTCGTCCATCGTGAAGCCCTTCACGAGATATTCCTTGAGCCGGGCTGTGGCCCACTGGCGGAACTGCGTGCCGCGTTGGGACTTCACGCGGTAGCCCACGGAGATGATGGCATCGAGGTTGTAGAAGTCGATCTCCCGGGTAACATCCCGCGCGCCTTCGCGGCGAACTATCCGGAATTTCCGGATAGTTGCGTCTCGCCGCAACTCGCCCTCCTCATAGATGTTGACCAGGTGTTCGTTGATCGTCCGAACATCCTTCTGGAACAATTCCGCCATCAACGCCTGTGTCAACCACACATTCTCATTCTCAAACCGGCATTGGATGCGCGTCTGGCCGTCCGGCGTTCGGTAAAGAATCAACTGTGATTGGGGCGCGTCGCTCATGCTTCGAGGATTTCGACGACGTTCTTCGCAATCGTGGCTGCCAGTTCCCGCGTTTTGGTGTTCAAGGTCTCAAGTTCTTCGTTCAGGGTTTCGAGTTGTTCCTTAAAGTCTTTGTCACTCACCGCCTCGCCCGGCGCGACACCTACATAGCACCCTGGATTCAGGCTCCAGCCCTGTGCCTCGATCTCTTTCAATGTCGCTGCCTTCCAGAGACCGGGCACGTCCTTGAATTTTTGATTTTCGATAAAAGCAAATGTTCCGCCTTGGAGTTAAGCAGGCTTGGCCCGCTGCGCCCCAGTTCTCTGTCCAAAAGGACACGCGAGATTGATTCGTTTTTCATCGTGCACCGGCATCGTCTCGGATTAAACCAAAAGCAAAGGCTTGCCCGCAACCCAAACGGAGTGCTTGACTAACAGCGACCGGAATTGAGGTCTGGCCAAATGGCGTTGGGGTTTTCGCCATTAAGATCGGCGGGATCGTCGGCAAAAAAGCTCAGGGGAGGTGGCGTTCCGCGGATGGTGGTTGAT
>DATDCV010000631.1:0-2231 GCA_036524155.1 Verrucomicrobiia bacterium
GCTTGACGTAGTCGAAGTTGGACGTGGCGCGTTCGAAGTTGGTAGGGGTCTCGCTCGGCAGCGCCGGGTAGGTGGCGGGCGCCGGCGAGGGCTGCGCGGGCTCCGAAGGTTGCGCTTCCGCGGGACCTGGGGGAAGGAAAATGCCGAACGCCGTCGCAAGCAAAAGCGACGCGCGAACAAGGTCGGTGATTCTCATCGAAGTAGCAGAACTTGGCGGTCGGAAAAACTCAAACAAATTTTCCGGGTGAGGGCTCAGTCTGGCCTCGCGGATGGAATCGCAGGAGGCCCCTGTGGGCGCGGGAGAACGGAATCAGCCAGGAGGCCCATCCAACACAAGAACGCCGGGATGCTTGGGGAAGCATCCCGGCGCGTAACGAAAGGCGCTCAAGGCGCCGATAAGTCTTGGCTTAGAACAGGCTGATCAACCGGAAGAACTTATTGCCGGGGCCAATCGGGATCGTCATTCCGGAGGTCGCGTTGGGCTCGTCCTGCCAGTTGGCGGGTGAGAGGCTGTCGGTGGACTGCAGCTTGAAACCCTCGCCCCAGGTGAGCTTCAGACCGCCCGCGGTGGTGGTCATTTGGAGAGGGATGGGCACCACGCCAGGCGTGGTGGCGATCTGGATGTTATCGAACCAGTGGGTCTCGTTTTCGCCGCCGGTTCTTGCGCCCAAGCCAAACCGGCCGCCGGCCATCGGAGTGTAGCCCGGCAGCGGCAAGCCGGCGAAGATGGCGTTGCCTTTGTACTGGAGGTCCAGCGTCCCGTTTTCGTTTACCCTCATGGCCAGAGTGGCATACTGCTGCAACGGATCGGCGCTGAGATCGCCGGTGTACAGCGCGGAATAGGGGACGATCTTGTTCACCAATTGGTTGCCGCGGTACCAGACATTAAAGGACGGGCCATCGGGGCGGCCGGCGTAGGTGATAAGGCCAACACTCACGCCATCTCCCTGCCCGCCCTCGCCGAAGTTCGCGGTATCCGGAATGCTGTTCGACGTCCCCCAGCAGAAGCTGAGGCCGTCCGCCGGCGTGCCAGTGCCATCGGCAATCCTGACAGCAAAGGAGACCGTGATGGCTTTAACCGGCGTGTTCGAGTTGAAGTCGGGCATGAGGAAGCTCGACTGCAGGCTGTTCACATTGTCCGTCAGATGCAGCACGCCGGAATTGTCGATGCCACCCGAGCAAGCGATGTACCCCGAGGAGGCACCAACGCCGGTAAGGATGGTGTCAACCGGTATCGCACAATCGTTGAAGTCGTAGATCTTAATCGGGTTGCTGACCGTGATCGGTCCCACCACCGTCAGGACCGCGTCGCTGCTGGTAACCGTCCCGCTGGCGCCACTGCCGGTAACTCGGAACGTCGCGCCACTGTCAGCCAGGGTGGTCGCCGGAGTGGTGTAGGAGGACTGCGTCGCGCCGGAGATGTTCTGGCCATTCTTCTGCCACTGATACGTCGCGTTAGCTGGATTGTTTAACTCCACCGTAAAGGTAGCGGTTTGGCCAACCATGACGAGGGCGTTCGCAGGCTGGGTAACGATGGCCATCGGTTCGCTGCCTTGAGTCGCCTGGATTTTGACATTGTCAACCCATTGATTGTTATTCTCCCCACCGGTTCGTCCGTAGATGCCGAACTTGCTGTTGGGAATAAAGGTGAAATTGGGCAACTGCAGGCCGTTGTACAAAACGCGCTCGCCGTAAGCGAGATAGGCCTTCCCATCGGGGTCAACGCGGAAGAGCATTGTCCGATAAGTGGGTGTGCCCTGGATGTCCGTGTCGAGTTCCGCCCCCGGAATTTGCGTGGTGGCGATGAACGCGCCCTTGTACTTGATGCCGATGTAAGGTGAGGGCGGATTATCGGCGTTGCCACCACCGACGTACCTGCGGAAGGCAAGCGAAACCCCGTTGCCCGTTCCCGTTTCGGCGTTGGCTACCGTGCCATCCGTGAGACCTGCGGCCCAATTAAAGCTGAAGCCGTCCGCCGGGCTGGGGGACCCGCCGCCCTCGCGGACATCAAAGGACACGGAGATGGCGCTGACCAGGTTGCCACTGAAGGGGCTGTTGCTGATAACGAAAGACCCGTTTTGGCTGTTGAGGGCATCGGTCAGGTGCAGACACCCCGAGTCCGCAACACCGCCGTTGGGGGTGATATAGGAGTTGCCATACACCCAAGTGCCGGCGGGGGTCAATCCGTCATCGAAGGTGAACGCGAATTGAGGGGTGGTGGGCGGCACCAG
>DATDCV010000632.1:0-30572 GCA_036524155.1 Verrucomicrobiia bacterium
GGAGAGTCTTACGCATACGGTGTCTTTTCTTAATCGCAATTTTCGTTGCTCGAAAGCAGGTTAGTCCCGCTCCGCGGAACTTGTAAAGGGATTTTCGGAAAAAAACTGCCAAAAAATGCCACCCAACCATCCGCTCCCGCGAGCCTGGGTGGCGGCATCACTATGACCGCTCCACGGGCATCGCGTCCTTACGCCTGGCATTCTGCCTGGGCCGCCGCCGCTTCACGTTTCTTTGCTTTTCGCTCCCAGTACCAGGCGATCCAGACGCTGACCTCGTAGAGCAATTGGAGCGGTACCGCCATCAGGATCTGGGTAATGACTTCAGGAGTCGTCAGCACGGCCCCAAGGACAAAATTGATGACGATGACATAGCGGCGGGCCTTGGTCAGTATCGCGTAATTCAGCACGCCGATCTTGACCAGCGTCAGCACCACGACGGGCAATTCAAATCCCAAGCCCATGCCGAGCATGAACTTGCAGACGAAGCTGATATAATCCTCGGCCCGCCATTGGTTGGCGGTGAACCCAAGCCATTGGGCGTATTGCGCGGATGCCGCCAGGGCGATGGGCATCAAAATGAAATAACAGAACGCCACGCCGACTAGGAACAGGCCGGCCCCAAACCCCAACCCCCGGTACACATATTTCTTCTCCCGCATCTTAAGCGCCGGAAAGACGAAAGCAGCCACAAAATAGAAGATGAAAGGCGAGGCGACGACCAGCCCGGCATAAACGGCGACCTTGGTGGCGACGATGAAAGCTCCGGCCGGACCAAGATTGATGATGTCGATGAGCAACTTGTCTTCCGCACCGACCCCGGCTTTGGGGTCCGGCCTGACGTTGGCGCCCAGGAGCAGGTTGGTGCCGACGACTACCGGTTCGAGCTCGAACTGGACGAACTTGTTGGTGCCAAAGAACGCGGCGAAGGGTTCGTTGGTGCTGATGCGAAAGATGCCGAGCTGGTTAGTGCCGAGAGTAAAACGGACGGTTTGCAGTTGAGGAGAATGCCGGGCCGGAGCACGCGTGAGCGGCCATTTCAAGACGTCCACGACATAGTTACCTCCGAGAAGGCAGGCGAGCACCGCCACACCTGCAAAGGCGAGGCTCTTAATCAGAACCCAACGTAAGTCCTCGAGGTGTTCGAGAAACGACTTAACCGGTCCGCCTTCTTCTTCCTCCTCCTGCTCTGTTTCGAGGCGCTCCGCTTCGGGTTCATCAACCATGGGTGGACCCACTTAGCGGAATCTAGCTCTTGGAACCGGAAGGCGTGGTTTGCGGGACGGTGGAACTGGGTTCAACGCTGGACGCTGGCGCCGCCGGCGTGGTTTCGATCGCTGGGCTGCTGGGGGGGCTGGGGGGCAAACGCCGTGGTGGCGGTGATTCATCCATGGCCTGGCTGACTTCATCGGTGACTTCCTTGGTGGCCTTTTTGAACTCCTTGATGCCCTGGCCCAAACCCTTCGCCAACTCCGGCAGTTTCTTCGCGCCAAACATGATCAAAACCAGCGCGAGAATAAGGATGATCTCCATCCCGCCGAGGTTAAAGATACCGAACATGACATTCATACTTGAGCAAACCATTCTTAAGCAGGCTAAGCCTGTTGGACAAAATAGTAAAGCTCCAAACGACGCGTTTTCCGTATCGCTTCAGTCTTGGGTCGGAGCGCCGAGTTGCACTCGGCTTACATGCGGCCGTCGGCGCGGTTAAGCCGATTAAAAATCGGCGCTCCGACCCAGGACTGCGGGGGCACTCCTTTTCCTAGTCAGTCGCCGGAGCTTGCTATAGGTTGCCCGAATGTTGCCGGAGACACCCTGGAGAAGTGAGGCGGTGCTGCGCTTGTTCCTGAGCGCCGTGGTCTGCTTTTTCCTCGGATCGTTCCTGATCGCCGGGTTTCAACAAGTAACGAGCCTGGCTTGGAGCAGCGTTCGGGTGGGTCTGCTGGTAGCGGCTTCGGCTGGTTTTCTCGGGGCCAGCCTCCTGCTGCTGAGGAACTTCTGGGGTCCGCGGGATTCGCTGCTGCGGTTGGCGCTGGTGCTGGCGTGTTTCTACGCCGGGCTGCTGCTCGGCGCATGGGCCTCCAAGCTTGTTGGCACCATTCGGCCGTCGGTAGGCCAGATGATTATCTCCGCCCTCAGCCTGCAAGGGGCGGTGCTGGTGCTGGTGATCCCGTTTTTGCGCGAGCATAGCGCGAGGTGGAGCGAGGCCTTTGGGTTGAATAACCGGTGGGGGTTGGCGATTCTGCTCGGCCTGCTGGTGGGTTGCATTTTCCTCCCGATCGGGTGGATCCTGCAAAACCTCTCCGCCGAATTCATGTTGCGGCTGCATCTGAAGCCTGAACAGCAGCAGGTCGTGCAAACCCTGCAAACGGACCACGCGTCGGCGGCGCGCGCCTTGTTCGGGGTCATCAGTGTGGTGCTGGTGCCGCCAGCCGAGGAATCGTTCTTCCGCGGGATCCTCTACCCATGGATAAAACGCGCGGGCTTCCCGCGACTGGCGTTGTGGGGAACCGCGCTGGCCTTCGCGGCGACCCATTCGAACCTCATGAGCTTCATTCCCCTCGCCGCGTTTGCCCTTGCTCTGACGCTGCTGTACGAACGCACCGGCAACCTGCTGGCGCCGATTGCTGCCCATGCTTTCTTCAACGCCGCGAACATGGCCAAACTCTATTTCCTGGAAAGCACCCTGACCTGAAATGAACGAGTTCGAGCTAATCAGCCGCCTGACGCGCTCGCTTCCGGCCAACAAATCCGTCGTCGTCGGGCCGGGCGACGATTGCGCGGTGCTCGATTTCGGGCTGCCGGATCGGCTGCTGCTGCTCAAGACCGACGCGGTGGTCGAAGGCATCCATTTCTCTCCGGGCACGGCGGCGGCCAAAGTGGGCCATAAGGCGCTCGGCCGGTGCCTCAGTGACATTGCGGCGATGGCGGGCACACCCACGGCAGCGTTGATCACGCTGGCGTTGCCACCCGCTTTTGAGGTTGTCTACCTCGAAGAGATCTATGCCGGCCTGAGTGTCCTCGCCCGCAAACACGACGTCGCGGTCGTCGGCGGCGAGACCACCAGGAACAGCGGCGGCATTCTTATTTCGGTGGCGCTGCTGGGCTGGGTCCCCCGCGGCAAAGGCGTTTTGCGCTCGGGCGCCGAAGTCGGCGACGCGATTTTCGTCACCGGCGAGCTGGGCGGTTCGCTCGCGGGAAAGCATCTCGAGTTTGAGCCGCGGCTGGCCGAGGCACGCTGGCTCAGCGAGAATTTCTCGATTCATGCGATGCTGGACATCAGCGACGGCCTGGCCGGCGACCTCCGGCACGTGTTGACGGCGAGCAGGGTCGGCGCCGAACTGCTCGCCACATCGATTCCGGTCAGCCGCGAGGCACGGCGCGCGGCCAAGGTGGAACCGGCCAAACCGGCCCTGCTCGCGGCGCTGACGGACGGCGAGGATTTCGAGTTGCTGTTCACAGTCGCCAGCCGGGACGCGGTGCCGTTGCTCGACGCGTGGACGCGGCGGTTTCCCAAGTTGCCTTTGAGTTGCATCGGCCGAATCACCGCGACCGAAGGGGTTACGATTCGGGACAAACAAGGCGTGCGCCCCTTAACCGTTCATGGCTACGTTCATTTCGCATAGCCCGGCCGAAACCGAGGCGCTGGGCGAGGCGTGGGGCCGCGACGCAGAGCCGGGATTGGTGGTGGCGCTGTCAGGCGACCTTGGCGCCGGCAAAACCCAGCTCGTTAAGGGCCTCGCGCGCGGGCTGGGCATAGCCGCCCGGGTCCATTCTCCCACGTTCACGCTCATCAATATTTACCCTGGCGGCCGCCTGACCTTGTTCCACCTCGACCTTTACCGGCTGGAAAGCGCGCAGCAAATCCGCGAAGCCGGCCTGGAGGAGTATCTGCATCCGGAAGGAGTGACCGTGATCGAGTGGGCCGAACGCTGGCTCGAGCGACGGTCGAGCAGCGAGGGGCAGGGACGGGAGAGCGAAAGACCACCTCGCCGAGTCGGGCAATTGCCTGCCCCCGCCCCCCGCCTGCTCGCCGTTCAAATCGAAACCGTGGCGGACACGCAACGCCGCATCACCTATGAAAATATTGGCGCTTGAGTTTTCCTCGGCTCAACGGAGCGTGGCCGTGCTGGACTCCGCGGTGGCCCACGGCACGGCGGCCGCCGAAGTGGTGGAAATGGGCGGCCGCGCCACCAAGGCCCTGGGAATGATCGAGGAAGCTCTGCGCCAAGCCCGGATCGAACGCGAGCAGATCGACTGCGTCGCGGTCGGGCTTGGGCCGGGTTCGTACACCGGGATTCGCGCCGCGATCTCGCTCGCGCAAGGGTGGCAGCTCGCCGCGGAGGTTAAGCTGGCGGGAGTCAGCAGCGCCGAAGCCGTCGCGGCGCAAGCCTGCGATGACGGCCTGAGAGGCCGGGTCGCTGTCGTTATCGACGCGCAGCGAAAGGAATTCTACCTCGCCGATTACGAGCTGACTGAGTCCGGCTGGCGCGAGGTGAAGCCGCTTCGGCTCGCGGCGCTCGCCGAGGTGCAAGCGGCCGCTGGCCTCGGGCCGGTGGTCGGCCCGGAAATCACGCGCTGGTTTCCTGGCGCCAAGGCGGTGTTCCCGCGGGCCGCGATGCTCGCTCTGATCGCGCGAAGCAAGACCGGTTTTATCCGGGGCGAAGAACTCGAACCTGTCTATCTCCGTCCGACGCAATTCGTGAAGGCGCCGCCGCCAAGGATCGTGCCATGATTTTGCTTCCGCCAGCGATAGTTTGCAGCCATAACACAGCGCGATGAAAGCCGCGGTTCTCTACGGGAAAGAAGATGTGCGCGTCGAAGAAGTCGCGCCCAAACCGTTGCAGCCGGGTGAAGTCCGCATTGCCATCGAGGCGGCGCTGACGTGCGGGACGGATTTGAAGGTGTACAAACGCGGGTATCACGCCCGGATGATCGTGCCGCCGGCGGTGTTTGGCCATGAGCTGTCGGGAACCGTGTGCGAAGTCCACAGTCCTCGGTCCACGGTCCCCGCTTCAGGATCCCAAGCCCAGACTTCAGCGTCCGGAGCCGGGGTCGCCGAGTGGCGGGTGGGGGAGCGGGTGGTCGTGGCCAATTCGGCGCCGTGCGGCGATTGTTTCTTCTGCGGCAACGGCCAGGAAAACCTGTGCGACGATCTGTTATTTGTGAACGGGGCCTACGCCCAGTCCATAGTCGTTCCCGCCCGAGTGGCGGCCAAGAACATGCTGCGGCTCAAGTCGGAGACCCCGTTCGCGGATGCGGCGCTGGTCGAGCCGCTCGCGTGCGTGGTTCAAGGCATCCAGGATTCGCGCGTCCGCGCGGGTCAACGGGTGTTGGTGATTGGATCGGGGCCGATTGGGCTGATGTTTGTCGCGCTGGCGCGGCACCTGGGCTGCGCTGTGTCGGTTTCGGGACGCGGCGAGCAGCGGTTGGAGCTCGCGCGGAAGCTGGGCGCCGCGCGCATTATCGACGCGGCCAGCCAGGCGGAGTTGCCGACTCCGGGGTCGCGCGACGGTTACGATGTCGTCATCGAAGCGGTCGGGAAACCGCAAACGTGGGAAGCGGCGGTCCGTCTGGTGCGGAAGGGCGGCACCGTCAATTTTTTTGGTGGCTGTCCCTCGGGAACGTCGGTCACGCTCGACACCGCGCTGCTCCATTATTCCAACCTTTCGTTGCTGGCGAGCTTTCACCACACGCCTCGCAGCATCCGCGAGGCCCTCGGCTTCATCGAACGCGGCGTGATCCGCGCGGCCGACTTCGTCGACGGGGAATGCCCGCTTTCGGAATTGCCCGCCTTGTTCCAATCGATGGCGCGCGGCAACCGGGCGATCAAGACCCTGGTGCGCGTTCGCGCCTGAGAATTTCCATGGTCACCGAACTGGTTAACACGGGGAGCGAGCTCATGCTGGGCCGCGTGCTCAACACACACCAGCAATGGCTCTGTCGCGAGCTGGCCAACCTTGGCTACGTGGTGGATCGACAGGTGGCGGTCCCGGACGCCGCCGATGCGATCCAGGCGGCGGTGCGCGAAGCCCTCGCGCGAGCCGACCTTGTCATCACCACGGGCGGCCTGGGTCCCACCTCTTGCGACCTCACGCGCGACGCCGTCGCGCAACTGCTGCGCAGGAACCTCAACGAAGACCCGGCGGTGCTGGCTCAAATCACTGGTTTCTTCACGGCACGCAACCGCGTCATGCCGGAAAGCACGCGCGTGCAGGCGCTGGTGCCCGAAGGTGCGCTGGTCCTGGACAACGCTTTTGGCACCGCGCCCGGCCTCGCCCTCGAAGTCCGGCCCAACCCCTTTCGCCCCGGCGGCGCCGCTTCCTGGCTGATCATGCTCCCCGGTCCGCCGCGGGAGCTGCGACCCATGTTCACGAACGTCGTCACGCCGCTCCTGCGCCGCGCGTTACCGATCGCCGGCCCGTTCGTGTGCCGCACGCTGCGTTCAACCGGCATTGGCGAGTCAATTGTCGAGGAAAAACTGGCCGGCCCCATGCGGGCCCTGGTGGCCAGGGGCCTCGAACTCGGATACTGCGCGCGGCCGGGACAGGTGGACGTCCGCCTCGTCGCTCGGGTTCCCGATGCCGAAGCGCTGGTTCTCGAGGGCGAAACGGTCGTTCGCGCTCAGCTCGACCCCAGTATCTATGCCACCGAGGACGAGGAGCTGGAGGAAGTAGCCGTTCGGTTGTTGACCCAACGACAACAGACCATCGCCCTCGCCGAATCCTGCACCGGCGGTTATGTAGCGAATCTGCTCACCAACGTGCCGGGCGCCTCGGCGGTGCTGCTCGCCGGGCTGGTCACTTACTCAAACGATGCCAAGCGGAACCTGCTCGGCGTCCGTCCGGAGACCCTGACGGAACATGGCGCCGTCAGCGCGGCCGTGGCACAGGAGATGGCGGAAGGTGCCCGCCAGCGCGCCGGATCGACGTATGCGATCTCCGTGACCGGTATTGCCGGGCCGGGCGGCGGCACACCTGCCAAACCTGTCGGGACGGTCTTCATGGCGTTGGCGGGGCCGCACCCGACGGTCGTCGTGCAGCAGTTGAACCCCTGGGATCGGCTGACATTCAAACAGGCCACGGCGAACCAGGCCCTCGATCTGTTGCGGCGCAACCTCGCCGCGTAAAAGGCGCTGCGCTGTGGTCGGCGCGCGGACTTCAGTCCGCAGCAACTTCCGTGGGCAGGGAACGTCCGCATTCCGCACGCAACGGTCGATCGAGCATTGCTGCGGACTGAAGTCCGCGCACCGGATGCTCGGCCCACCCTCAACCGACCCATTCCGTTTCGCCGATAATTCTACTTGCTAATTCTCTACATTAGTGCGAACACATCCCTCATTGCTACCGCTACTTCCGCTTGACCGCTGCGTTTGACCTCGCCGGCAGCCGGAACTGCGGCGGTGGTTCGAAGGTGCGTTGAGTGTGAATTCCTCGAATCGACTGCCCCGGCCTGACTCGGGACCATTTCAGCGGGACGACAGGGGGTCGTCGGCGGTCGGAGGCGTGCCACCGCGCCAGGGGAGCCGCCCCCTGATCCCGGATTACGAACTGCTGCGCCAAATTGGGCGCGGGGGTTATGGGGAGGTATGGCTGGCTCGCAGCAGCGCCACCGGGGTGTTCCGGGCCGCCAAAATCGTCTGGCGGCGCACCTTCGAGGACCCCCGGCCGTTCGAACGCGAGTTCGAGGGGATACAGAAGTTCGAACGCATCTCCCGGGAGCATCCCAGCCAGCTCGCGCTGTTCCACATCGGCCGAAATGACGCCGAAGGCTACTTCTATTACGTGATGGAATTGGCGGAAGCGATGAAAGACCCAGAATCCGAAGCGGCGACGCCGGAGCCCAACCTTCCGACTTCGACGGTCGGGCTGCTTCCGGTTTTCGGAGTTCAGACGTCGGACCGCTACATTCCGCGCACCTTGCGCGCCGACCTCAAGCGGGGACGCCTGCCCGCGTCGGAAGTCGTGGAAATCGGGCTGGCGCTCAGCGAAGCCCTTGGCCATCTGCATCGTCACGGCTTGGTCCACCGCGATGTAAAGCCATCCAACGTCATCTTCGTGAACGGCCGGCCGAAGCTCGCTGATATTGGCCTGGTCGCCGACGTTGGGGATGGACAGTCTCTCGTTGGCACCGAAGGGTACCTGCCGCCGGAAGGGCCCGGCACGCCCCAGGGGGATCTTTTCGCGCTGGGCAAGGTCCTGTACGAAGCCGCCACCGGTCTCGACCGCCAAGGGTTCCCCCAACTCCCGAGCGACCTCCGGGCGTGGCCCGACGCGACCGTCGTCCTTGAACTGAACGAGGTCCTGCTCCGAGTGTCCGCGCCTGACCCACGGCAGCGGTACCAAACCGCCGAGCGCCTTCATGCCGACCTGGCGCTCCTCCACAGCGGACAGTCCGTCAAGCGCTTGCGGGCGGTGGAGAGGCGCCTGGCTTTCTTCACGAGGCTAGCCGTGGTGGTTGGTCTCGTGGCGGTGATCGCGTTGGGCATTCTGTATGAAGCTCACCGGCGCGCTCAAATCGCCGCGCACAGCCTGGTGCTCCTGCATGTCGAGAAAGGAGCGCGCTTATTGGACGAAAGAGACTTGTTTGGCTCGCTACTGGAGTTCACCGAAGCGCTGCGGTTGGACGGGGGCGACCTTGGACGCGAGGAGTCCCATCGAATCCGGGTCGCCTCGGTTCTGCGCGAGTGCCCCCGGTTGGTTGGACTGTTTGCGCATCCCGACGGACCAATCAACGACGCGGCTTTCAGCCCCGACAGCCGGCGTGTGGTTACCGCCAGTGAGGATCACACCGCGCGAGTGTGGGACTTGGGAACGGGCGGGCAGCTTTTTTCTCTTCCGCACACTGGCATTGTGTATAGCGCCACGTTTAGCCCCAATGGACATCTCATTGCAACGAGCAGTTCGGACGGCAGAGTCCATATGTGGAACGCTGGGAACGGCCAGGCCTTGCTGCAATCGCCAATCCGGCACCGCGGCCGGTCAGTCGGCCCTCACCCTTGCTTTACCCCCGATGGCGGGCGACTGGTCACGATCACCGATGGACGCACATTGCGCATTTGGGATCCCGTCACCGGTCAACCCCGAGGCCAGCCCTTGCAGCACGGGCGAAATGTCTCGAGCTTTGTCATCAGCCCGGACGGCCGGCACATTCTCACCCTTACTTCGGATGAGTGGGCGTGGGTCTGGGACGCGGTCACAGGGGCGGCGGTTGGCCAGTTCCGGCACGAGGGACGCGTGACTTCGGGCGCGTTTAGCCCTGACGGGCGGATGCTCGCCACGGGCGGCGAAGATGAAACCGCCCGATTTTGGGACCTCGCCTCGGCCAAGGCCACCGGCCCGACATTAGTCCATCCGGACGGCGTCGTCGGCGTGGAGTTCAGCCCGGAGGGGAGACGCCTGGCCACGATCGACAAAGCGCGAACGGTTCGGATTTGGGATGTGGGCACAGGAAGGTTACTCGCCCGTCCGCTGTTGCACGACTCCAAGGTACTGCGGGCTGACTTCAGCCCCGATGGCCGGTGGCTGGCCACGGCCAGCGAAGGCAATCGCGTCCGCCTCTGGGACACGGATACGGGTCAAATGCTTGGCCCACCCTTCGTCCACAACACGCCTCGCGGGCCGGCAAGGTTCAGCCCGGATGGACACCTGGTTCTCACCGTCCAGCGCGACCTGACACTACAGCGTGACAAGGTGGTGATGGTCTGGAACCTGGCCAAAACAGAGTCTCCTCCCCTCCCCATCCCACCCGCGACGAGCTTCCGGCAAGTCTCGAAGAGCGCGGACGGGCGTTTCGCGGCAATGATCCGTGGCAACCGCATTGAAACCGTCAGGCTCAGCTCGGGGCGGCTTTTGTGTCAACCGCTGACTCAGGCTGCGCCCTTTCGCCAGGTGTGCTTCAGCGCCGACAATGGGCTGCTCCTGACCGAAAGCAGCGGCGCCCGCGGCCGGGTATGGGATCTGTCTTCAGGGGAACCGCTCACCCCCTTGTTGAGAATCCGCTACGACCTCGCGGCGCACGGGCCCGCAAAGGCGGACTTGTCACAGGATATCCGTCCGGTGGCAGAGTTGGTGTCACTGGCTGAGCTGCTTTCCGGCAACCGCGTCGACGAGACCGGGGGCGTCCAACCCGTGAGCGAAAGGCCACTGGCCAGCGCCTGGAATCGCCTGCGGCGGAAGTATTCCGAAACGTTCAGTGACTTCCCCGAGGACACCCTGGCCTGGCACGAACAAGAAGCTTCCGCGTGTGAACAGGCGTGCAATTGGTGGTCGGCGCTTTTTCATCTGGAGATCCTTGTGGCTGCAAGTCCCGGAGATCGAAGGTGGGAGCAGCGGCGCGCCTATGCTCGACTGGCGTTGGATCGGGCCAATAACAGCGCCGGTAGTTATCTCGAGCAGCGCCGCGCAACCCCGCCGCGCAATCCCCTTGCCAGCAGACGTTTGATTGATCTTAGCCGCTTCTACAACCAGACGAACAGGATCGGGGGGGACTGGCTGGCAGGGCTGCCGTTCGGTCTGCGGACGTTCGCCGGAACCGAGTTCGACGTTCGCGGAGTTGTGTTGTTAAGCGGGCGCGACAGCCCTGGCGCAAATAGCCTGCCCCGGGAGATCCGTGGTATCACGGTCAACCAGAAGTGCCATCGCTTGCGCTTTCTGCACGCCACGGCATCGGACGTCACAGAAGACACGGAAGTCGGCAGCTACCTGGCGACTTACGCGGACCAGCAGACCCGGCGGGTTCCCATCGTGTATGGCCGCGACGTGCGTAGCTGGTGGACCGCGCCAAACGAACCGCTCCTGGCAAGCGACTCCGTCCTGGCCTGGATCGGCTCGAATCGGGAAGCTGAGGCCAACGCCGGCCGGTCGTTGCGGTTGTTTGTCGCCAATTGGGAGAACCCCCGGCCCCACGTGGAAGTTGAGACAGTGGATTTTCTGTCCGGTGAGACGGACGCACAACCGTTCCTCGCGGCGATGACAGCCGAATGAGGCGACCGCCAGCCACGGTCTTCAGGCCGGCACGGGCGACAAATTGAGTCAGCGTTCCGGAATGGTCGATTGCAGGCGCCTCAAGTCGAAGAGGTCAAGGTCGTTTGCCACCTGGGGCTCACCGTCCGGGCCCCGGTGCTTTGGCCAACGCCACGACCAGTGGTCGAAATGGCCATCGGCGAAGGTCAGGTTGCAGCCTTGATTATGCCGGTTGGCCGGCAGTTGCATCCAATGCGGGCCGGCCGTTTGTTCGCCGGCGTCGTTAGGCACATGCACGAAGAAAACGCCACTGCCGATCGAGTCTTCGTATTCGTCGAGGAACACGAACGTGCGCGCCGGGGCCTTGATTTGTTCCAATTTGGTTTTGCGTTCGGGTTTTTGAGGCGAACCGTTCATGTAGTAGCTCAGGGAATAGCTCCGGTTTCGCAAAACTCGCGGATTCTTGACTACCGTGGAGTGATCGTCCGGACAGTGGTAAATCCGCGCGTTCATGGTGTTTGGAAAAAGGCAGCCGTTCTGAATTCCTAGTGTGGTCGTGTCAACCGTGGCATCTCCCAGGACCCAGGAATCAGCCGAAGTCTGGACCCCGTCGGGACAGTCGTCCTGCCAATTCACCGCCCACCATTTGTTCGCCGCCAACGAGTTATGCTCGGCCGCATAGGCCAGCCAGCCCCGCGAGAGTTGCCTCAGGTTGTTGCCGCACACCGTGCCGGAAGCGCTCGCCCTGGCCTTTCCCAGCGCGGGCAAAAGCATCGAGGCCAGAATGACGATGATGGCGATAACGACCAGGAGTTCGATGAGCGTGAATCCTCGGCCGCTGCAGGTCTCGGTCCGTGAAGGCGCCCGGCTTCGCGGCGCGGGAATGCGGTGTTTGATTGTGGTCATGGCATTGGGTCCTATCTAATACAATGCAACAGTTTGTCTTACTTTCAACAAGAATACTGTCCCGGCGGGCTTTCGGGCTGCCGGGATCCGGGCTCCAACACTTAAACGATGCCATTCCGTTGTTCTTACAAAAAAAGATGCGAGAACCACACGCGCGTCTACTCCTGGTGTTTCTCGCGCAGGTGCTCGAACTGGAAGGTCAGCGTGGGCCGTCCGCTCGGCACCTTGTCAGGCACCAGCTTACGCAGGCGCTCCGGGTCCGCGCGCTGGTCCAGCAAACCCGCGCGCACGAAATCCACCAAATGGTTGAATTCTTCGCCGCTCAAGTGAATCGGCGCCGCCAACAACGGATCCAGCCGCGCCAGCACGGGCTCAATTGGCCCCCGGGGCCCCGTTAAGTCCGGGGCCACACCGGCCTGGACCGGGTCGTAGTTGCGGGCCGAGGCGAACACGTCCAGATGATGGCGGACGGCGTCCTCCAGGCGCGTAAAGCAGCCGTTGTGAAAGAAGGCCGGCTGGAGCGCCACGTTGCGCAGTGGCGAGGTGCGGAACATATACCGGTCCGCCGAATTGTGCGTGATCTGTTCCAGGCCAAAGTCCTCGTCCTTGCCCGGACCATCGGACTCCATGTTGCTGATCGCGGGCAGGATCTGGGGGACGCCGATGACATGCCGCTTGAAGTCGCTGAACATCTCGTTGGGCGGCCCGGACACCGCGTGGCACTCGACGCACCGGCCTTTGCCGAAAAACACCAGTGCCCCTTGTTTCTGACTGGCCGTCAGCGCCTGCTTGCGGCCGCGCGCGAACTGGTCGATGGGCGCATCGGCGGCAATCAGAGTAAACTCGAACTCGGCGATGGCCATGCCGAACATGTCGAAGGTAATATCCCCGCCCTGGGCCACCTCCGGAAAGTTCTGGCCGAATAGGGTCCGATAGGCGGACGTGTCGTTGAGCCGCCGCATAACCTCGGCCCGAATCGCGTAGTTGTCTCCCGGGAAATCAAATCCCGCGACCTCCACTCGCTCGGTGGGAGGAATAAACGCCTGGGCCACCAACAGGTGGGGCAGGTAGGAGAGACTGAATTCTTCGGGAGGCGGGAACTGGAAGCCTTGGCTGTTGTCGAAAGGGTCCTCCGACAAGGAGGCGAAACGCGAGTTCCACATCAGGTTCGGGTAGAAGGCGGTGTTGATCGCCATGGGTGTGCGCCGTTGGTTCCGGGGTCCCTGGCGGTCCGGACCAACGACGTGGTTGTTATCGATACCGATAGCGATAGATTGAGTGTCGCCGAAGCCTCGCGTCGGCGAATGGCACCCGGCGCACGTGTTGTCGTTGTTCAAGCCCGTGATGGTATCGAACCACAGCCGTCGCCCGAGGTCGGCTCGCGCGCGGTCCACGGGCCGGCCCAGGCGCTGTTCGAGGCTCTCTTGGATGCGTCCCGTAAAGCCCGCTTGCCCCAGGCGGGCGATGAGTTGCTGGTCCAGCGCTCGCTCAGGCTCGTCTTCAGCGCGAGCCGCGCTCCCCGGCAGCAGCAAAACGACCGCAGAGAGCACCCCAAAAACCACCCCGGCTCGATTGATTAGCGCTTTGGCAGTGTTCATAGGCGATTTGGCAAGATGATTGGGGGCGCGGATCCCGCGGCCACCCCCCGGCAATTCCGCGGCCCCCAATCGGTTCATAAGCCCGCTCAGTTGTCCTGGTCAGCCCCTTCCCCTCCAACCACCGCAGGCGGCAAGGGTGGAAAGAATGGCTCGTTTTCCTCATGGTGGAACCGCGCGCCTCCTCCGGAACCGCCGGGGGGCACGATGTACGGTTCGTTGGCGATGATGGGACCTTCGATGCCGTCCTCCATCACCGTCAATTCTCCCGTGCCGGCCAGGGCGTCGCTCGATCCGATCTTGAATGTCAGCGTGCCTTTGTTGCCCCTCTCCGGAGTGAAACGCACGAAATCCGTCGAGTGCCAGGTGGCGTATATGACCGGACCGTTGGGGTGGTCGAATGCGTTGTACAAGGTGTACGTTCCGCTGGCAGACACGACTCCCAGCACGGGATCAAACGTCCCGGTGCCCATCATGCGGATCGATTCGAACCTGGGACTGTTCTTGTTTAGCGCGGTGGGCGCGCCAACGAGCTTGAAGCTCCAGGTCTCTCCTCGCGCCACGGCGACCGACATGACCGCGATCGCCAGCAGGACTCCCGGCAGGGCGTAGCCCGAGCGCCGGCGACCGTTCTTTTGCCGACCGTTAGTGTTGTTATTAACGCTGAACTGTTTCATTATTTGTCCTTTCCTTGCCGGGTGGCTTGCACCTGGCTTCTGGTTGATGGTTTCGGTTCCTTTGCCGGTGATTCAGGGTTCGTGAGAAACCAGCCGTCTGATAATCGCTGTTGGCACTTAAACGATGCGGGCAGCGGATTCTTACAGGGAAACTTTAGGCGTCCTTTATCGGTGTAAGATTTCTCGCGCGGTGGCGTTTAAGCGGTAAGGTAACCATGATGACTCCTGATGAGCCCGCTTCCGTTCACACGCGCCCCAGCCTCTTGACTCGGCTGAAGACAGGAGACGACGCCGAGAGCTGGCAGGAGTTTTACCGCGTCTATGGCAAAGTGGTGCGCGACTTCGCGATTCAGGCGGGCTTGACTGATGGTGAGGCGGACGAAGTGGTGCAAGAGACTGCCATCGCCGTCGCGCGGCACTTGCCGGAATTCCACTATGACCCCAGCGTGTGCCGTTTCAAAACGTGGCTGCTCACCCAGGCCTCGTGGCGCATCAAGGACCAGTTCAAGCGGCGAGTGAAGGAACCGCACGATTCTGGTCCGTCGGCATCCGGTAACCCGTACGACCCAGGTTCCGACACCACCCGCACCGCCCCGATGGAACGCGTGGCGGATCCCGGCTCGGTGAGCCTGGATGCGTTATTTGAGGAGGAGTGGCGCAAAAACCTGTTCGATGCGGCTCTCGATCGGGTGAAAGAGAAGTTCAGCCTCAAGCAGTTTCAAGTCTTTGATCTGCTGGTGCGCAAGGAATGGCCGGCGGGGGACGTGGCGCGTTCGCTGGGCGTCAGCCTCGCGAACGTGTATGTCATCAAACATCGCATCCTGGCGGCGGTGCAGCGGGAGGTCAGACGCCTCGAAGGTACTCCCACAGCCCGTTCTGGTGGGGCCAAATCGGGTCGGCATTCCGCCTGATGAACTCATCGACATCCAAGCCATCAATTATCGGTGGACGCCCGCCGAAAAAAAACCCGCGGCAACAGCCGCGGGTTGTCAGGTTGAAAGTCGGTTCTAGGCGCCGTTATCACCGATGGCCTCGACGGGGCAGCCTTCCTTGGCTTCTTTGCAGCGGCCTTCCTCCTCGGGCGTTTCCGGTTGTTTGAAGACATACGAGTAGCCGCCGTCTTCGTTGCGTTTGAAATTGTCCGGCGCGGTCTCGCGGCACAAATCGCAATCAATGCACTGGTTGTCTACGTAGAACTTGCCCGCCACATTTTCAGGATATTTATTAGCAGCATCAGCCATAAAAATGATCAGTTTGTCCTGCCAATATGAAGGGCCGACAAGAGAAAGCAAGCGCGATTTAGACCGTTTGGAGCGCGCGGGATGCAACCGTCCGCAAATTGGGTGCTCGATTGCTTCGGACGTTGACACTCGAACACAGGAAACGGACGTGTACGGCCGGCGCGCGGACTTCAGTCCGCAGCGATCCACGAGGAGCTGTTGTGTTCGGAACGGCGAAGACCGCTGTTGACGGATATTGCTGCGGACTGAAGTCCGCGCGCCGGTGCCGAAACGCCGCGACGTTTGGTTGTTGCCTGGGTGAACAGGCTATGGAGTCGCCCCGGCGGCCACCGCCCGTCACGGGCGCGCGGCCGGTTCGGCGTAGAGGCCGAATTCGGATAGCGCGGGGCAGACCTGGGAGGCGGTGACCCGCAGGCGCACTTTCGCCGAAGTCACCGGATCGCTGCGGAGCAGGCGGCGGTTGCCAATGCTGGTGCCCTTGCCGAACTCAACCCAGCGGCCGTCCTGCCACTGGTCGACCGCAAACCCTTCAACGCGTTGACCGAGCGGCAGATATTCCCGCAGTTCGACGACGTTGAAGGTTAATGGCCGGGGAAACTCCATCACGAGTTCAGGCGTAGTGATGCCGTCATCGGTGGCCCAGTAAGTGGCACGCTTCCCGTCCAGGAGGTTCTGCGGCGAATAACCCTTTGCCCCGCCACGCGTGTTACTCGCGCTCAGCCGGCAGTCCCGGGCAAGGTTTCGGGCAAAAGTCGCGTCCAGGATGCGCCGGAATTCGCGCAGGGAATGAAGGTCATTGTCGTGAATGCGCCCGCGGCGATCCGGTGGGAGGTTCAGGTTCAGGCAGGCGCCGCGGCCGACGGATTGGTAGTAAATATCAAGCAACTGGCCGGGGGTTTTCACGCGAGCATCCTCTTTGGCGTGGTAAAACCAGCCGGGCCGAATCGACACATCGCACTCGGGCGGCATCCAATCGGTGCCGGGGCGTTCGCCCGAGGTAAGCCCCTCGCTGCTGCCGCCCGGATAACGGCCGGCGGCGTTGAGCGTCGCCCAGCAGGGGTCCCCCGCGATACCGTTCTCGTTGCCGACCCAGCGAAAATCAGGGCCGGCGTCGCTGAACATCACCGCCAGCGGCATCAACTCGCGCACGAGCCGGCGGGTGTGGTCCCAATCGTAATAAGTGCGCGCGTCAATTTTGCGCGTCTCCTTCGCGCCCCCGTAATAGCCGCGCCCGCCGTTGGCTCCGTCGAACCACACAGTGAAGATCTCGCCATATTGCGTCAACAACTCGCGAAGCTGGTTCCGGTAATAGTCGAGGTACTCGGGCCGGCCGTAATCCTTGTGGTTGCAGTCCCACGGCGAGAGATACACTCCGAACCTCAAACCTTGCCGCCGGCACGCCCGCGCGAGTTCCTTAACGACGTCACCCCGGCCGTCTTTCCAGGCGCTGTTCTTGACTGAATGTTCCGTGAATCGGCTCGGCCAGAGGCAAAAACCATCGTGATGTTTGCAGGTCAGAATCAGGCCTTTCATGCCCGCTTCCCTGGCTGCCCCCGCGATTTGGCCGGCATCGAAATCCGTCGGGTTGAAGACCTTTTCATCCTCGTCCCCGTAACCCCATTCCCGGTCGGTAAACGTGTTGACGGTGAAATGGACGAAGCCATAAAACTCCATCTCGTGCCAGCGGAGCTGGCGCTCTGTCGGCACCGGCCCGTATGGCTTGGGCGCTTCGACGGCACTGAATGCCGTGGTGCAAAAAGCTGTGTCGGCGGCTACGGCCAGCAGCAGGATGGGAGTGAAAAATCGTCGTCGGCTCATCCGCAGCACCATGACGATTTCCGGCCGACCGGGCAATGATTAATCCGCCAGCGGTCCGGTAGATGGTTGGGGCGGTTCCGACGCCATTGGTCTGCGGCGGACACCCCGCGCCGCCTGCGGACGGTCAATGGTTATTCGATCTAATATCAAACTAAATGCGGAATAATACTTTTAGTCCGAGGTTGACAGCGATAAGGAGTAATGATTAGATTAGAGCAAGATTACGCCACTGATTTTGCGGGCAAAAGGCGCATTGGTTCTTTGTCAGCCCGTGTTAGATTTCGGTCCCGGTGTGGTACAGACCGGGAGCCGATGTTCTCCGTAATCCTACTGTTGTACTTAATTCGAAAATTCCCCGGGCTTTTCGGTCACCCCCTGACTGACTAGCCCGGTTTTTTTATCTCCATTATGCGCTTTCCATTTTGCCAGAAATAGCCAACAACATCAGCATGAACCCCGCAACATTAGTCGGTTGGAAACGGATGGGCGGCCTATCTTGCGGCCTGGCGTGCGCGGCCTTTCTGGCGGCCTTGAGCCTCGACGCGCAGGAACCGGCAGCCGGAGCGGCGCCCAAACCTTATCCGCAACGCCTTCGTTGGTGGGCCGAGGCGCGTTTTGGCATGTTCATTCATTGGGGGCCGGTTTCGCTGACCGGCCAGGAAATTGGTTGGGCGCGTGGCGCCCAGGTTCCAATCGCGGAATACGATCAGCTTTACACGAAGTTCAACCCCACAAATTTCAACGCCGACGCGTGGGTAAAAACCGCCAAAGACGCCGGGATGAAGTACGTCGTGCTGACGACCAAGCACCATGACGGTTTTTGCCTCTTTGACACGAAGCAGACGGACTACAACGTGATGCGTTCGCCGTTCGGGCGGGATGTCAGCAAAGAGCTGTCGGATGCATGCAAACGCGCCGGTCTCCGCTTCTGCACTTATCATTCGGTTTGCGATTGGCATCATCCGGATTTTCCGCTCACCAGTCCCGGCGGCAGTGTGAAGCGCGCGACCTACAACCTTGACCGTTACGAACAATACTTGCGGGCGCAGGTCAAAGAGCTCATCACGCAGTACGGGCCGCTCGGCATTATGTGGTTCGATGTGCCTCAGCAATTCGACGCGACGCGGGGCCAGGGCCTAATCGACTTCGCCATGTCGCTGCAACCCGACCTTATCATCAATGATCGCAGCGGTGCTCCCGGCGACTATGACACTCCGGAGCAGCGTGTCGGCAAGTACCAGGATAATCGCCCGTGGGAAACCTGCATGACGATCTGCCAGCAGTGGGCCTGGAAACCGAACGATGAGATGAAATCGCTGGCGCAATGCCTGCAGACGCTGGTCACCTGTGCCGCGGGCGACGGCAACCTGCTCTTCAATGTGGGACCGATGCCCGACGGGATCATCGAGCCGCGCCAGGTTGCGCGTTTGAAGGAAATGGGCGCGTGGCTGGCAAGGAACGGGGAAAGCATCTACGGCACGCGGGGTGGCCCGTGGAAACCGAACAAGGCCTTCGCCAGCACGCGAAAGGGCAGCACGGTCTTCCTGCATATCTTCCGCGCCGAGGAAGGGCGGGTGGAGCTTCCCGCTCTGCCGCGCCCCGTTAAGTCCGCCAGCAGGCTCGCGGGCGGCGCCGTGAAATTCAGCCAGCAGGACGGGAAACTCACGCTGGCTTTAGGCCCGGTGGCGCTGGATCCGATAGATACGATTGTGCGGCTCGAACTCGACGGCTCGGCGATGGACATTCCTGTGGTTCAGGTTGTGGGGCCGGGGAGCGTCAAAGCCACCGCCTCCAATGTCTTCCAGCAGCAGACTTCGCAGTACGGGCCGCAGGAGGCTTTTGATGGCGACGCGGACACCCGGTGGGCGACGGATGGCGGCACGAAAAAAGCGTGGCTCGCGGCCGATTTGGGGAAGCCGAAGCGGGTCCGGGGTGTCCGCATAGAGGAGGCCATCGAGGAGCGCGTGCGGCAATTTGAATTCCAGTGTGGCGACGGCAGTTCCTGGAAGACGGTTTTTATGGGGCAGAAGATCGGACCGTCATTTGTCCAAAAGTTCGAGCCGGTGACGGCGCAGCATTTTCGTTTGAACATCCTCGACGCGACCGAGGGGCCGACGATCAACGAGATCGAGCTGCTCGAAAAGTAGCCGCTCGGTATGCGCCGCTGGTTTCTGGCTCCTCATCGTCCTGGTTCTCGAACAACAACAAGAAACGCGATTACGAGGAAGAGGAAGAGGAAGAGGAAGAGCACGAGGAAGAGGACGAGGAAGAGGAAGACCACGAGGAAGAGGAAGAGCACGAGGACGAAAAGGATCGAACACCGTGGGGTTCATGACGCCGTTGTGGGCGCCGCGGCATACGGAGGGTTTTCATGAACACCACCGTTGGGGGAGTGGATTGGGCCATCATCGGCCTCTATTTGTGCGCGGTAGTTGGCCTGGGAGTCGCGGCCGGCTTCCTGCGCCGGCGGGGAGAACGCGGCGGTGAAGGGGGGCATTATTTCCTCGCGGGCAGCACGTTGACGTGGCCCGTAATTGGCCTGGCGATGTTCGCCGCAAACATCTCCACGGTTCATCTCGTCAGCCTCGCCGAGACGGCCTACAAATTCGGGCTCGTGTTCGGAAACTTCGAGTGGATGGCCGGATTCACTTTGATCCTGCTTTCGTTGTTCTTCGCGCCGCTGTATCTGCGCTCGCGAGTGGCGACGCTGCCGGATTTTCTGGAACGCCGGTTCAACCGTGGTTGCCGGGATGTCCTTTCCGTGGTGTCGCTTTTCTCGGCCATCGTCATCCACATGGGCGTGGCACTCTACACGGCGGCGTGGGTTTTGCGGGGCATCCTCGGCCTGGCGCCGGGCGCAACGATTTTCGGCATTGATGCGCTGCTGGTTTTCATCACCGTCCTGGGGGTGCTTACCGGGGTTTACACGATGCTCGGGGGCTTGCTGGCGGTGGTGTGGACCGAGAGCGTGCAAACGGTCCTGCTGCTGGTGGGCGCGGTGGTCATCACGGTCGTGGGTTACGTGAAGGTTGGCGGCTGGACCGAGCTGGCCCACACGCTCGCCGCCCACCCGCATCCGCTCGCCGGCGTGGCCGACAGCAAGGTCACCTGGGGCACCGCCGACTTTCTGCACATGGCGCGTTCCGCGGACGATCCCTCGGGCATGGCGTGGTATTCGATTCTGCTCGGCTACCCGGTGCTCGGCATCTGGTACTGGTGTTGCGACCAGACGATCGTCCAGCGCGTGCTGGCCGCGAGAGACGAAAAACAGGCGCGGCTCGGCCCGCTCTTCTGCGCGTTCCTGAAGATCTGGCCGGTTTTCTTCTTTGTGCTGCCGGGCGTGATTTGCGTCGGGCTCGTGCAACAGAAGGCGTTTGGCGGCGCCGCGCCCCAAACCGCCGCCGACGCGTATACGTTCCTCATCACGCACTTATTGCCGGTCGGGCTCAAGGGGCTCGTCGCCGCGGCCATGCTCGCAGCCGCCATGCAGACCTGCTCCGCCGCCCTGAATTCGACGGCCACGTTGGTCGCCTACGACCTTTTCAAGCGGCACAAACCCGATATTGCCGACCACAGCCTTGTAACGATCGGCAAAATCACAACGGTGCTAGGGACGATTCTCGCCATCGTGGCTTCGCCGGTCTTTGGTCACTACACCACCATCTTCGAGGGCATCAACAAGCTCATCTCCTACGTGGCGCCGCCGATCACCGCCGTCTTCCTCCTCGGGGTATTCTGGAAACGCGCTTCCGGGAAGTCCGCTTTCATTACGCTCATCGCGGGCATGGCGCTGGGGTCAGCGGCGTTCTACATCGACTGGACCGACATCTACCGCGGCGACTTCATGCTGATTGCCTTCCTCTTGTTGGTGGTGTGCCTCGCGATCATGCTCGGGATGACGTTTATCTTTCCCGAGCCGCTTAAACCTGAGGCCGCCACCCTGGTTTGGGAAGATTGGCGAGAGCCATTGCGCGGATCCCCCGGCGGCCGTGGACTCGGCAACTACCGCCTCGCGGCCGGAGCCGTCCTGTTGGTGTTTGCGATGCTTTATGTGGCTTTCCGCTAAGCCGCACGTATTCAGAGGGGAACAGGAGGAAACCGAGGAAACAGAGAATCTCAGCCGCAGCGCCCCGAGTCTCCGGCCGCACGCGTGTTGTCTGAAACCGTCCCTTGTCAGCCGCCACGCACCCCGTTAGATTTGCCCGCGTCCATGAATGCGACTCCGTTGCTGAATCTGGTGGTGACGGCTTTAGCTGAGACTCGGCTCGAAGCCGTGTTGATAGGCAACGCCGCGGCTGCCATCCAGGGCGCACCGGTGACGACGCTGGATTTCGATTTCATGTTTCGGGCCACTCCGACCAACCTGGCCAAACTCAAACGGTTCGCCCGAAACCTCGATGCGGTCATCTTGCGTCCCTATTACCCCGTCTCGGCGCTCTATCGCGTCGCCAATGACGACCGAGGTCTCCAAGCGGACTTTATGGCTTCCATTCACGGGGTAAAGTCCTTCAACAGTCTGCGATCCCGCGCTATGAAGATTCAGCTGGAGGGACACCCGCTATGGGTGGCCGATCTCTGCGATATTATTGCCAGCAAACGAGCTGCCGGCCGCCAGCGAGATCGGGCGGTGCTCGAAATTCTCGAAAAGACGCTCCGTGAGAAGGGCAGAGTATAAACGCAAAAAGCGGGAGGCCGCTTTGGCGGCTTTGCGACACGAGTCCGAGCTCGCGCTGGTGGAACTCATTCGGCGGCGCCTCGCGTTGCCCATCGAGAAACGCATGAACTTTCTGCGGGTGCGTCTGCCCGGCGGCGGCTCGCATCTTTGAACGCCGGATCGAAGCCCCAGCTTGTCAGCCCCGGCGCTGGTCTTTAGAGTCTAGCCAACCGTGAATGCCATCCCCTTGTTGTCTGCGGCTTGCCTCGGGCTGTCGCTGGCTATTTCCCAAACTCCGGGTCTGTCGCAGACCGCGCCCCTGACGTCGCTTCGGTTCGACCGGCCTGCGACCGGTTTCCAGCAGTCGCTGCCGCTCGGCAACGGCCGGCTCGGGGCGATGGTGTTTGGCGGTGTGGGCGAGGAGCGAATCGTGCTGAACGAAAGCTCGATGTGGTCCGGCTCAAGCCAGGACGCCGACCGCGCCGACGCGCACACCGCGCTGCCGGAGATCCGGCGGTTGTTGCTGAAGGGCAAGAACGTCGAGGCCGAGAGACTCGTCAACGCGAACTTCACCTGCCAGGGGCCGGGCTCGGGGCATGGCAACGGCGCCAATGTGCCTTTCGGCTGTTACCAGGTTCTGGGGAATCTTCATCTGCGCTTCTCCGGAGGCAGCTCCGCACTCGGCGGGGTCCGCTGCCCGAGCGGTCACCGCGCGTATTTCGAAAACCAGGAAGTCGAGTTTTCCACCGACGGCAATCCGGAGACTAAGTGGTGCGTCGTTCACGGCGGCAAGCCTGTCCAATGGGAAGTTGATGCCGGCAAGGAGGTGCGCCCTGGTCGTTACTCGTTCACCTCCGCGGAGGATGTCCCCGCGCGCGACCCGCGCACCTGGAAACTGGAAGGTTCCAAAGACGGCGGAACCTGGACCAAACTGGATGAGCACCAGGACGAGCCTGTCTTCGAACAGCGTCATCAGCAGCGGGACTACCGGATTCCCAACCCCATTCCCTGCCGCTTCTTCCGCTTTACGTTTCAGCCCAATGCCGGAGTCGACCATTTTCAGGTTGCGGAGGTACGATTCGAGGGTGTCGAAACCCCGAAGGCTTTCGGCAAGCAGGGCGCTGAGAAATATCGGCGCGAGCTCGACCTGGCGACCGCCACCGCGCGGGTTGAATTCGAGCGAGACGGTGTGCGCTTTGAGCGCACGCACTTTGTGAGCGCGCCGGACCAGGTGTTCGTCTCACGGCTAACGGCCTCCCGCCGGGGCGCCCTTTCCTTCGAAATCTCACTGGATCGCCCGGAGCGTTTCGTGACCACTCCCGCCGGCCCCGATGAATTGCTCATGACCGGGACACTCAATGACGGGCGGGGCGGCAAGGGCGTGGCGTACGCGGCTCGCGTGCGAGTGTTAGCGACGGGTGGTAAGGTCCTCGCCCAGGCGAATCAAATTGCGGTGAGCAACGCCGACGAAGTGATTTTGCTCGTGGCGGCGGCGACGGATTTTCGCGGATTTGCAGGGCGGCGCCTGGCGGACCCTGTGGCAGCCAGTCGGAGCGACCTCGACAGGGCCGCGAAGAAGTCCTTCAAGGCTCTTCATCGGGAGCACATGCGCGACTTTCGTCAGTGGTTCGACCGGGCCGAACTGAAATTGCCCGCCACCACCAACAGCGTCCTGCCGGTGGAACAGCGTTTGGCGGGGTTCGCTAAAGGCGCGCCCGATCCCGCGTTGGCGGCCTTATATTTCAACTACGGACGCTACCTGCTGATCAGCTCTTCGCGTCCCGGCGGCCTCCCGGCAAACCTGCAAGGGATTTGGGCGCAGGAAATCCAGACCCCCTGGAACGCCGATTGGCACCTCGACATTAACGTGCAGATGAACTACTGGCCGGCGGAAGTCTGCAATTTGCCGGAACTCCACGAACCGCTGCACAAACTCATCGCGTCCCTGGTCGAGCCCGGACGCAAAACCGCGAAGGCTTACTACGACGCCCGCGGCTGGGTGGCGCACGTAATCACCAACCCGTGGGGTTACACGTCACCCGGCGAAGCTGCGTCCTGGGGCGCCACGGTTAGCGGGTCGGCATGGCTCTGTCAGCACTTGTGGGAACACTACGCTTTCACCCTTGACCGCGATTTTCTCCGTTGGGCCTACCCGATACTCAAGGCCTCGGCTGAATTCTACCTCGATAACCTAATCGAGGAACCGAAACACCATTGGCTTGTCACCGGCCCGTCGAACTCACCGGAAAATGCTTTCCGACTGCCGGACGGCGGCGTCGCGCACGTTTGCCTCGGCCCGACGGTGGATATGCAGCTCCTGCGTGAACTTTTTGGGAACACGGCGCGCGCGGCTGAAATCCTGGGTCTGGATAGCGCGTTTCGCAGTCAGTTGACCGAGAAACGAGCGCGGTTGGCGCCCAACCAAGTGGGGCCTGACGGGCGCCTGCAGGAATGGCTTGAACCCTACGCCGAGCCGGAACCGACTCACCGCCATACCTCGCCGATGTACGGCCTGCATCCGTACTACGAGATCACTTCCCGCGGCACGCCTGAACTGGCGGCGGCCTGCCGCAAGTTTCTCGATGCCCGCGGTGATGAAAGCACTGGCTGGGCCGTGGCCTGGCGGATCAACCTGTGGGCGCGACTGGGGGATGGCGACCGCGCCTACAAGCTGCTCAAACGGCTGCTGCGACCGGCCGGCAATGGCAGCGGTTCGCTGCCGAACCTGTTCGACACTCACCCGCCCTTCCAGATTGACGGAAACTTCGGTGGCTGTGCCGGCATTGCGGAGATGCTCCTGCAATCGCACACCGGCGAAATCGAACTGCTCCCGGCGCTGCCGGAGGCCTGGGCCGAGGGGTCGATGAAGGGTCTAAGAGCCCGTGGCGGGTTCAGCGTCGATCTTGCCTGGAAGGACCACAAAATCACGTCGGCCACCATCCACAGTATCGGTGGCTCGACCGCCCGCGTGCGCTGTGGACAACGAACGGTTTCGGTTGCTCTCCGGCCCGGCGAAGCCAAACGGATTACTGGACTCTGAACCTTCAAACCCCGTTTATGAAACATCTCCTCCTGCTCGTCGCGGTTGCGTTCCTCAGTGGCTGCGCGGCACACAAGACTCCTCAACGTTATGCCTGGATCACAGGGCTGAAGCCCGAGAAGGCCGCTTATTATCGCCAGCTCCATGCCAACCCCTGGCCGAGCGTCAACAGGATGATCAAGGACTGCAACATTCGGAATTTCTCGATCCACGAGCGCGAAATCGAAGGGAAACTCTACCTCTTTGCGTATTTGGAGTACACGGGCGCGGACTTCGAGGCGGACATGAAGCGGATGGCGGCCGATCCCGAGACGCAGCGTTGGTGGAAGGAGACCGACCCGTGCCAGTCGCCGCTGCCGGATGCCGCCGCCGCCGGCAAGATCTGGGCGGACACAAAGGAACTCTATTTCCTGAAATAGCGTGTTCCCAGGAGGGTTCATCGGTGGGCATGTTTAACACAGAAGGCAGGGCGGCGGCTGACGGGGGACGCAAAGAAGGCACGCTGCGCAAGCTGGATCGCATGAATTGTGCGCTGTGTCATGAGGAGCCGGATCGCGTGCCCATTAGCGACTTCTTCTGGGGCAGTTTCGTCGAACGGTGGCGGCGGGATCTCGGTCTGCCTCCTGAGGCCAGCCCGTATTACTATTACGACCTTGATTGGATCGTCACCACGCCGAACATGGATCCGTGGATTCGTGCCTTTCAGACGCTCCGGGAAACGCCGGAGGAAGTCGTGGTGAAGACCGGCTTCGGCGCGGTGATGCACAAGCATTTCGAGTTCCCGATGCCGGAAATGCGGGGCTGGGAAACCGATACTTTCGAGAAGCTCGAGTCCGCGCAGTTTGACGACCCGCGCGACCAGAGACGCTTTTTCGCCGCTGGCGATAACCAAATCGCCGGGGTGGGCGACGGTTTTCAACGCAACTCGGCGGCGTGGATTGAGACCGTGAAGTCGCTACGGCCTGATTTTCCCGTGTACGGGAGCATCATCGAGGCCAGCGAATGTCTCACACGGCTCATCGGTCAGGAGCACGCGATGCTGTGGATCGCGGAGTACCCGGAGCGGATGGGAGAGGTCATCAATCGCATCGGGGCGTTTTATCTTGAGATGGCGAAGGCGCAGCTCGAAGCCGCCGCCGGTTTGCTGGACGGTTTTGTGATCTGGGGTGACGTCGCCTACAAGAAATGCACGTTCATGTCGCCCCGATACTGGCGTGAGTTTTTCAAACCATGGGTGGCTCAAATCGCGGCGGAGGCTCATGCCCGCGGGTTGCCGGTCATCTACCACGGTTGCGGCAACGTTAAGGCGATTTTCACCGACTTTATCGAGATGGGCATCGATGGATACAACCCGCTCGAGGTCAAAGCGGGGCTCGACGCCGTGGAGCTGCGCCGGCAATACGGCCACCGCATCGCTTTTTGCGGCAACAGCAACGTTCAAGTGTGGGAATCCGGCGCCCGCGCCGCGATTCGCCGCGAGGTGCTGCGCAAGCTCAACGCCGCCAAAGGCGGTGGTTTCATCTTCCAAAGCGATCATTCCGTCACCAGTGCCGTGTCCGGACATACCTACGATTACATCGTAAAGCTGGTGCGCGAGCACGGCGTTTATCCCTTGCGACTTGAAGAATTCGAGGAACCAGTATGAGGGCCACTATTTGTCGGCTTGTTTTGGGCGTCGCCGCACTGGGTGCGCCGACAGGCCTCTCCGCGCCCGTTGATGTGTATAATGTGGTGTGGAATTCGCCCAGCGAGGACCATCATGGTTCGATGCCGCTCGGCAATGGGGATGTCGCCCTCAATGCCTGGGTGACGAAAGACGGCAACCTGCAGTTTTATATCAGCAAAACCGACGCGTGGGATGACAACGCGCGCCTGCTTAAGGTGGGCAAGGTAAGGTTCCACTTTGAGCCTAACCCCTTCGCCAACGGTGCGGACTTCCGCCAGGAACTCAGGCTGAGCGAGGGCTGCATTGAAATCACGGCTGGTAACGCGCCGACTTGCCGAATCCGGCTCAGGGTGGACGCAAATCACCCTGTCATTTATCTGACGGCCGAGAACGAGCAGCCACTCGAGGTGACTGCCTTTGTCGAACTCTGGCGGACCAATCAACAGGAGCTGGCCGAGTTACAGGTCAGCGACGTGCTGACCAACCGCAAGCTGCCGGATGGGAAACAGGCGCCACTGGTCCTTGAACCCGACACGCTGCTGACCGGGCAGCGCGACCGCATCGGGTGGTATCACCACAACGTCAACTCGGTCGGGCCCGAGCTCCTGGCGCAGATCCAGGGGCTCACCGGGTTCAAGCGGCCGGACCCGTTGCTGCACCGGACTTTCGGCGCGGTGGTGAAGGCGGAGAACGGCGAACGGATCGACGACAAACGTTTGCGCTCTCCAAAGTGCAAGACACACCGGTTCAGCGTCTTTGTGCTGACGCGTCATCCCTCCACACCCGGACAATGGCTGGCCGACCTGGATGACACAATCCGTCGAGTGGAGGCGCGGGATTTCGCGCAGCGGCTCCGGGCCCATAATGGCTGGTGGCAAGAGTTTTGGGATCGGAGCTGGATCCGTGCTTCGGCCGAGGCTGCTGCCAAACCGGTCCTCGTCTCGATTGTTCCAACGAACCGGCTGGCGGTGCGCCTCGGCATGGACCAGGCCGGAGGCAACAAGTTTGCGGGGGAGTTGGGACGCGTGAGCATCTTTTCAAAGTCGCTGAGCGGGGCCGAAATTGCTGAGCTGGCCAGGCTGAGGCGAGATGAAGCGGTGTCGGCTCGTCCCGGTTTGCTGTTTAGCCAGACAGGTCTGAAGCCTCAGGAACTGTCGCCGGGCAAGCTCTGGGATTTCACTGGAGGCCTCACGGTCGAGGCCTGGGTCAAACCCGCCAAACTTCCCGGAAGCGGCGCGCGCATCGTGGACAAGATCACGCCTGGCGGCGGCGACGGCTTCCTGCTCGACACTCACCCGGGCAATAGTCTTCGGTTTATTTGCCGAGAAACGACTCTCCAGCAACCGGAAGCAGCTCCGGCCGATCGCTGGACACACGTCGCCGCAGTGGCTGATTCCGCCGCGGACGGCTGCCGCCTTTATGTCGGCGGCAAGCTGGTGGCGGACGGGACACAAGAAGTTGTGGGCGACGAAGCAGCCTGGGTGAGCCGGATGTACCACCTGCAACGGTTTATCACGGCGGCCGCGGGCCGCGGCTCCTACCCGATCAAATTCAACGGCTCGCTCTTCACCGTCCCACCCGGCCCGACGGAAAAGGACCCGGACTTCCGCCGGTGGGGCCCGGGTTACTGGTGGCAAAACACGCGCTTGCCTTATATCAGCCTCTGCACGTCCGGAGATTTCGACCTGCAGCGAGCCCTGTTCCGCATGTACGCCGACGAGTTGCTGCCCCTCTGCAAATACCGCACTAAACTCTACCTCGGCCACGAGGGCGCGTATTACCCCGAGTGCATCATGTTTTGGGGCGCGGTCTTCAGCGAGACGTACGGCTGGACGCCCTTCGAGCAGCGCACCGACAAGCTCCAGGAAAGCGGCTGGCACAAATGGGAATGGGTCGGCGGACTCGAACTCTGCTGGATGATGCTCGATTACTACGACCACACGCTCGACCGCGATTTCCTCTGCCAGACCGCGATCCCGTTCTCGCGCGAAATCCTGACTTTCTTCGAACAGCATTACCCCACCAACGCGCAGGGCCGGCTCGTGATGTATCCCTCGCAGGCACTCGAAACCTGGTGGCGTTGCACGAACGCGACGCCCGAACTGGCCGGGTGCATCGCGGTCTCCCAAAGGCTCCTGGCCGTGGAGCCGGAGCTGGCCCCGGCGGCGGACCGCGAGCTTTGGCAGCGTCTGCGCGGCAAGCTCCCGCCGGTTCCGCTGCGCGAGGTTGAAGGCCACAAAGCCCTGGCGCCCGCGGAGTTTTTCGCCCAAAAGAGCAACATCGAAAATCCGGAGCTCTACCCCGTGTTCCCATTCCGGCTTTTTGCCTTCAACCGGCCGAATGCCGACTGGGCGGTGGCGGCCCTCGAGCATCGGTGGGACCGCGGCCACAGCGGCTGGCGGCAGGATGACATTTTCATGGCCTACCTCGGGCGGCCGGAGGAGGCCCGCAAAGGCGTCGTCGGCCGCGCGCGCAGCCATGACCGCGGCGAACGCTTCCCGGCGTTTTGGGGACCCAACTATGATTGGACGCCCGACCAGGACCACGGGGGCGTGCTGATGAAAGCGTTTCAAGCCATGCTGCTGCAGATGGATGGGCGCCAGATTTTCCTGAGGCCGGCGTGGCCGAAAGACTGGAACGTGCAGTTTAAGTTGCACGCGCCACAGCGAACGATCGTTGAAGGCACTTATCGCAAGGGCAAGATGGAATCGTTGCGAGTGACACCTGAATCGCGCCGGGCCGATCTCGTCCTTGTCGGAGAATGAACCCGGTTGCCGTCAGCCCTATACTCGGCGTGCTCCTGCACGGGGTGGGTGCGTTCTTTGCGGCCACGTGTTACACCCCGCAAAAGAGGGTGAAGCGCTGGTCATGGCAGACTTATTGGCTCACCCAGTCGGCCTTTTGTTGGTTCCTGCTTCCCCTGCTCGGCGCGGCGTTGACGATCCCCGACCTGCTCGCCGTGCTGCGGGAGGCTCCACGGGCCCCGATGCTCAATTCATTTCTGCTTGGTGCGGCCTATGGCATTGGCGGAACTGCCTTCGGCATTTCGATCCGTTACATCGGTTTCTCTCTCACCTATGCGGTTGCGGTGGGGCTCTCAAGCGTGTTGGGAACACTGATTCCGCAACTGGTTAAGGGGACACTGGGGACATCGCTTCAAAAACCGGGCGGCGGCTGGATCGTCGCCGGCATCGTTGTGGGCACGCTGGGGATTGCGCTCGCCGGTACGGCCGGCCGGATGAAGGAACGCAATTTGAACGAGCGATCGGCCGGGGAAGAGTTCTCGCTGACAAAAGGCCTGCTGTTGTCCCTGCTCGCGGGGATCCTGTCGGCGGTGTATGGATTTGCGCTCGAAGCCGGCGAGCCAATCGCCGATGCGGCAACGGCCCACGGTGCGGGCGTGTGGCGCGGCAACGTCGTTTACATCTTCTCCAACACGGGCGCATTTCTGACCACGGCGGTCTATTGCCTTTATCTGCACGCGCGGCATCGCACGTTGGGGGAGGTCCTCGAACTGCCAGCAGGGCCCGAGAAAGCCAGCCTGCCGATTAACTGGTTGATGGCGGTCGTGACCGGCTTGTTTTGGTACAGCCAATTTTTCTTTTATAACCTCGGACATGTGCGAATGGGCCCATACAAGTTCACAAGCTGGGCGATCCACATGATCATGCTAGTGCTCTTCAGCAACGTTGTGGGGATGATGCTTCGCGAGTGGCGTACCTGCCGCCGCCTGACCCACACCACGATCCGCCTGGCCCTCGTCGTGCTGGTCGCGGCTGTGCTGCTGCTGACTTACGGAAACCACCTCGGCGAGATCGCCGGCAAATGAAAGGAACCATATGAAGCGTTACGGAATGGTGCTCGGCCTGCGCGCCGAGAAAGTTGAAGAATACAAACGCCTCCACGCCGCCGTCTGGCCCGACGTGCTGAAAAGGATCAAAGAATGCAACATAGGGAATTACTCAATCTACCTGCGTCGGCTCGATGACGGGCGGCATTACCTGTTCAGCTATT
>DATDCV010000633.1:0-2839 GCA_036524155.1 Verrucomicrobiia bacterium
GACGCCATCCCGGCGGCAAAAATTGGCGGGTATCATGGCTGGGCGGCGCGTCTGGGCGACCTGATGACCAGCCTTGATAAGATCGCAGCCGAGAAGCCCGACCTAGTGGTCCCTTTGCGAGGACCGGTGATCAGTGATCCCCGGACGGCCATCGTCCGTTTGCAGGATCGAATTCGCGCGGTCTATTCCAACTATCTCTCCATCGATGCCTTGCGATGGTACTTCAAAGACGAGCATATCCGGGCCAAGGCGCGGCGCGTGTTGGGTCCGGATGCGCGGTTTGACTGGATGGAAATGGCCGAGACGCCGCCGCTACCCGCGGAGATCATTCCCATTTCGAACTCGCGGCTGATTCTGGCGGCGGACCGGTCGGGGTTCCTGGTCGACTGCGGCGGCACAGGTATCATCGACCAACTGCGCAAACTACGCGACGCCGGCAAACTGACCTCGGTCGAGCACGTGTTCGTGACGCACTACCACGACGACCACACGGATGCGCTGCCGAAGCTGGTGGCCGAGTTCGGCGCGAAGGTCCACGCCTGTGGCAGCCTGATTGATGTGCTCGAACGGCCCGGCGATTACCGGCTTCCCTGCCTCACTCGGAACCCGACTCCGGTGACGGCGAAGCACCGGGATCGGGATACGTGGAGGTGGAAGGACTACAAGCTCACGATTTTCGATTTTCCCGGCCAAACGCTTTATCACAATGCCCTGCTGGTCGAGCGGAAGGAGGGGTGGTCCGCGTTTTTCGCGGGCGACTCGTTCACGCCTTCCGGCATCGATGACTATTGCCTGCAGAACCGAAATTTCCTGCATGAAGGCCAGGGTTTCTTCCGTTGTCTGGATCGGTTGGAGAAATTGCCGACGGGGTGCCTGATCCTCAACCAGCACGTGGAACCGCCGTTCCGATTCTCCTCAAGCCAGATCGGGCAAATGCGGGAGACGCTCCGACAACGGATTCCGTTGTTGACCGAGTTATTGCCATTCGACGATCCGAATTACGGTCTGGATGAAAGTTGGGCTGTGCTTCACCCGTATTGGGTGACGATGCGCCCCGGCGAAACGGCAGAGCTTGCGTTGCGGATCACGAATCACTCGCCGGCGGCGCACCGTTTCCGCACCGCAGTGCGCGCTCCGGCAGGTCTCCGAGTGGCCAGCGCCAAATCCACCCGCATCGCCGCTCACACAGACGGCGCGCTCAAGGTAACAGTGCGGGTTCCTCAAGATTGCCCTCGCGGTTTGCAGGTGGTCGTGGCTGACGTTGATTCGGAGGGCGTGCAACTTCGAGAGTGGGCTGAGGCCGTCGTTGAAGTGGTCCGGTAGTTCCCCCGCTGGCGCGCGGACTTCAGGCCGCAACAATGAACAAGCATCCGCGGTGGAAGTGAGTCTGTGCTCAGAAAGGTTGGCCAGGTCGAGCGGGCAGCGAGCGGGGGACAGGCTTTTGGCGGACCACCGGGAGGCATGTGCACGGGTGTTTTTTTGTTTTTTTAAGTCCGTTTATGTCCGTTTAAGTCCGTTTTACTCCCGCTGAGTCCGCGGTGCCCGGGTGCGGAGCTGAGATTTGGCCGCTGCCGGGCGGCGGCGTTCCGATCCAAAGGAGGGCGGAACGCCGCGGGCGCGGCAGGGGCGTCTGCCAGTTCGCGTCGGCCGAGGGCATCCTGTTTAGCCAGGAGGTGTTTGCCGGCGAGGACGCCGGCGCTCCCAGTTTAAGATGTCAAAGAACGGTTCTGTGTTCCGAGGTCAGCAGGCCTCGGGCACAGACATAAAGCACAATACTTTTTGCCGACCACCGTACGAAACTCAGTTGGACAAAAGCTGTCCAAGTGAAAAGAAGTTTTTCATAGGTGACCTTGGGTGAGGGTCGCCGCAACGAGGCGCAAAAGGCACACGAGGGACTAACCGCGGAAGACGCGGAAGACGCGAAAAGGCGAGGGTGACGAGGCAGTGCTCGGATTAATGTTGATTCTTTCGGGCATTTGGCCGGAATCGCGGCCCCCTCGGCGAGGCGGCCCCACCGGAGACCGGGAGGATACCCCTCCCGGAAGTATTGACCACCACCTTCAAGGTCCTAGTAGCTACTAATAACTACTAGAAAGGGGGCGAGGTCCGGGAGCCGAGGGACGGGGGACGCGAGGCGCGCAAAAAACAGTGCAACCCACTGCAAATCACTGCAACCCGGTGCAACAGACCCTCCCCCCCGGCTCGCTGGGCGCGAGCCGGGGGCTGACGTGTCGTGGTGGTCCAATGCCGAGGCGCCGGTCAGCGGACAACGGGCGTCTACAGTTGGAATGTCAAAGAACGATCCGCGCCAGCGGAGCCGAGGCGGCGTGGCTGGCGCCAGGCGAGCCATTGGGCACGCTGAGGCAGATTACGCGGTGAGGAGGAGGAAAGCTTCTTAGTGGATCGACCTTTGTATTAAGAAAGTCGCGGTAAAATCGGAAGCGAAGCGAAAGAAGACCGGAACGCACACCGTTGTTCTGTTGATCGGTGCCGTGACGGGCGATCCATCCCTGTCTCCGTCGCTTCGTGCGGCCTATATTGCAATCTAATTAACTGACACCTTTTCACCTTTTTGACACCTTTTCGATCCGCAGTTGGGCGGGGTCAGCGGCTCTGGGCGTCGCTTTCATGAACGCATGCAGCTTGCAGCTTGCGGGGCATGTTGCGATATAAGGCTCGCGCACAGCCGATTTCAAACCAGTTCTGTTCGGCATGAGGTCTGCCTACAGCAAGGCTAATTAGTAGGGCTGAATAAAGATTGTTATTTTTAAGCTTGTACTATAACCACCTCTTATGCTGTACTCGCCCCATCGCAAACCAGGCGACCCAGTCTTTGATC
>DATDCV010000634.1:0-3328 GCA_036524155.1 Verrucomicrobiia bacterium
GCAACCGGCAAAACCAACTGGGTGTATGAGACCGGCAATTACATCAACGGCTCGCCGGCGATCGCCGGCGGCGCGGTGGTGTTCGGGGGTTGCGACGGCTTGCTGCATATGATCCGGCTGGCGGACGGCCAGCAGGAGAAAGAGGTCGAGGCCGGCGCCTACATCGCGGCGTCGGTCGGCCTGGCCGACGGCCGGGCGTACTTCGGCCAGTATGAAAACGAGTTCCTTTGCGTCGACCTCAAGGAAGGCAGGAAAGCCTGGACCTTCAAGGACCGCAATTTCCCCTATTTCTCATCCCCGGCAGTGACCAAAGACCGCGTCGTATTCGGCGGCCGCGATAAACTGGTGCATTGCGTGAACCGCGCCGACGGAGGTTCGATTTGGAGTTTTCCCACGCGTGGCAAGGTGGACAGTTCGCCCGTGGTTTGCGACGGGAAGGTCGTGGTGGGCTCGGACGACGGCCGGGTTTACATATTGTCCCTCGAGACCGGCAAACAGCTTTGGTCGTACGAGGTCGGCCAGCCCATCGAAAGCTCGCCTGCGATCGCGGACCGGAAGATCGTCATCGGGTGTGATGACGGCGTGGTGTACTGTTTTGGGGCGTGAGAGAAAGACAGTGGCCGGCGCGCGGACTTCAGTCCGCAGCAACGCACGACCGCCTGCTGCATCCCATTTGCTCGACCCGCCGGCTGATGGACATTTCTGCGGACTGAAGTCCGCGCGCCGGGACAGGTCGATTTCGCGCTCTTCTGTTCTGCGGCTACTTGCTTGTTTCTTTGAGCTTCGCCTCAATCTCCTCGAGCGCAAAGCCCTCGGCGGTGACGCGGTGGTCGGCGTCGGTCAGGATCAGCCAGGGCATGGATTGGACGTCGGCCGCCCACTTGGTTTTGTCGTCTTTCACGGCGAGCTGTGCGACGGGGAACGGCGGTGAGCTGGCGTCTTTCCACTCTTTCAGCACTTCCGCCGCGACAACTGCGGCCTGGAGGCCGAGAACGGTCAGCCCCTTCTGGCGCAAGGCGTCGTGCTGCTCGGCAAGCAAGCGGGTGAACCGGCGCGAGGGCCGCTGCTCGATGTCGAAGAGGCAAAGCAGGATCGGCTTGCCGGCCGGCGCGCTGTCGGCCGGGAACCCGACCGTGGCCAGGTCGGGCAACAGTTTACCCTTCAGTGAGGCCCGCCGCGGCGCCTCCTGGAACGAAAAGGATTGGTTGACGCCGAGCTTCAAGACCACGTTGGTGTCGCCAGCCTCGGCGGACACGCTACCGTAGGAATTCTGCGAGCTGGCGGAGACCTGGATGCGGCCTTCGCAGACTTCCTCGAAGCGAAAGCGGCCCTGGTCGTCGCTGCGCATTGAACCACTGGGCTGGCCGGGCCCGTAGATGTTTACCCACGCGCTGGAAACGGGCTTGTCGTCCGCGTCGAGGACTTGTCCGGCGAGCTTGCGGTCGGCGACTGCCAGCGTGAAGGTCGGCAGTTCAAGCCGGTTCGTTTCCGTGTCGGCGGATTGTATTTGGGAGTTGCCCGAGCCGTAACCTTTCGCCGTGGCGTGGACGCTGTAGCGCCTGCCGGGGGGCAGCGCGGTGATCTCGAACCGCCCCTGGGCGTCCGCTTTCGCGGGCTTGCTGTCGAAGGAATCACCCGAGTTGCCGCTCCAAAAATAGAGCGTCGTGGTCGCCGAAGGCAACGGTTTGCCGCTGACATCTTCCACCCGCCCGGCGATGGTGAGGCCGGGCTCGAGCCGCAGGTCGATATTGGTGGCGCCCTCCTCGATCTCGGCGGCGGCCGCCAGGTTCCGTATCACATCGCGCGCAACGATGCTGCACACGTTGTTTTGTCCGCCGAACTGCTGCGGGTTCCACGGGAACTCGAACCGGCCCTCCGCATCGGTTTTGACCATCCCCACATTCGCGCGGTATACCGGCACGACGCGCAACTGGATTCCCGCCACGGGTTCACCGGCCGCGTCGCACACCGTTCCGGAGATCCTCGACGGCTGCTTCATCTCGAGCTCGACGCGGTTGGTCTTGCCCGCTTCGACACTGCCGGAAACCTGGTCGGCCCGCGAATTCTCGCGATACCCGGCGACCTGGTATTGCCCCTCGGGCAAGCGCAGGAGGACCAGCCCGTCACTGCCAGTGAACTGGCCGGCTTGATAGCCCTCTTTGAAGACATTGATGTTCACCTGCGGCATGGGCCTGCGATCCTCCTTACCCAGCACCGCCACCTCGAGGAACCCGCCTTTGGTCGCTACGATCTCGACGTCGCGTGTGGTCCTGCCGGCTTCGACGTTGATTGAGACCGCTTCGGCCACGAAGTCAGGCACGGCGTTGGTGCCGAACCGGGCCTGGACGCGGTAACTGCCGGGCCCGACGTCGGCGAGGCGGAAAGTTCCGTCCGCCGCCGACCTGGCAGGCTCCGGCCCGGCCACGGGAGACCCGGATTCCTGTCGCTGGAGAGAAATCGTCACATCGGCCAGCGGTTGGCCGCTCTCCTGCGAGCGCACCTTGCCTTCCACCGTGCCGGCGTCATCGAGCACCAGCCGGACGTCGCTCCTGCCGACGCGGGCGCGCATGGTGTCCGGGCCAACATATTGCCGTTTGAGTTCGCGCAGCACTTTGCCCGTCTTGCGAACCTCAAGGTCCATCGCCGCGTTGGTCGGGCAGCCGTCGATGCGGAATTTGCCGTCGGCTCCGGTTCGGACCGAGAACCGGTCGCGATCCGGCATTCTGCTGAGGTAGCCTGACCGCACGCCGCCGCCGTCGGCCGGGGTTTCGCAATAGGCCGTCGTCACATACACCAAAGCATCGGCGACGGGTTTTTCCGCGGCATCGACCACCGTTCCGGTGATGCTACCCGGGGTCGTCAACATGAGCTGTTCTTCGGTGACGTCGGCCTGGGGCCGCCAATAGCTCGCCCACGCCGGCGCCAGGTCGGCCTTGCGCGCAAAAATCACCGTCGCCGAGGCCGGCGATCGAAACTCGTAGGCGCCGTTCTCGCCGGTAGTGACTGTTTGCTCCGGCTTCATTTCGGCGCCCGCCGCCGGAAAACCTTGTCCGTACTGGTAAAGCTCCACCACCGCGCCGGGCACGGCCTTGCCGCTGCCGTCCACAACGGTCCCGGAAAAGCGGAGCTTGTCCGATTTGGCGCTGGCATCGGCGGCGGCGGAGACGCACACGGCGGCGGACAAAACGAGCCCGGCCAGGAAATATAGTTTTGTGTTCATAACAATACGTAAATCTGCCCGCTTCATGGCGAGCGGCGCGCGGGCTTCAGTCCGCAGCAACGGCCGTCTCTGGCGGTCTTTCGCATTGTTGGCTCAGCCAGCCGCTGG
>DATDCV010000635.1:0-1806 GCA_036524155.1 Verrucomicrobiia bacterium
GGCTGAACGCGCGCTATCGGTTAAAATGCTCATTCCACCTTTCAATGATAAGCTCTCGGTGCTCGGTTGCAAGCTCCTCGGCTTTCGCCAGTTCTCGGACTTTGAGCCTTTGGGACTCCCGCAATTCCACGGCCTGCTCCACATCGAAGACAGCTTCGCCACCACCATACCGAAGGTCCCGTCCTGGAATAGGTTGACACCCGGATGGGGAACAGAATGAGTGAAATTAAACCAGCGATTAGATACAGTGAAGCTTTCAAGATGCAGATTGTGCGGGAGTTGGAAAGTGGAGGAATTAACGTGGATCAAATCCGGCGCAAGTATGGGGTTGGGGGCTGCCACACAATCCATCGATGGGTAAGCAAATATGGTAACAATAGTTTAGGAAAGGTAATACGTGTGCAAAAGCCAGAAGAACGCAATGAGCAAGCGGAACTGAAGCGACGGGTCCGGGCGTTGGAGGAGGCGCTGGCCGACGCGAACCTGGAGTTGGCGCTCGAGCGGCAATATACGCGCCTGGCCTGCGAGCGGGCGGGGATCAAGGACGTGCTGGAGTTCAAAAAAAAAGCGGGTGGGCAGCCGGGCACGGGGCGGTAGAACAGGATGGGGAAATGAGCGGAGTCAACGTGCAGCGGGTGTGTCGGAGGCTGGGGATGAGCCGGCAGAACTATTATGCGCGGCGGCGCGAGCGACAGCGGCGGGCAGTGGATGGGGAGCTGGTGGCGGGTTTGGTGCGGCGAGAGCGGCAACTGCAGCCGCGGCTGGGGGTGCGCAAATTGCATTACAAGCTCCAGGGGGAGTTAGCGGAAGCCGGGGTGAGACTGGGACGGGATCGGATGTTTGAGGAGTTGGGCCAGCGAGACTTGTTGGTGCCGCCCTTGCCGGCGGTGCAGCCGCGCACCACCCAGTCGCGGCACAACCTGCCGGTGTTTAAGAATCTGGTGGCCGAGAGGGTCGTGGAGGAGCCCAATGAGGTTTGGGTGAGTGATCTGAGTTATGTGCGGACGCAGGAAGGTTTTTTGTATCTGTCGTTAATCACCGACAAATATTCGCGCCAGATCGTGGGTTGGCACGTGGCGGAGAGCCTGGAGGCGCTGGGGTGTGTGAGGGCGCTGGAGATGGCCTTGGCGGTGTTGCCGGAAGGAGCGCGGCCGATTCACCATTCGGACCGGGGCAGCCAGTATTGCTGTCACGAGTATGTGGAACGGCTGGAGCAACGGGGTTTGCCGGTGAGCATGACCCAGACCAATCACTGTGCGGAGAACGCGCTGGCTGAACGGATGAACGGGATTCTGAAGCAGGAGTATGGCTTGGGACAAGAGATTGCAACCAAGGCCCAGGGGCGAGCGGCGGCGCGCCAGGCGGTGTGGTTGTATAACACGCAGCGGCCGCACACGGCGTTGGGCTACCGGACCCCGGCCGAGGTGCATGAGCTGGGACGCAACTAAAAACGACTATGAATCATTTTCGCAAATTCCCCCCTGGACCCCCCGGCTGCCCGGCCACCGGGACCCAGGCGCACGACCGGGGCCGCGAACTGTGGTTCAAAGACCGGCCCCGGTCGGCGCTACCCCGGTGGCCGACCAGCCAAATTAGCCGCTTCGCGGAAGTTATAAGTGGTCACTTCCGCTTCGCGAAAGTGACAAGTTTAAATCAGGACTTGACCCACAATGCCGGCTGGCCATGCGGATGATCGCAGTGCTGCCAAAAAACGTAAAAACACTTACTCAGCGCCATTATGACACCCGATGAACTCTCAGATCGACTTTGGCATTTCGCCGCGCGCGTGGCGAAGGTTGTGGACGC
>DATDCV010000636.1:0-27734 GCA_036524155.1 Verrucomicrobiia bacterium
GCGGTCCGTGCGCCAGTTTGCGTGAAGCTTTTCCACAAAGGACTGTAGCTTCGCTTTCTTTTCGGCGCTCCAGTTGTACTGCTGGAAAGAGGGCTGGTCCACAAAGCGATACCAGGAGCAGGTCGCCACCGAACCGTCCGCGAGCTTGACCGTAAAGGGGCCCAGCTTTGGGCCAGGTCTGGCCCAGGCGCCAGCGTTAGGCGAGGTGTAGGGCTCACCCGGCTTCGCGAGCTCAAATTCCTGCCGCAGCAGCCTCGTCTCCGGCGGCACGTCGGCCGCCGGCACGGCGACGCACTCCTCGCCAACCCGCTTGTAGTACTGCGGGAAGAGTCCTTTTTGGCTGAGGTCATTGGTGAACCATTGCAGGCCCCACACATTGCCCTCGAATACTCGCGTGTCGAAAGCCCGTTCCACGCCAACGATCTTCTTCCCCGCCTGGTCAAAGTGAGTGGTGTGGGTGTTGAGCTTGGGCCTGAAAACGCCTTTATCGTCGAAGTGTCCGGAGCAGGCGGGGCCGCCGTCGCGCCAGGTTTTGAAGGCGTCGTAGAGGGCCGCCTTCGAGTAATAGGTAACGTCCTGCACGAGAAATGCCCGGCCTTGGGCGTCTACTGGCCACTGGATTTTCGGCAACTTTGAGTAGGTTGTGCCTTGCGCGTCGGTGGCGTCGAAGCGCGGCACCGTGTTAATTTCCATCGCGCCGCCGCCCATGATGCCAGGGCGCGCGTCGAGGCCGCGGCCGTACAGGAAGGGATAGCTGAACACCTTGCCAATCTTGCTCCAGGTTTCGGGGATGTAGTAGGCGATGGGACCCTTGAAGTTGGCGGCGCTGAGGAAGCAAGTCCAGCCCTGGTCGCCAGTCGGCGGATCGTCATTAGTGGGATCGGTGAAGGGCAGCGCCATCCAGGTGTAGCCAAGGAATTCGCCGTTGGGATGGCCTTGGAACGGCAGCGCGTCTGGGGGAATGAGCAGATGATTGCTCAGTTGCGCAATGCCGAGGCGGTGATCCGGCAGGGCCTCGTTGCTATAGAAGAACGACCAACCCGGTGAGCCGACCTCATAGTCATAGCATTGCGGAGTTCCGTTCATGCTGAACTTGGGCGGTCCGTAGCGGAAATGGTTGCCCGCCCAATACCCCAGTCCTCCTTCCACGGTTTGGAAAACGCTGTCCCAGGTTGGACCACGTTCTTTCCAGGTTCGCGCCAGCGTGCCCTCTGGCGCGAGGGGCCTATCCTTGTTGTCGGAGTTGTCCGGTTGGATCCAGGAACTGGGCAGCCCGATCTGGAAGTCGGCCAGTGGTTGGTCAATGAGCGGCCAGACGGCGGCGTAGAAACCCATGCCGGCAGTGTAGCCGCCTTGAGGTGGGAGCTTCTCGTGGCCGAAGCCGATATATCCGCGCAAGCCTTGGGAATGTGAGGTTACTTGGCCAGCCTTGTCCGCCGCAGTCGCGGTCGTTCCTTCCTGAGGCTTCTGGAAATTGGCCATCGCCTCGGCAAAAGCCTTGCCGATCGGCGCCAAAACCTTGGCGGCGCCGAGATAATGGTAGCCCCCGTTGGAGATGCCTTTCAGGCGCTTCAACTCCTCCGGGGTGAAGATCTCCGCCATAGCCTTCTTGCGGGCTTCGTCTCTCGCGGCCTGCGTAAGGTTCGGATCCTTCTTGGCCTCTTGATCCATCCTGACGTTGAACTTCTCCATCCGTTGCTGCAATGCATCCAAATCGTCGTCCCAGAAGGGGGCCGTCTGCACCGCCACCACGTTGCCCTGGAACTCAGGCAGCATTGTCGGCAGCACCTGGGCTTTGCGGAAGGCTTGAATATCCGCCCCAGCCTTCTCGCCGCTAACTCCAAGGACGCCAATCACAAAAGGCATCTTCGGTGCGGACAGATCCTTGCGCACATCGTGGATGAACATCGCCAGCAGTTGCCCGTACTCGTCGTAATTGTGGTCGTGATACCTCCAGGTATTGACGAGATCGTTCCATCCTTGGAACCAAACAAAGCCGGCCAACTCGTAGCCCTGCTTTGGATCATACTCCGGCATCACCCGCTGAATGTCCGCCAGCACCTTCTTCACGTGCTCGAGTATGTGACGGTAGAATACGCCACTGTTCTTGGTTTTCTCAGCCTGGTCTTTTGCCGCATCAATTCCCCGCTCTTTGAACCTGGCCAGTTCAAAGTCGTTCGCCGCATACGGCCCGGCGCTGGGCGGACGGAAATCGACGAGCAGACTTCGTCCGCCCCAGGAGGTCTTAATGAGCAGGATCGGTTCACCCAACAACTTCTCCGCGTAGATGCCAAACGTGTATTCCGGACCAATCTCCTCAGTCGAGGCCCCGAAACCTGCTGTCAATTTGCCGGTCTGCTCGATGACATCCGACCAACCATCACCGGCGCAGCCGACCGACGAAACCCAAACCCTCTGGCAGATGCGTGGTGTGCCTTCCGCATTGCGCATCTCCTTGAGGATCGGCGCTGTCTTCGGATCGTCGGCCATGGAATCCAACGTTGATACATTCGCATGCCCCTGCATGTTCGACTGCCCGGCCAGGATGAACACCTTCAGCGGCTTGGCTGCCGCCTGGCTGGCGATGCCGAACATCAGGCCAACAACCACGGCGATCTTCGTAGAATGCATACTCTGCCCGTTCCGTTCTTTTGGCATTCCGTATTTCAGTCAGACGATCTCCTCCCGTGCCGCATCCCAGCGTACCATGCGCCGTTCCTGTTGTGCCTGCAGCGACATGAGAAAGGTCGCGGTTTCGATGAACGCTTCGCTCGTGGAGCACTTGGGCGTGCCGCGGCTGCGGATGCAATTGAACCAGTCGGCCATGTGATTGGGCTGGCCCGGCGTCTGGCCGGGCTCGTACCCCTTCGGCAGATCGGCCTTCCGGCAGTAGGGGGAAGGGATGATCTCGAACGAGGTGACATCATGGGCAATCCCATTAAAGCGCAGCGTCGCATCTGTCCCGCAGAGGGTCACCGGCTGGTCATCGGTGGCGTTCATGCTCCCCTCGAAGGTGACCGTGCGGCCCAGCTTTTCGAACTGGTAGGTCGTGATCCAGGTATCCGGCACCTCACGGTCATCGCGCAGCAGTGCGATCTGGCCGGAGCAAACGCAAGTGTCCGGAATACCGTGCCCGAGAAGGTATTGGACGAAGTCCATTTCGTGTGAGACCAGGTCGCCGCAATAACCCGTGCCATAGGCGTAATAACAACGCCAGTGCCAGAAATGGCGTTCGTTCCAAGGGATTCTGGGCGCGGAACCCAGCCAGCGTTCCCAATCCACGTCTTTGCGCACTTGCTCCGGATCCGGCCGGTTCCATTGGCTATAATACCCGTACCAGCGCCAGTTCGGGCGCTCGGGTTCGGGGGGCTTAAACCGCCCGGTGCGCACGAGGGAAACGGGGCCGAGGAGGCCGCGCGCGATGAGTTGCTTTGCCTGCAAGGCACACGTCGCCTGTCGCGCCTGGTGGCCGAGCTGGAAGACAACTTTGCTCCCTTGCAGGGCCGCCCGCATTTCCTTGGCATCCGCCAGCGTGCGCGAGAACCCCTTCTCGCAGTAAATGTCTTTGCCGGCCTTGACCGCGTCGAGCACCATCCGGCAGTGCCAATGGTCAGGCGTGGCGATAACCACCGCTTCGACTTTCGGATCGGCCAGCAGGTCACGATAATCCACGTACGCTTTCGCCTCGGGGTTGAGGCTCCGCTCCACGCCCTTTTGGCGGTGCGGCCCGTAAACATCGCTCACGGCTACAACCTTCACGCCGGGCACGGCCACCACCGCGTTGATGAGGTCTCCGCCGCGTGTGCCCAGGCCGATGCAGCCTACGCCAACCGTTTTGGCCGGAGCTTCGGCGGCGAGAATGGCGGGCGCAAAAGTAGAGGCTGCGGCCAGCGTCGTTGCCGCCTGGCCGGTAGCGCGGAGAAACTGACGCCGGTTCAGGATCTGAGGGTCATTCATGGTAGCGTTTCTTTGATGGTGAATCGGAATGGTTACAGCGCATTGTCCTTCAGCATGCCAAAGAGCAGACTCTGCGCCAGCGCCCGTTCTCCAGGCACGGCTCGAACCTCTGAACGGGGCCGCAGATTGCTCATTCTATTGCTGCTTGTCGAGTAACGATGGGGACATACCCGGCCTCCAAGCCTGGCGGCGGGGTGACGATCAAGGCCGGGTCGACCTCGGCGAGTTTCCCAATCGTGGGAGGCGTCAGGTAGTCGCGGTCCTTGTTCCAGTTCCGGTGCAGTTTCACTACCCGTGCCTGCAAGTCCTCACGTTCTTGAGCCGTTAAGTCGGCGTTGAGGAGTGCCGGCTGGTCGGCAAAACGATACCAGAAATACGTGACCACGCTCCCGTCCCCCAGACGCGACTGGAACGGTCCGGCTGCTGGGCCGGGTCGTTTCCAGCAACTCTTGGAGTCGTCAGGAGTGAGGTACGGTTCGGGACGCTCCTCCCTGGGCCGTTCAAACCTAAACTGGACTATACCCGTTTCGGCAGGAACATCCTGGGCCCGCACCGGCACCCACTCCGCTTTCTGGTTCTTGTTGGTGGCCAGATGAAAATACTCGGGGAGCGTCACCCGAACCCTCTCCTTGGAATCGTTCCCTTTGACCAACTGGTAATTCCAACGATAACCGAAGGTGTTCGACGCGATCGCCGTTGGGCTCGCGAAGGAACTCCAGGCCAAGGGTACCCTTTTCTTCTCGGGTGTGGCTGGCGTGTAGATCCTCCAGGTTGCCCCGCCACCTCCTGTGAAACCATGCACCCAGGCCCCTCTTGGGTCGACAGCGCCGCTGGCCGGGCTGCCGCCGTCAAACCAGCTTTTCACTGCATCCCAGAGCGCGCTCTTGTTGTAAGAAGTGATTCGATGCACCAGCACCGACTCGTCCCCCGGTCCGCTGGGAAAAAAGGCCCGCGCAATGCGCGCGTAGGTTTCCCCTTTGCCGTCGGTTGCCTGAACCGCGGGAACGTACTGGGTTTCCATCTGCAAAGCCCGATTGGGATCGGACGGGCGCGTATCGAGCAGCAGTCCAGACAGACGCGGTTCGGCGACCGACCCGTGGGACCAGAAATAGGGGGTGAAGAAGGCAACTGGACCTTTGAAGTTCCGTGTGTTGAGAAACAGCGTCCAGCACTGATCCCCCGTCGGCACGTTTGTCTCGGCGGTGCTGGATTTCGGGGGTGTGAGGGGCAGCGGCAGGTACCCGTAGCCGAAGAGCTCGCCGCAGGTGCCTTGTTTCAGGTTCAGCCCGTCGGGCGGCCAGAGCAGCCACGGACTCAGTTGTGCCACGCCATAAAGGCCCTCGGGCTTGTCCCAGTCTCGGTTTTTCCCCGCGCCCGGCCCATTGGCCCATTCGCTGAAATTCGGCGCCACCCCGCCCATGATGAACTTAGGGGTTACAGTGGCAAACCGCGTGTCGCGCCACCAGCCCAGCCCGCCCTCGATGTCGGAGTACAGGTTGGTAGGGGCCCGACCGTTATGTTGCGCAAACATCCACGTGCCGGGGAGGCCACTCTGAAACTGATGTCCCGGGTATTCCTGCAATAAAGGCCAGGCGGCTACGTAGAGCGAGAAGCCGGCGTTGTACGTCGTCGGGACCTTCTCATTCGGAACCAGGAGGTACCCCGCCATTTCGCCTTCCTGGATCGGAGTCGAAGCTATCGCCGGACGTGCCAGTGGCAAGAGCAGTCCGAGGGCTGTGGCAATCAGGTTTTTCACAATGTCGTGCGTTGAGGGAATTCTATTCTTACATGTGATACTCGGCGAATTCGAGGAGCCGAAGCCAGTCGAATGTTTCGACCGAATGCCCGCCGCCTTCCCCGACATTGTATCCCACGTCGGACCGAATGACGGCGGTGCCGACAGGGGGTGACGCCTCTGTTCCAGGCCCTTTTTTCTTATACGCCAGACTGCTCCAGCAAAGCGTCGCGCACACGGCCGCGAATGCCCGCCAGCAGCCCCTCAGCTTCCTTCACCGAAACGCCCAGAACCATGGCAATCTCGACCGGTTCGAATCCTTCCACGAAATAAAGTTCGAAAACCTCGCGCTCTGGCTTTGGCCAACTGTTCGCCGTGTTTTGCACTTGTTCCAGGAGTTCCCTTCGCTCGATGACCTCGTCCGGTGGGGCCGCGCTCGGGTCAGCAACCAAGTCCTTGGTTTCAACGACGGGCGGTTCCAATACCTCCTCGAGGATATCAAGAGGCTGCTCTGGTTCGTAACCCGCGGCCACGTCCGCGTCTTCAGGCAGCACCCTGGTCTCCTCCAACGGCACCGTTTCCTGAGCCTGCATACGGAGCGCTTTGTAGCGTCGAGCCAGTTCCCGCCGTGCCAGCATATAGAACCAAATCAGAAATCCCATTTCGGCTGGTTTTCTGTTCGGCGCGGCCAGGGCCTGGCGGGCCACCTCGTCGACCACGGCCCGTGCGTCAACCGCGCTGTGCGGCACCCGGTTGAGGCGCGCCTCGTGCCACTGGTGACGGCGGACATAACGCAGCAGACGCGTGTAATTCTGCTCCATGAGCGCGCTGACCACGTCCCCAAGGTTCTGTGGCCCCGTGCCGTTGCCCAGCGGTGCAGCTGCGAAACGCAGCGGCTTGCTGGCGTGCAGTTCCGCTCGCCGGCTTTTCCGCTTCCACAGCACCTCACGACGCAACTCCGACTTAAGCGAGGCCAATTGTCGCAACAAGGTCTTTACTGCGCTGCTTAGCGCCGACACCGGATCAGGCCCCTCCTGCGCGCTCCGAAGGATGTTGGAGGGCACACGCAGCACCAATCCGGCGGTAAATTCAGGTTTCCTCGGATGCCTTTCCAGCACGACCTGCAGGTGCACTGCATCTGACGGGAAATGCTCCAGATGCCGCTCCAGTTTCGAAAGCGCAGAACGCACCTTTTCCTGAACCTGCCCATGTCCGTGAAACCCCTTGGTTACTATGTTCCATGAAAATGAAGCCTGTGGCCTCTTAGGTAGTGAGGTGTTCATAAAATCAAGGGTACTCCCATCTGTTTCAGCGCATTGATGCAGAATTGCACGGCCATTGCGCACAACAAAAGCCCCATGAGTCTTCCCATCATCTTCTGGGCAATAGGGCTGAGTCGGCGCGCGCCATGTACAGACACGCGTAAAATCGCAAAAGCTACCGCAATCACCGTCGCCAACGAGATATAGAAGGCAGCTTTTTGCTCCGGCGTCGCGGCCTTGTTAAGCATGATCAAGGTGGTGGAGATGGCGCCAGGGTCTGCCAGCATCGGCACGGCCAAGGGCATGAGGGCAATGCTCTCTTTCTCCGCACCGGCCAGCGTTTCTTCCCGTGTTTCCTGCGTCGCCGTGGTACGGGCTTGAATCATGTCCAACGCCACGATCATCAGCACTATGCTCCCGGCAATCTCGATGGCCGGCAGCGAGAGCCCGAACCACCGCAGAATCCATGTTCCGGCAACCGCAAACAGAGACAGCACAACACCCGCAGCCAAACAGGCACGCATCGCTATTCGCGCCCGCATTTCTGGAGAATCGTTGTGAGTCATAGCCAGGAACGTGGGCACCACGGCTAGAGGGTTCACGGCGATAAATAGCGCGGAACCGGTCAGCAAGATGTATTCTATCAGAAGTGCGCTCACTCGCACGATACTCCCGCTCGGATTAGAGCCTGCGCAGAAACCGCACTTCTTGGCGCAGACGTTCCACTTCGTGACCGAGCTCGAGGACCAGCTTGACGGCCATCAGGCTCATACCGAGTGAGCTTCGCAGGCGCTCGATCTGCCGCAGCGTCCGGATGCCTTCATCATCAAAATACCAGCCGCTAAGATCCGGATCTACAGCCGGAGATACGAGGCCGTGCCTGGAATAGACCACAATGAGCCGGCGCGGGAGTTGTGCCAGGCGCGCCGCCTCCTCGATCGAGTAAATAGTCTCCGGCGCCGGCTCAAATAGCTCCAGCGCCGATATCGGTTCAGGATAAATCGTGTGTCTCATGTTTCCATCACTCTCCGACCCCGCTGACCCGGAACAGCAGCGTCAGGCAAAAGTTCTCAATGCCGAACTGGGTCAGGGGGATCCTCACCGCGTCTCCGTCCCGCGTGCCGGGAGGCACTGAAACCTCCACCGGGTACTCAGTCATCACCGCACCGTGCCCCTCGCAGTACAAGCACTCGTAAAAACCCACTGCCCCTTGCCCGCCGCACTCAGCGCATCGCGTCCGCGCCGGAACCCTAACCCGCACGCGGCTGCCAAACCCCGCCTCCTGCGGGCTGAGCACCACCTCCATGGTGAGGTTTTCCAACTGCTCCGCCTTGGGCCGGCTCAAGGGCTCGAAATTACTCCAAAACCGCTCGAACAACTCATCGTAAGACGGGGTGTAGGTCTCGAAAGATTCCAGCGGCCAAATCTCCCGGAAGCTTCGAGCGGCTTCAACCGGACGCAGAGGTTCGCCTCTGGGGCGCTCCCGCACCAAAGGCTCTGGCCCAGGGCTCGGCCGTCGGCCCGGGGTCCTCGCCGTCCAATGCTGTCGGTCGTAGCGCCGCCGGCGTTCGGGATCGCCCAACACGCTGTAAGCCTCCTGCGCATCCTGGAATGGCCCGCTCGTCAGCCCCGACCGGTCGGGATGTAGCTCCATCGCTCGGCGGCGAAACGCAGCCTTGATGTCCTCGGCGCTTGCGTCCGCTGTGATGCCCAAGATGAGGTAGTAGTTCTTTGGCATAGTCACCTCGTGGCTAAAATAGTGGTACTTAGTTCATATCGCCCGGATCGTTGACCCGAGCGCGGCACGGCGCAGCGCGCCGCAGGCCAGCATCAAAGCTCCCTCAGTCAGCGAGCGGCGAGGCCAGTTCCGGAATACCTCGGCCCGGCCAACCGTCCCACGCGGCAGAGGCAACACCTGAAATGGGCGAAACCCCTTCCCATCGCGGTTTGTACCTAGGCCGGCTCTCCGCGCTTCCAGACCAGGTGCGCCCCATGAGCCCCTCGCCTCGCTCCGCTTCTCCAAAATAGGTCCGCGAGGACTCCAACACCCTGTCCTTAAGATCGCTGGTACCGTTCATATCCTACCTCGCCCCCTTCCTCTCTTGCGCCTTGGCGTCTTCCACCCTTGGCGTCGGTTGCCTTTCATTGGAACCGGTGTAAGCCACATCCCGCTTCAAAGAGTTCATAACGGCGTTCCGCCACTGGTTCCAGATGCAACCTTCAGCAGCGACTCCGCCCGCTCAATCTCGGAGCGCGCGCTGTCGGTTTGACTGTCGGCAAGCAGGTGGGCCGCCTTGTTCACGTGCTCCAGTAATTGCGACGTCAGCAACGAGGCCTGATGCAGGTCCTCCGTCGACAAGTCGCCCTCGCTTTGACGCTCCACGGATGTCTTGTACAGCTTGCCGCTGCCGTAGCTATGCCCGACCCCGGCTGCCATCAGCAGCACAAGCCCGAAGTTATGGCGGACATTCCTTGGTCCGCCATGCATCAAGGAATATGCGCTCATAGCTCCGTCCTTTCTCCATTTGTGTCGGCCGCCGCCCACGCACCTCCTGCGCGCCGGTGGCCCTCCTGGCTCGCCTGCCTCCGCTCAAACGCGATATCACACTTCCCGCTCACGCGGCCAGAGCGGCAACCGCCTCGCAAGCGGTGCCGGACGCGGGCAGAAACGCGCCAGGAGGCGCGCTCCTGCCCAGGACCGTCTAATTGACTTTCACTTCGATCTGTTTCGGACGGGCCTTCTCGCTCTTGGCCAGATGCACCCGCAACACGCCATCCTTGAACTCGGCTTTCACGTCGCCCGCCTCAGAATCCTCCGGAATGCTGAAGCTCCGCTCAAACCGGCCGTAGAAGCGTTCCACCCGGTGGAACTTGCGACCCTTCTGCTCCTTCTCGGCTTTTCGTTCACCGCTAATCGTCAGCGTGCCGCTTTCCACCGTGACCTTGACATCGTCCTTCTCGACCTCAGGCAGCTCCACTTTGATCAGGTACTCCTTCTCGTCCTCGGCGATGTCCACCAAAGGCGCCCATTCAGGCACGGTAATGTTCTCATCTTCCGCGGTCAGGTTGCCGCGACGGAACGGACTCCAGTCCAACAGAGAGGACATCCGCCGTTGCGCATCTTCCAGCTCGCGGAAAGGATTCCAGCGAGTCATTGCATTCATCCGTATACCTTTCATGTCGCAGACTGGTTTAAATCAGCGCCCCAGCCAGGTCTGCTCTATCCGGCTAGGCCGGCGAGTCTTACACACCGTCCACACGAACGGCAGCTGCTCGCAGTAAGCTGTTTAGCAACGCCTATGCCAGACCCCATAAATAACTCACAATAGATTGATTTGCATTGTGTTATGAATACTATGTATCTGAGAAATCACGCCTAAAAAAATGTGCCATCTTGGCATACTTTGAGACCGCACTTTTGACGTGTGTCACACTTGCGTTGTCACACTTTCAGGCTTAAGACTACCGATATTTTCGCAGCCACTCCAGCAGCCTCAACACGGCAAGTTCTTTAGACTTGGCCTCGACTTCTACTGTTAAGTCGCAGTGCCGCCAGGCTTTTGGAAAGTCGGAAGGGGTAATAAAATCATGATGTCGCTCAGGTCTCGGCCCTCGCCAGCCTTCGAGCGGACTCGAGATGTGAAACAACGGCTCACGGTTCCAAGTCTCGGCCACCCGCTCCGTTGCCGCTTCGACCGTCAATCCATCCGCCAGGCAGCGATGATGATGTACGTCATAGACGAGCGGCACACCCACGTCGCGGCAGACCGGCAACAAATTCGCCGGCGTAAAAATCCTGTCGTCATTCTCCAAGGTCAGGCGGGAGCGCACGGGCACCGGCAGGCGCTCGATATTCACGCGCAGAGTCCGCAAGGCGGCGATTTTGTCGCCATACGCACCTCCGGCGTGGATGTTGATCGTGTCCGCGCCCACCCATTCGGCAACCTCGGCCTGGTAATTCAACTCGGCCAGCGAATGCAAGAGCGTCTTCGCATTCGGTGAATTTAACACTACAAATTGGTCTGGATGAAACGATAGACGTACTGCGTGTCGGCGCGCGAACGCACCGCATTCACGGAAACGTGCGATTATTCCTTCGCCCTGGGGAAGTTCGCGGAGGTCGTAACCGACCTGGGGATGCGTCTTGACCGGCAGAATCTGGCTGTTGATGCGAAACGCTCCAATGCCGTGTTGCGCGCAATAGTTCAGCGAAGCGAGCAACGCGTCGGCGTTCAGCCGGCAAAGGTCAGCAAGGCGCGAGAGCCGGTCGGCGCGAGGGAGCCGCATCATGGCGGTGGCGGTTGTCGTGCGAAACTTGATCGGCGCGCGCGCGAACTGGCAGCACAAGCCGAGGCGCAAAGCGTGGTGAGCGGGCGGCCTCACGATTCCGGCCTTCCCAGCGTGTGGTTCAAGGCTGCCTCCAACTCCGGGAAGCGAAACAAAAAGCCGCTTTCAATCAGCCGCGCTGGGCGCACGCGCGCGCCGCCCAGCAACGCCTCGCGCCCCATTTCGCCGAACAGCACCTTGACCGCAATCGCAGGCATCGGCAGCCAAGCTGGCCGCCTGACCGTCCGCGCCAGCGCCCCGGTAAATTGCGCGTTCGTGACCGTCTCGAGCGACACCGCGTTCACGGCGCCGCTGAGGCTGCTTTCGCCCAGCGCGAATTCGATCACGCGCAGCAGATCCTCCAGGCAGATCCAACTCCAAAACTGCCGGCCGCTGCCCAGCCGACCGCCAAAACCGAGCCGAAACGCCGGCAGCATTTTCGCCAACGCGCCTCCGTTATGGGCCAGCACGATGCCCAAGCGCAGATACACAACGCGAATCCCGTGCAGGCGTGCCGGCTCGGCCGCGGCTTCCCATGCCTGACAAACCTCCGCGAGAAACCCGTTGCCCGGCGAGCTGTCTTCGACGAGGACCTCGTCACCTCGGTCGCCATAATAACCCGTGGCCGAGGCGCTCACTAATACGCGCGGCGGCTGAGGCAGCCTGGCCAATGCCTCGCACAGCAGGCGCGTTGCGTCGACCCTGCTGCCGCGGATGCGGGCTTTCGCTGCGGCGGTCCAACGCTGGGCTATGTGTTCGCCGGCGAGATGAATCACTGCGTCGAGCGGCTTGTCTGATTCGAGGCAGATCTGACCAGCTTGCGGATTCCAGGTTGGCCCTGCCTCACCGCCGCTTGCAGCGCGTCGCAACGGTACAACGCGATGCCCGCCTTCGGCGAGCCGCGCAACCAGGGCCTTGCCGATCAAACCACTCGCGCCGGTGACCAGGATGTTCATAGGTCAGGCGTCAGCACTGCAGCAATCAGCGAAGGGCATTGGTTTTCGCCGCCCCGGGGTCGCTGTTCCTGGAGCCGAATGCCAATAGAGGGCCGGGCAGACCCTGGCGAATTGAGTAGGGCAATTTCATGGGGCCGACGGATTGAGCAGGCAGCGCAGTTTATCCACATCCGCCGGATTCCGCGTCGGGTCAATTTCACACGCCTTCTCCGCCACGATCAACGCTCGACGCCGCGCCTCAATGCGCTCGCGTTCACCGGGCTTCGCGGTGGCCACATAGATCGCCACGCGGCTGATACGGTCTCGAATGGTGCACACCCTGTTCTCCACAGCGTGTTCTACGGCGGTCGTACCATCGGCGTCCACGCGAAAGAACTCCGCGGGGAGGCTAGCATAAGCGGGCAGGCGAGAGCGCAGCGTGACGTCGCGCGGCGCGCCGAACTTGAACACCTTCTCCACCAGGTCCGGCGCATAGTCGAGATCGAGCGCGAAGAGCAACGCGCCGCGCGGACCGGTCACCACCTCCAAATCCCAGTCCGGTTTGCCGTCGCGCAAGATGGGCTCGTGACTCATCGCATCGCCTTCGAGATAGAAATCGTCGAGCATACGAATTTCGCGGCCGACCCGTGTGATCGGGTCGATCAGGTCGGGAAACTTCACAAGCGACTTCAGGCTGAGATTGAACCAATAGAGCGACGTGATGCGGCTGGCCAACGCTTGATAGGCTTGGGCACGCAATTCGTCGGGCGTGGGGGACGTGCGCTGGCGTCCGCCGTAGCTTTCCCAGCCGTCGTGAGCGCCTTGTGACCAGTAGGCGATGGGACGCGGGCGGTTCAGCTCGCGCAAGGAGCGTGTCATTTCGCCGATCGTCTCCAGCGGCGCGCCCCAGCGCAGAGTCATGCCCGGCCAACGGTCGTATTTACTCCAGCTATCGGCCGACGGCGCCGAAACACGGTAAGCGTCGTAATGCGGGTAGTCGGAGAGGCCAGCGTAAAATCGCCACACGCGCTCCTCGCTGTGCGTCACCGTAGTGGCCAGCCGCGTCGCCTGATAGGGCGCGAGCGCGCGCCAGACCTCCATCGGCGGCACTGGCTTGCCGCCACCGTATTACGGTTCACCCAGGAATTCCACCGCGTGAATGCGGGGCAACAACGCGTCGGTGTCGTAGTGACTGAAGGGCTCCAAGCGGTTGAAATACTTGAGCGGGTATCGTGTGTAGAGGCCGCCCAGGCCGGTTTGGTCCGTGTAGCCTGGCAGGTCGGCGATATGCGCGGTGTTGACGTGCAGGCGGCGCAAGGTCTTGAGGAACGGTTCGCATTGCAGCGAGTTGCGACCGGTCGGTAGCTGCGCCGCCACCCAGCCGCCGCTGATGTCGAAAGCCTCGCGCTTGATGCGGAGATGTGCCCAGAGCGTGAGCGGTTGGCCGCGGATCTCCGTCAGCCGCACCTCCAGAGCGGCGTAGGTGAGCGGCAGGCGGCCGGTCCGTGCCTCCGCGCCGCCGCGATCTTGAGCGGGCACGACGCCGTCGGCGGGAAACGCGGCGAGATTTGTGAGCCAGACTTGAGGTAGCAAGGCCCGCCACGAAGCACTGTTCTTGGGCAACCAAAGGCGGCAGGCCTCGAGACGCAGCGGGGTAGAGGTGTGATTGACGACGTGAAAGATCAGGTTGTCCGGCGCTGAATTGCCTTCCTTGCCTAGAAAGGTCACCGCAGAAAGCCAGACGCGGGGCTCGCTCACCTCCAGCGGCAACCGCGCATCGTCCACCTCCAGAGTTGCGCTCGATCCCACACCCCACGGGGCGCGTTTGCCGTTGAAAGTCCAGACGGTCAACGCCCCTGGCGGCAGGGCCAACGGTCGGTTGGTCCACGCGCTGGGGAAGTCGTGCCAGGCCCACTCGTCGTCCGCGAGCAATTGCGCCGGGGTCCGACCGCGGATGCGCACGGGCGTTTCCGCAGAAAGCTGTCGCTCGGTCGAACCTGCATTGAGCACGAACAGCTCAACGCGCGCGCCGAGACTGAAATCGGCCTCGCGCCGCCAGCGCATCTCGCGCGATTGCACGTGCGGCGTGACCACTAGGCCTTCCAATCTCAGCCCTCCGTGCCCCTCCTGGCCGGGGAGCATTCCTCCGCTCATCAACGCGACGCCCGCCAACACTCCGCCTACGCCGTGCATGAAAGCACGATTCGAATGTGAAATACGGTCCATGACTTAAGGCCGGCCCGGCCTTGCCGACGCCCTGATCCACGCCACCTTCAATCGGAACGTCCCCGCCTGTTTGTCGGAAATCAGGAAGCCCACCGAAGTGACTTTCGCCGGATCGAGCGGCGGTTCGCCGGACAGCACGCGACCGCGGAAGGTCGGCACGAAGTCTTTCATCGGCAGGCGATGCTCCTCCCATTCGCCTTTCTTTGTTGGGAACACAATCTGGTAGATGGCGCTGTCAAAGCTCGGGTCGGTGCGTGCGGTGAACTTGTAGCGATGGCCGTCGCCGCGCACGCGGATGAGGAAGGCATCGCAGTTGGCGAGGTCCTGGCGGGCGGGCAGCGAGCGCACGGAGGCGAATCCCCCGTTGTTCTCCAGCGACACCTCCCCGCGAAACAGCGCCACGCCGTTGGTCACGGTATAGCTGCTGGTGGACACGCCACCCATCACGTCATCATTGAGGACCTGCCAGCCAGACGCATTGGTGTAAGTGCAAAAGTCGAAGAGCGTTTTCTCAGCAGCTAGGTTGTTCATAGTGAGTAGCAGGACGATGATTGGGATCGCAAGAGAATGAGGGAGCACCTTCATGTTCAGGAACTCAGGTGTTGAGACGCCAGAGCGTGAAGTTCAGCGCGCCGGCAAAGGTGACCCACGCCAGATACGGCACCAGCAGTGCGCCCGCGAGCCGATAGGCCCTGTAAAATGCGATGACCGTCGCCGTGAGCGCCAACCACAGAAACACGATGTCCGCCAGGCCGAAGCCCAGGTTCTTTGCCCCGAAACATAGAGGTGACCAGAGCGCGTTCAAAAGGAGTTGCAGCAAGAAGAGTGAAAGGGCAGCGCGTTGACTGGCAAATCCGCCGCGCTTCCAGACGAGCCAGGCGGCGACTGCCATCATCGCGTAGAGCGCCGTCCAAACCGGACCGAAGATCCAGTTCGGCGGATTCCAGGAGGGTTTCTGCAAGCCCGCATACCAATCACCTGGCATAAAGAAACCGCCCAGCGCTGCGGGGGAGAACGACAGGAGCAGCCAACCAATCAGCGCGAGCGCCGACCGAGCCGGGCTGTTACGGGCGGTTGTGTCCGTTGCTTTGAACATCTCGCCTGACCTTACCGTAGGTGGCACCGGAGACAAAGCGCGCACTATTGTTGCCGGCCAAGCGCACGGCTTCCCCCGCACGGCGTTTGAGCGTGACTGCCTGTTCTTTCAAAGCGTCGAGTTGCTGTTCGAGTTTATTGAAATCGTCCGCCAACGTGGCATGGCCGAGTTCTCTTTGGTGCCGCGCGCGGTCCCGCGCCTCGATCTCCGCATGCATCTCGGACATGCTGTTCATGATGATGCCGATGAACAAGTTCAGGATGATCATCGTGCCGAAGACAATGAGCGTGACGAAGTAGAGCGCGACCTTGAGTCCCGACACGTGAGCAATCTGAGCGCTGAAGAGGTCGGACCAGTTGTCGAGTGTCACCAGCCGGAATAGCGACAGAAATGCCGCCGGGAGAGAGCCGAAGTTCTTCGGGTCGTGCGCGCCAAACAGATGAATCCCTGCCACGCCGTAAATGTAGAACATCAGCGCCAGCAGCAGACCGACGTAGCCCATCGCGCCCAGGCTCTTGAGCAGCGCCCCCACCAGCAGTTGCAGCTTGGGCAGCGCGCTGACCAACCGAAGCAAACGCAACGCCCGCGCCAGTCGCAGCACTGCCGCAAACGGACCTCCCACGGGCAGCACGCAGATCACGATGATCAGGAAGTCGAAGACGTTCCAGCCGTCAGCGAAGTAGAGCCACGGGCGGCGTCCGTTCGCGGCCATTTTTAGCAGCGCCTCAAGGACGAAGACGCCGAGGATAAGTTTGTCCAGTGCCAGCAGCGTCGCGCCGTATTGCGCCATGGCGGCTGGGCTGGTTTCCAATCCCGCCACGATGCCGGCCAGGACGATCACGGCGACGATGCCGTGATGGAACCACTTCGCTTGAACGAGTGTTTGCAGTCGGTCGGTCATAGTCTCATGATTTAAGCGGACAGCCGCCGGTCTTGAGCAGCGGCGACCCCGAATCCAAAGGCGTGATGAGCAACTTGTCCACGCGGGGTCCGTCCATGTCCAGGATTTCAAACCGGCAGCCCTGTTCGTCGAACGTCTCGCCTTCACGAAGCGTGTGGCCGAGACGAGCGGCGGCAAACTCGCTGATGGTGGCGTAGTCGCGTCGCTCCGCTGATGGGAACCGCACCCGCGCCAGCAACGGCTCCAGCGTTTCCAACGGCAGGAATCCATCCACGAGCCACGAGCCATCGGGACGCTGTTTCGCTTCGGGCTTGAGTCGCTCTGTGGGCGACGGAAATTCGCCGACGATCGCCTCCATCACGTCCAGTGGCGTCACCAGGCCGATGATGCGCCCAGCTTCGTCCGTCACCAAGGCCAGGTGCTGGCCGCTTCGCTTGAACGTCTCCAGCAGGCTGGCCGCGGTTTGCGAACTGGCCACGAACATCGGAGGAACCAGGAGATCACGCACGTTCACGCGAATCCCCGCCGCAAGGTTGGCGTAAATCGCCTTGAGGGAAAGCAGACCGGTCACCTTGTCTCGCGATCCGTCATAGACCGGATAATGCGAATGTCCGCTCACCACGATTTTGTGCCAGATGGCCTCGTGAGGGTCTGCTTGGTTGATCCAGATGATCTTGGCCCGTGGCGTCATGATGTCGCGCACCGGAAGTCGGTCGAGCGCCAGCACACCTTCCACCATTTTCGGCTCCCGGTGGTCGAACACGCCGGCCTGCACGCCTTCCTGAATCAGCACTTTGACCTCTTCCTCGGTCACGGGCGGGTCCTGGGGTTTCTTCAGGCGGATGAGGCGCAGGATCAGTTCCGTCGAGGCGCTCAGCAGCCGCACGAGTGGACTGGCCAGCCAGGCGAGCCGGTTCATCGGCGCCGCCATGAGCCGGGCGATGCGCTCGGGATTGTTCAGCCCGATACGCTTGGGCACCAGTTCGCCGAGAATCAGCGAGCAGAAAGTGATTCCCAACACGACGGTCCCGATGCCAATGGCTTCGCCGTAGGCCGCCAGCAGCGGGAACGTCTGCAGTCGCTTCGCGATCTCTTCAGCGATGGTCGCGCCGCCGAACGCCCCGGCCAGCACGCCCACGAGCGTGATGCCGACCTGGACGGTGGCGAGGAAACGGTTCGGGGAATCGGCCAATTCCAGTGCCGCCTTGGCCTTCACGTCGCCCGTTTCCGCCAGGCGCCGCAGGCGGGCCTTGCGCGCCGACACCACTGCGATCTCCGTCATGGCAAACAGTCCGTTCGCCGCGAGGAGCAGCAGGATGATGATGATTTCGATGGCAACTGGACTCATGCTACGATGCAGACGATTTCAAATAGTGGCAGCCGACGTGAGAAGGCTCTGAATCCCCGAAGCATGAGCCTCGATATTTGGGCTGCTGCGGTGTTTTCAAATTGCTCTCCGGCAAATCATTTCAGCACCTCCGGTCCTGCGTGTGGCACGGCATGCGTTGCCTTCTTCGGCCAAACCAGAGACCACACGATGCTCACGGCCAGAATAACCACCACCACGCCGAGCGACAGCAAGGTGGGAATCTTCCACGCCGTGTGCGCCAGCAGCATCTTCACTCCGACGAAAGCCAGCACCACGCCCAGCCCGATCTTAAGGTAATGGAACTTGTTCATCACTCCCGCCAGCGCGAAGTAGAGCGACCGGAGGCCGAGTATGGCGAACACGTTCGAGGTATAGACGATGAACGGATCGGTCGTGACAGCGAAAATCGCCGGGATCGAATCCACTGCGAAGATCAGATCCGAGAACTCCACCAACAGCAACACGACGAGCAACGGCGTGGCCCAGCGCCGCCCGCCTTCCTTCACGAAGAAGCGGTCTTCGCGAAACTCTGCCGTCACCGGCATGAGCTTCTTGAACCAGCGCACCACCGGGTTGCGTTCCGGATGGATTTCCTCCTCCCGCTTCACGACCATCTTGAGGCCCGTCAGGATCAGAAACGCGCCGAACACGTAGATGATCCAGGTGAACTTGGCGATCAGCGCCGCCCCAGCCGCGATCATGATGGCCCGCATGATGAGCGCGCCGAGGATACCCCAGAACAGAACCTTGTGCCGATACTTCGCCGGCACCGCGAAGTACGAGAATAGGAGCGCGAAGACGAACACGTTGTCCACGCTCAACGACTTCTCGATCAGGTAGCCAGTGAAGAACTCCAGCGCCTTCTGCGAGCCGTAGAAGTGCCAGACGCCGCCATTGAACAGCAGCGCCAACACCACCCAGACGAACGTCCAGGTGATGGATTCCTTGAACGAAACGATGTGTGCCTTGCGGTGAAACACGCCGAGGTCCAGCGCCAGCATCGCCAGCACAAACACGTTAAACCCGATCCAGAGCCAAATTTGATCAATCATAGTTTTATCAACGCCGGAAAATAGCCACACGCGGGACCGGAGGAAAAATACGCACTTTGGAACTGACCCTTAGCTTTTGCCGAAGTGTGGCAGCGAAACATCCTGGTCAAGACAGGCTACCCTCCGTTCCCGACTGGCGGTCGCACCACGAGGGCCGAGCAGGGAAGCTCTTTAAGCAGGCGCTCGACCGTCGAGCCAAGCAGAACGTATTTCAAGTTCGTCTGGCCCTTCGAACCAAGAATGACGAGGTCGGCGCCCACCTCCCGACAGTACTCGGCGATGCCGTGCCCATGGGTCTTGCCCGGGCACACCGACACGATCGGGTTCGCCCCGGGCGGCGCGGCGGCAAATTGGCGCAAGTTGCCCTCAAGGAGCGCGCGGTAGCTCCTCTCGAAATCCCCCAACACGGGCAGTTGGGCCCCGGAAGTCCAGGCCCTCCACTCCGGTTGGAACACGTGCAGCAAGTGCACCTCGGCGCGGGCCCGGCCGGCCACGCGCCAAGCCTGGACCACGACCTCGAGCGATGCATCCGAGAAGTCCACGCAGGCGACGATGCGCCGAAACGGGTGCGTGTGACTCTCTTTGACGAGCATGACTTTGGTGCCGGCCTTGCGCAGGCACTTGGTCGCCAGCGTGCCCGCGCCGTTGGGCAGCAGCGAGTCGCCCGTGATGCCCAGCACCAGCAAATCGGCGTCCTTGGAACGACTCTCGGTCAGCAGGACCTCCAGTGGCACGCCGTTCATCACCTCCCGGCTGTGGCCCGCCAGCGCGCCCGCCTCAGCGGCCCAGTCCGCCATACGGGCGACGGCGTGCTCCCGCATCCGCTCGCGCCATTCGTCCAGAGTGGGCTGAAGCTCTTCGCCGGAGGAGTTGAGAGATGCTGGAGGCAGGACGTGAATAATGCGGAGTCCGGCGTTGTTCCAGCGCGCCAGGCGCACGGCCTGTTCCAAGGCGCTGCGGGAGCACTCCGAAAAGTCCACGCCGACGAGGATGGTTTTGAGTGTATTCATAGTTCACTATGGTTGTGGTTGTGTTGTAATCCGGGAATCCAGGTTTCGAGCCCGTGCTTTTGCGGCGTTGTTTGGCACGAGCTTCTTGAGCCGCTCGCGCAGCCACGCCAGCCAACGCCGCGCCCAGACGAATTCAATCGCCAGAATCGCCAGCGCCGCGGGAATCACTACAAACGCCGGGCCGGGCAACACGAGTAGGGCCACGCCAGCGAGGAGGAGACTACCGCCCACGAGAGCCACGAGCGTTTTCTTCAACATAGTCATGCTGTCAGCGTGTGTGTTTGCGGAGCTTAGGTGCCAGGCTGCCGCGCCAGGGTCGGTGGCGGCGTCACGCGCGGCATGCGAATCACCGGCGGAACCGGCGGAGCCGACCCGACACCCTCGCTCAAGGCCCGGCGGATCATATAGAACTCGCCCACGTTTTCCGCGGTGAGCAGGCCAACCAACTGGCGGTTCCACATCACGGGAAGCAACGTGGCCCGGTCCGGTTCGAGGCGGGCCAATGCGGCATCGAGGGCTTCATCCGCCGACGTCGCGTGGAAGCTTCGTTCCATGACTTCGCCCACCTGTGTGTCCATGCCGCGCTCGCGCAGTGCCTCGACGAGACGCGTGTGGGAGAGGACGTCCACCACTTCCCCGTCTTCCATCACAGGGAAATCCTGTTGCGAACCGGCCAGCAACAGGCGGGCTGCATCGCTCAAGGGTTGGTTCGGCAAGAGACTGCGGAAGTCCGTCAGCATGGCTTCGCGGACGCGCACGCCGACGAAAGAGGATTTCATCTCCACCGCCGCGGCTTCCTGGGCAGCGCCAATCCAGACGAACAGGGCGATGAGCAGAAGCATCGGGTTGCCAAACAAACCCGCAACTCCGAACAGGGCGGCCATCCCTTGACCGATCCGCGCCGCGATGCGCGTGGCGCGGGCGTATTGCATGCGCATCGCCAGGAGGGAGCGCAAAACCCTGCCGCCGTCCATCGGAAAGGCGGGCAACAGGTTGAACAGCACGAGAAACACATTCACGGCGAGCAGCCGCTCGACCAAGTTGCCGCTCGTGGCCGTGAGCGAGAACAATGGTTGCCATTGGCCACTGAGGTGGAGGCCGATGAACAGGCCGACAGCGATGACGATATTCACCAGGGGGCCTGCTATCGTCACGACCAGTTCTTGTGATGGCTTTTCGGGCATCCGCTCCAGCCGTGCCACGCCGCCGATGGGCAGCAAGGTGATATCGCGTGTGGCAATGCCGAAGCGGCGGGCCGCAAGAGCGTGGCCATACTCATGCAGAAGCACACAGAGGAACATCCCGCCAAAAAAGAGCACGCCGGTCAGGCCGGCCTCCAGGCTGCGTCCTGCGAGCCAGTGTGCCACTCCGACAAAGCCCAGAAGCAAGAGAAATGTTGCGTGAATATAAACGTCGATCCCGAGAATCCGACCGATCTTCAATGACCATTTCATAGTGAGTTGTTGTCCTTTCTTGTTCGTGCGCTCTAACGTCCAAGCGATGATTGGAAAGTTCCGCGGTGATGGGCGCGGCGCCCAAATGTTGGAAGTTGCCTCTTGCTCTGCAAGAGCCGCAGGGGCTTGTGCTCCCGATGTTGAAGCCGGCCTTCGAGGCCGGCCAGTGCCTTGCCGAATGCGGCGCGGATAGTGTGGTCACAACCCTCCGCCTGGAGATCCACGCCTGGTGTAACGATATGAATCGCGACCCGATAGGCGCGACTCAGCTCCGATTGGCATTCCAGCCGTACCCGGGCCTCATCAATCTGCAGGAGATCTCCCAGTTTCAGAATGTGCTCCTCCACGAGGGAATCCACCTCATGAATCGAGCGAAGGGTATGATGATACAAGGTCAGTTTCATAATTACGTCCATTGTGCGAGCGTTCTAACCGTTTAGTCCCAGCCGAACTCCTTCACGTCCATTTTCCAGGTTTTTCCGTCGGTGACATAAAGACGGTGTTCATGCACTTCGTAATGCACGTCCTCCAACTGGACCTCCGGTGGTAGGACATTGATGATCAATTCGCCGTCACTCAGGGCGATCAGCTTGGTCCGTTTGTCGGGCCGGCGCACAAAGGTGTGTGTGGCTGGATCGTCTACGACGAACACGTAACCCGTCGCTCGGGCGAGGTTGTTTTGCCACGCCTCGACTTCGCCCACGAAGTGGCGTCGCATTTCTCTGTCGAACCGATGCAGCACATGAATCTTCTCGCCAGGACTCAGAATGGTGTCTTTCATAATCAGTCTTGCTGTTTTTGTTTGTTGGTTCACGCAACTTGGTAGTAGCCTTTAATCGCGCTGCCGCCCGCCCAGGAGCGGCAGCAGGTGCCAAAGTAAGTAGACAAGCGAGGTGACGAACGCCGCCACGTACGTCCAGGCCGCCGCGTCCAGGACCTTCTTGACGCCGAGGGCTTCTTCACCGGGCGCGATGAAGCCGAAGTCCGCGAGGACCGCCTTCGCCCGGCGCGAGGCGTCGAACTCCACCGGCAAGGTGACCAGGTTGAACAGCATGATCACGCCCCAGGCCGAAGCCATGACGAGCGCGCCCGTCAGCGGCTCGATCAAGCCCGTGAACATGCCCACCAGCGGCAACCACATGACAACCTGGCCGGCGAAGGTGGTGATCCCCACCGCCGCCATGCGCCAATGCAGCGGCCGATAGGCGCGCGCGTGCTGGATCGCGTGGCCCGCCTCGTGCGCGGCCACGCCCAGCGCCGCGGCGGTGCGGCCGTGAAAGTTATCCGGCGAAAGCACGAGCCGCTTGTGCAGTGGATCGTAGTGATCGCCCAGCATCCCTTCGCCCTCGGCGATCTCGACATCATAGATGCCCTTACGTCGGAGAATCTCTGCCGCCACTTCCGCGCCGGAGAGGCCCGAACGCACAGGTAGTTGGCTGTAACGGCTATAGATTGATTTGACCCGCGCCGCCGCCCAGAGCGACAGCGCCATCGTGGCAATGAACAGAATCCAAATCATATTTCGTCTCTTCGCTTTCAGTTGTTGCCTTTCGCTTTCGCTTCACCCGAAGTGGCAGGCGTCCGGCGTTGACGGGGGCAAAGTGCATTCGGAGGAGGGACCCGACTAATACGAGCTTTCGAATGGACACTTCGGATAATCCGAACCATTGTTCCGGGCATGGAATGGCTTAATTATCATCACCTGCGCTATTTCTGGGTTGTGGCTAAGGAGGGAGGCCTCAAGCGCGCCGCGGACAAGCTGCACGTGTCGCAGCCTTCTATCTCGGAGCAGATCAAGGAGCTTGAGGATGCGGTCGGTGAGCCGCTTTTCCGCCGCAGCGGGCGTTCCAATGTCCTGACGGACGCCGGCCAGGTGGTATTGCGCTATGCCGAGGAAATCTTCGGCCTAGGCGCCGAAATGATGCGCGCGGTCAAACAGCGGCCGGGGCTCCAATCGCTCCGCTTTTATGTGGGCGTCGCGGATGCTCTCCCTAAGCTGGTAGTCAACGAGATTGTTAAACCGGTACTAACCATGCCTCAAACCGTGCACATTCTCTGTCGCGAAGGAAAAATGGAGGACCTGCTGGCGCAGCTAGCCGCACACAAACTGGACATCGTGCTCGCTGACGAACCGGCTTCCAGCGGCCTCAAGTTCAGGGCGTTCACGCACCTCCTGGGCGAATCGGCAGTGTGCTTCTGCGCTACCACCAAGCTGGCCGCTTGCCTCCGCAAAGGATTTCCCGGCACACTGAACGACGCTCCCGCACTCCTGCCGAGCGAGAATACGGCCATGCGACGGTCCCTCGAAAAGTGGTTTCAAGAAAAGCAGATCCGCCCGCGGGTCATTGGCGAGTTTGATGATGCGGCTTTAATGAACGTAATGGCTGCGGATGAGAAGGGTTTCGTCCCCATCTGCAAAGTCGTAGTTTCGGAGGCCGCCGCTCGCTTCCAACTTCGAGAGATCGGAGCGGCCGATGGATGTCAGCAACAATTTTATGCGATTACGGCCGAAAGGAGGATTGTCCACCCCGCCGCCGTAGTGATAACAACAGCCGCGCAAACCGAGTTGTTCAAGCGCTCAAACAAATCCAGGCTCCTCGGTCCGGAACAGCACTCCCCCTAACGCAATTTGCATTTAGCCTCAGGTTGGCGCCCCACAGAACGTGCAGGGCGGCTGGCTGAATTGATTTCCAAAGTCTGGTCATTTCATCCCGGCGGCTTGGGGACCTAGTATTCGCCCACTTCAATCGGTCTTTCGGAATCGATGCTGAGCAACCGTGCCGCCCAGCCATTCAGCCGCACTTGGCGTTCTTCAGCCGAGACGCGGACGGGCGCATAGACGATGTTCGGCGCGAGCACGTCCCAACCCGTGAACCGCAAAATGCCGCGATGGATCGGCCGCAGGATCGCGTGAATGTCGCCATTCCATCCGCCCTTCTGGTAAACCGCTTCCGGCCCACCGGTTGTTACTGACAACAACGCCCGCTTTCCCTTGAAGACCCCATTCTCGTAAAAGCGTTCGCCGCCGTAGGTGCGACCCATCGCAAACACCCGGTCCGCCCAGCCCTTGAGGATTCCCGGCAGCCCGAACCACCAGAGCGGAAATTGCCAGATCATCAGGTCGCAGGTTTCCATCTTGCCCAACTCTGCCTCGACATCGGGCGCGAACCCGCCGACCTCGGTGGCGTGCATCTCCTCAATCTGCTGCTTGAAGAACTCCGGGTTCTTGACCGTGGTGAAATTCCGTCTGTCAGAAACCGGATCGAACTGCATGGCATAAAGATCGGAAGTCGCCACGGTATGGCCGGCGGCGATCAAAGTCTCTTGCGCTGTTTGAAACAAAGCGCCGTTGAAACTCTTCGGCTCAGCGTGGGCGTACACAATGAAGACTTTCATGGGCGTGGAGTCAGGCAATGGAATGGGAAGTCCGTGTAGCCTTGCGCGGTCGGCGCGGACCATACTTTCATGTCTGCCGGCGGATTCAATTCCCACCCGTTGGCGAAGCGTTCCACTAGGTCCGGATTGCTCAGGTAAGCTCGGCCGAAGGCAATGAAGTCGGCTTGGCCCGAACCGATGGCCGCCTCAGCCGTTTCCTGCGTATAACCGCAACAGCCCATCAGCGGCCCCTTGAACACGGCGCGAAATTCCGGGAGCGTCATCGGCTGGCCCAGTTCGTGGAAACCAAACGCCAGGCCATCCACCACGTGCAGGTATGCCAGTCCATAGGCGTTCAGTTCTTTGGCGACATAAGTGAAAGTCTCGCGGTAATCCGGCGATCCCATGTCGTTGAAATTGCCGTTGGGCGAAAGTCGCACACCCACGCGGTTGGCGGGCAGGACGTTGACGATAGCCTCGACGATTTCCTTCAGAAAACGGAAGCGGTTCTCGAGGCTCCCGCCGTAGTGATCGGTCCGGTGGTTCGTCCGCGACTGGAGAAATTGGTCAATCAAGTAACCGTTGGCCGGATGAATTTCGACGCCGTCGAAACCCGCCGCCTTCGCCCGCTCGGCCGCCCGCCGGTAATCCTGCACGACCACAGCAACTTCGGCCGTCTCCAACGCGCGAGGCGTTTCGTAAGGTTGCTTGCCGATTGGCGTGTGGATGTAGTCGCCGTTGAGCTTGATGGCCGAAGCCGACACCGCGGGATTGCCGCCGTGGAAGCTGCTGTGCGAGGCGCGCCCGCAGTGCCAGATTTGGAGGAACACTGGCGTGCCTTTGGCACGGAGCCCAGCGGTAGTTTTCTTCCAACCCGCCACCTGCGCGTCGTTGTAAATGCCTGGCGAATCCACCCAGCCGAAGCCTTGCTCGGAAATGACTGTGGCCTCGGTGATGATCAGTCCGGCCGATGCGCGTTGGGCGTAGTATTCGGCCATGAGCTCGTTGGGGATCCGTTCTCTTCCAGCGCGGGCGCGCGTGAGCGGCGCCATGACCACGCGGTTGCGGAGAACCAGGCCATGGAGGTTAAAGGGTGACAACAAATGAGGGGAAACGAACTTCTTATCTGTCATAAGCATGATGTTGTTCGATTGGGTTATTCTTGACGAGTTTACGGTCATCCAACGTCGCAGTCATTGGCACGCAGCAGCGGACGTGAAAAGACGCTTCAGCTCTGCTGTCCGAAACTCGAAAATCTTGTCGATGTCTGGTCGCACAAACCACCGATGCAATAGGGCGTCGAACGGCACGGCATAGCGCACCACGTCGCGGGCTAGTGTGCCGCCGTCGCGGGGCTCGAAGGTGTGCTCGTGAATCCACTGGCGATACGGCCCCCGAAGCTGCTCGTCCACGAAGCGATGCGGTGGCTGCCAGGCGCTGATGCGCGTGCGCCAGCGGATTGGAAGCCCGTGAACCCGGAGCCGGTAGTCAATCAGCGTTCCCTCGCGCATGACGATCGGCCGCGGTGTGAGGATGCAAAAATGCAGCCAGGGCGGAGTGAGGGTATCGAGGTTGACCGCGTCTCCGAAAAACGGAAACAGCCCGGCCGGTGGAACCGGCAGCCAAAACTCGGTTTTGAATTCACGAACCGTCATGCGCTTTTCTCCGCGGAGCTTGCGATACCCCGCAACATCCCGGCAAAAACAACCTTGGTGGAAAGATCAGCCACCATACCTATGGCCATCCACGCAACGTCCTAAGCCAGTTCGCACAGTACCAGTCGGAGGATTTGCTTGGCTGCGACCCTTGGTGCTCAACATCACTTCGGTCCGGCGTGCATGGGCCTTAGCTCGCGCGAAGGCTTCCAAGGCGACGTCGCGCGCGATGGCATGGCTGACAATCGGTTGCGGATAATTCCGGCCGAGTTCGACGCCGGCAGCGCGCAGAATGGCTGTCGGCGCTTTGTCCGGTCGGTGAATCCACTCGGCGGACAGCCGCGCGATCTCCGGACACCACCGGCGGACGTAATCCCCTTCAGGATCGAACTTCTCGCCCTGGCTTGTGGGATTGAAGACACGGAAGTAAGGTGCAGCGTCCGCGCCGCAGCCGGAGGTCCATTGCCAGCCTAGCGTGTTGTTCGCAAGGTCAGCATCCACGAGCGTGCTCCAGAACCAGCGCGCTCCGTTCTGCCACGAGATCAACAAGTCCTTGACAAGAAAGGACGCGACGATCATTCGCACGCGATTGTGCATCCAGCCAGTCGCCCACAACTCGCGCATTCCGGCATCCACAATCGGGAAGCCGGTTTGGCCGCGTTGCCAGGCCTGCAGCCAAGTCGCCGCCTTACGCCACGGAAATTCATTGAATTCGGCTCGCAACGGCTCAGTGGGCGTTTGCGGAAAGTGATAGAGCAAGTGATGCGCGAATTCGCGCCAGCCGAGCTCGGCGAGGAACTGAGAATTTCTCCATGCTTCGACCGGCAGCCCGTGTTTCGACGCCCAGCGCGCCAGGGTGTGCCAGACCTGTCGCGGGCTGATCTCGCCGAAGTGCAAGTGCGGCGAAAGTCGGGACGTGCCGACGAGATTGGGGCGGTTGCGCAGGTCGGAGTAGCGGTCGAAAGCTTGCGCGAGGAAGGTCTTCAGGTTTTCGGTCGCGCCGTCGGCACCCGGCTGCCAGGCGGCGTGCATTCCCTCAGCCCAGTTGAGCTTCGGTTCGAGTTCGAGTTGGTCGAGGGCGAGTGACTTAGGCCAGTTCACCGGTGGTAGCAGATTTGGGGGCGCGGGCAAAGGCCCGGCAGGGTCGGGCCGATTGAGGCAATGCTTCCAGAATGGTGTGAACACTCGGAATGGTTTGCCGCTCTGGTTATGAATGGTAGACGGCTCGTGCAGCAGGGCGGCATTGAAGGTCTCGATGGCCAAGCCCTCCGTGCGCAAACGCTGCATCACCTTCGCATCGAGCGCGATCATCGTTGGCTCGTAGCGTCGATTCCAAAACACCGCCTTCGCACCAGCTTCCTTCGCCAGCCCACGAAGCGCC